>CAYZLI010000011.1:30000-32555 GCA_964479195.1 uncultured Rhodocyclaceae bacterium
GGGCGGCGGGTGATACGTGGAAAAGCCAGGTTCGGAGGGTGTATTTCGCGGCTTCGAGGCGGCGGCGAGATTTGACATAATACACATTATGCGAATAATAGAGGGCAAAGAGCTATTGAGGATAACGGCCCGGCCTTGTTATTCGACCTCCTCGATCCAGGCCATCTGGATCGCTTCCAGGATCTTCTCGCCGCAGTGCTTCGGGTCGTCCTCGAAGCCGGGCAACGCCATGACCCACCGCATCAGTTCAACGAAGTTGATCGTCGTCGGATCCACGTCGGGGTGGCGATCCGCCAGTTCGATGGCAATGTCGAGGGTGTCGGTCCACTTCATTTCTTGTGTCCTTCCCCGACCATGTTGATGGTGTATTTGGGAATCTCGATGACCAGCGGCGTGCCATCGACGATCGCCTGGCAGGAAAGCCGGGAGTTGGGCTCCAGGCCCCAGGCCTTGTCGAGCAGGTCCTCTTCCTTCTCCTGCGCCCCGCCCAGGCTCTCGAAGCCCTCCCGCACGATGACATGGCAGGTCGTGCAGGCGCAGGATTTCTCGCAGGCATGCTCGATTTCGATGCCGTTTTTCAAGAGGCCGTCGCAGATCGAGGTACCGGGCGGAACGTCGATGACCGCGCCTTCCGGGCACAGCTCCACATGGGGCAGGACGATGATTTGGGTCATTAGGGCTTACCCTAGACTTTGAGTTCGGTGACCTTGTGCCCGGCCAGCGCCCGCCGGACGCTCTGGTCCATGCGCCGGGCGGCGAATTCCTGGGTGGCGGCGTTGAGCGTGTCGATGCCGGCCTTCACGGCGCGCGGGTCGGCGGCTTCGATCCTGGCGCGCAGGGCGGCCATCTGGCTGTCGATGCGCGTGCGCTCCTCCGCCGAGAGCAGGTGTCCGTCCTCCTGCAGCGCCGCCTCCGTCGCCTCGATGAGGCGCCGGGCGTCCACCTGCTGCTCGCGCAGGCTGCGCGCCTGCATGTCCTCGCCGGCGTGATCCAGCGAATCCTTCAGCATGCCGGCAATCTCGTCGTCGGACAGCCCGTAGGAAGGCTTCACGGTGATGGACGCCTCGACGCCGGAAGTCATCTCGCGGGCCGAGACCGACAGCAGGCCGTCGGCATCCACCTGGAAGGTGACGCGGATGCGGGCGGCCCCGGCCACCATGGGCGGGATGCCGCGCAGCTCGAAGCGCGCGAGCGACCGGCAGTCGGCGACCAGTTCCCGCTCGCCCTGCACCACGTGGAAGCTCATGGCCGTCTGGCCGTCCTTGTAGGTGGTGAAGTCCTGGGCCTTGGCGATGGGTATGGTGGCATTGCGGGGGATCACCTTCTCCACCAGCCCGCCCATGGTCTCCAGCCCGAGGGACAGGGGGATCACGTCGAGCAGCAGCCATTCTTCGCTGGAGGCCCGGTTGCCGGCCAGGACGTTGGCCTGCATGGCGGCGCCCAGGGCCACCGCCTTGTCCGGGTCCAGGTTGGTGAGCGGCTCCTGGCGGAAGAACTCGCCGACCGCGTGCTGGATCTGGGGCATGCGGGTGGCGCCGCCCACCATCACCACGCCCTTGATGTCGGCCACCGTGAGGCCGGCATCGCGCAGGGCCTTGCGCGTCGGCGCCAGGGTCTTGGCCACGAGGTTCTTGGTGATGGCGGCGAAGGTGTCGATGCCCAGGGTGAGATTGACCGGTTCCCCCGAGGCCAGCGCCGCATTGATGGGCGCCTCGTCGTGGCTGGTCAGCAGTTCCTTGGCCTCGCGCGCCTTGAGCAGCAGGCGCCGCGTGTCCTCGATGCTGGGAAAGCCGATCTGGGCATTGTCGAGAATCCAGCAATAGACGCGCTGGTCGAAATCGTCGCCACCCAGGGTGGCATCGCCGTTGGTGGCCAGCACCTCGAACACGCCGCGGGAGAGCTTGAGGATGGAGATGTCGAAGGTGCCCCCGCCCAGGTCGTAGACCGCATAGACGCCCTCTGAGGCGTTGTCCAGGCCGTAGGCGATGGCCGCCGCGGTGGGTTCGTTGAGCAGGCGCAGCACGTTGAGGCCGGCGAGCTTGGCCGCGTCCTTCGTGGCCTGGCGCTGGGCGTCGTCGAAATAGGCCGGCACGGTGATGACGGCGCCCATCAGCTCGCCGCCCAGGCTCGCTTCGGCCCGCTGCCGCAGCACCTTCAGGACCTCAGCGGAGACTTCCACCGGGCTCTTCACGCCGGCCAGGGTGCGCAGGCGCACCATGCCCTCGGCGTCGAGGAAATCGTAGGGCATGGACTCGATGTGGGCCACGTCCTTGAGCCCCCGGCCCATGAAGCGCTTGGCCGAGACGATGGTGTTGCGCGGATCGAGGGCCTGGGCTCCCTGGGCCGGATAGCCGACGTCGATGGCGCCGCCGGCCTTGTAGCGCACGATGGAGGGCAGGAGCGCCCGCCCGTGCTCGTCGTTGAGCACCACGGCGATGCCGTTGCGCACGGTGGCGACAAGCGAATTGGTGGTACCCAAGTCGATGCCCACCGCCAGCCGGTGCTGGTGCGGCGCCGTGGACATGCCTGGTTCGGTGATCTGCAGTAGAGCCATT
>CAYZLI010000011.1:32655-45884 GCA_964479195.1 uncultured Rhodocyclaceae bacterium
TCAGGATTCGAGCGCTTCCAGCGCTTCGTCGATTTCTTTTTCCAGTTTCTCGATGAACATCAGCCGGCGCACCGCGTCGGCGGCGGCGATGTAGTCGCGCTTCTCGTCGATGGCCTGCTCGATCTCGCGGCGCAGCTCCGACGCCTGGTGCTGCAGTCGGATCATCAGCCTTTCCAGCTCATGGTGGTCGCCGGCGGCCCGCGCCTCGGCCACCGCCTCGCGCCACTCCATCTGCTCCATGAGGAACTCCGCCGGCATGGCGGTGTTGGTCTCGTGGTGGGTCTCGGCCCCCGCCAGTTGCAGCAGGTAGTGGGCGCGCTGCAGCGGATTCTTCAAGGTGCGGTAGGCCTCGTTCACCCGCGTCGCCCACTGCATGGACAGGCGGCGCTCGGTTTCGGGCAGGTGGGCAAAGCGGTCCGGATGCACCCGCGACTGGATTTCCCGATAGGCGCTGTCCAGCTTCGCGGCGTCGATCCGAAAAGCGGCCGACAGGCCGAACAAAGCGAAATAATCCTGGTTGAAATCCGGCGTCATTGTTCTTGCCAGCCATTCCCGCGCCAGGCGGGAACCCTCCCGGGGCGCAGCGCGACCTGCTCAGACGTTGAAGCTTTCTCCGCAGCCGCAACTGGTCTTCACGTTCGGGTTGTTGAACTTGAAGCCCTCGTTCAGGCCCTCGCGGGCATAGTCCAGTTCCGTGCCGTCGATGTAGGCCAGGCTCTTCGGGTCCACCAGCACCTTGACCCCGTGGCTCTCGAACACGATGTCCTCGGGGCTCGCCTCGTCGGCGAACTCCAGCTTGTAGGACATGCCCGAACAGCCGGAGGTCTTGACGCCGAGGCGCACGCCGACCCCCCTGCCCCGCTTGGCGATGAAGTTGGCCACGTGCCGGGCCGCGCTTTCCGTCAGTGTGACTGCCATATCCTCACCTCATGCATTCGCGGCTTGCGCCGGTTTGGTTTCTCCGCTCTCGTCGGTTCCGTGTTTCTTCTTGTAGTCGGCCACGGCCGCCTTGATGGCATCCTCGGCCAGGATGGAGCAATGGATCTTGACCGGGGGCAGCGCCAGTTCCTCGGCGATCTGCGTGTTCTTGATGTCCAGGGCCTGGTCGAGGGTCTTGCCCTTCACCCACTCGGTGACCAGGGAACTGGAGGCGATGGCCGAGCCGCAGCCATAGGTCTTGAACTTGGCGTCCTCGATGACGCCCTCCTTGTTCACCTTGATCTGCAGCTTCATCACGTCGCCGCAGGCCGGCGCGCCCACCATGCCGGTGCCCACGCCCTCCTCCGCCGTGCCGAAGGCGCCGACGTTGCGCGGATGCTCGTAGTGGTCGAGAACCTTGTCGCTATAAGCCATGCTGCTGCTCCTTCAAATCAATGGGCGGCCCACTGGACCGTGTTCAAATCGATGCCTTCCTTGTACATGTCCCACAGGGGCGACATCTCGCGCAGCTTGGCGATCTGCCGGTGCAGGAGTGCCACCGCGTAGTCCACTTCCTCCGCGGTCGTGAAGCGGCCGATGGTGAAGCGGATCGAGCTGTGCGCCAGCTCGTCCGGACGGCCCAGGGCGCGCAGCACGTAGGAGGGCTCGAGGCTCGCCGAGGTGCAGGCCGAGCCGGAGGACACCGCCACATCCTTGATGGCCATCATCAGCGACTCGCCCTCGACGAAGGCGAAGCTGACGTTGAGGTTGTGGGGCACGCGCCGTTCCAGGTCGCCGTTGAGGAAGACCTGCTCGATGTCCGAGAGGCCCTTCCACAGGCGGTCGCGCAGCATGCGCAGACGCTCGTTCTCCGTGGCCATCTCCTCCCGGGCGATGCGAAAGGCCTCGCCCATGCCGACGATCTGATGGGTGGCCAGGGTGCCGGAGCGCAGCCCCCGCTCGTGGCCGCCGCCGTGCATCTGGGCTTCCAGGCGCACCCGCGGCCTGCGCCGGACGTAGAGCGCGCCGATCCCCTTGGGGCCGTAGGTCTTGTGGGCCGAGAAGGACATCAGGTCGATCTTCTGGTTCGCCAGGTCGATCGCCACCTTGCCCGTTGCCTGCGCCGCATCCACGTGGAAGAGCACCCCCTTGGACCGGCAGATCTCGCCCATCTCCGTGACGGGCTGGATGACGCCGATCTCGTTGTTCACCAGCATGACCGAAGCGAGGATGGTATCGGGCCGGAGGGCGGCCTTGAACTGATCCAGGTCAACGAGTCCGTTTTCCTGGGGGTCGAGGTAGGTGACCGCGAAGCCGTGGCGCTCCAGCTCGCGCATGGTGTCGAGCACCGCCTTGTGCTCCGTCTTTACCGTAATGAGGTGCTTGCCCTTGCTCTGGTAGAACCAGGCCGCGCCCTTGATGGCGAGGTTGTTGGATTCGGTCGCGCCGGAGGTCCACACGATCTCCTTCGGGTCCGCATTCACCAGGGCCGCCACCTGCTCGCGCGCCTCCTCCACGGCCTGCTCGGCCTCCCAGCCGTAGGCGTGGGAGCGGCTGGCGGGGTTGCCGAACTTCTCGACCAGATAGGGGATCATCTTCTCGGCCACGCGCGGATCGACGGGCGTGGTCGCCGAGTAGTCGAGGTAGATGGGCAGTTTCAGCATTCTTGTCTTCTCCAGAGCGGAAAGGGCTCAAGTCAAACGGCCAGGGCGGCCAATCCTTTCAGTTTGCAAACCATCTCGCCGAGCGTTCGCAGGAAACGCTCCACGTCATCATCCGTGTTGCCGCGCCCGAGGGAGACCCGCAGCGCGCTTTTCGCCAGGTCGGGCTCCACACCCATCGCCAGCAGCGTATGAGAGGGCTCGGGCGCAGCGCTCGAACAGGCCGAGCCGCTCGCCACGGCGAAGCCCGCCCGGTCGAGCTGGGCGACCAGGGTCTCGCCATCGATGGCGGCCATGGCGAAGAACACCGTGTTGGGCAGGCGCGGCGCACCGGCGCCGAAGATCCTCGCCCCCAGCCCAGCCAGGCCCTCTTCCAGCCGGGCACGCAGGGCCTGCAACCGCGCGGCGTCTTCCGCCAGCCGCGCCACCGCCAGTTCGCAGGCAGCGCCGAAGCCGACGATGGCCGCGACATTTTCCGTACCCGAGCGCAGGTTGCGTTCCTGGCCGCCGCCGCAGATGAGGGGCCGCAGCTCCACGCGCTTGTCCAGCACGATGGCGGCGGCACCTTTCGGCCCGTAAATCTTGTGGGCGGAGACCGTCAGCGCATGCACGCCCGCTGAGTTCAGCTCGCGGAAATCGAGCTTCACCTTGCCCAAGGCCTGCACCGCGTCCGTATGGAACCAGGTCCCACTCTTGCCACCACTGCCACCACTGCCACCACTGGCTCGGGCCTTTTCCGCCAGCGCCGCAACGTCCTGCAGCACGCCGGTCTCGTTATTGGCCAGCATCACCGACACCAGCCTCGAAGGCCGGGCCAGCGCCACCGCATAGTCGTCGGGATCGATGCGGCCCTGCCCGTCCACCGCGATCTCATGCAGCAGCCAGCCTTGGCGGACGAGCTCCTTCGCCGGTTCGCGCACGCAGGGGTGCTCGACGGCGCTCACGGCCACGACCGGCGGCTGGTGGCCAGCCGGTTTCAGGCAGGCCGCCGCGCCCTTGATGAACAGGTTGTTCGCTTCCGAACCGCCGCTGGTGAAGACCACCTCCGTCGGGTGCGCGCCCACCGCCGCCGCCGCCTGCTGGCGCGCCGTGTCGATGGCGGCGCGCGCCGCCCGGCCGTAGTCGTGCCGGCTGGAGGCGTTGCCGTAGCGCTCCTTCAGGTACGGCAGCATGGCCTCCAGCACGCGCGCGTCCAGCGGCGTCGTGGCGTTATGGTCCAGGTAGGCGGGTGCGAACATGCGAAACGATTACGCGGAGATCACCATGTCGTCGCGCCGCGCGCCCCCGCGCAGGCGGTCGTCGCTCACCACCGCCACCGCAGCCTTGGCCTTCTGCTGGGCGACCAGGTCCGCCAGCGAGACGGAGGCCAGGTACTCGTACATGCGCTTGTTGAGGTTGGTCCACAGCTCGTGGGTCATGCAGCGGTGCTCGTCCTGGCAGTTCTCGCGCCCGCCGCACTGGGTGGCGTCGAGGGGTTCGTCCACCGCCATGATGATGTCGGCCACGCTGACCGCCTCCATGCCGCGCGCCAAGCGGTAACCGCCGCCGGGGCCGCGCACGCTGGCCACGATGCTGTGGCGGCGCAGCTTGCCAAAGAGCTGCTCCAGGTAGGACAAGGAGATCTTCTGGCGGTCGCTGATCCCCGCCAGGGTGACGGGCCCGTTGGCCTGGCGCTGCGCCAGATCGATCATCGCGGTAACCGCAAAGCGGCCTTTCGTCGTCAGTCTCATAGGGAACCTCTGGGAAAAATGGGCGTCGCCCGCCCGAATACTTGAGAATTTTTATCGACTATACGATACCCGACATGTTCAGTCAACTATTTTGCTCAAGTATTGCGGGTCGAACTTGTCCGCCGTTGCCAAGTCGTCGGCCAGGCACACGCCGGAGCGCTCCAGGCATTTCAGCAAGGCCTCGATCCGATGGTCGGTATAGACGGCGTGGTCGAGCAGGCCGTGTATCGCCTTGGCCAGCGGATCATCCCCGTTGTTCGTAAGGGCATAGGCGGAAAAGCCCAGCTTCTCCGCATGAGCCTCGCGCTTCTGGGCCTGTTCGCTCTCGATGATGCGGGCGGGGATGCCCACGGCCGTCGCCCCCGCCGGCACGTCGCGCACCACCACGGCGTTGGAGCCGATCTTGGCCCCCTCCCCCAGCGTGATGGGCCCAAGCACCTTGGCCCCGGCCCCGATCACCACCCCCGCCCCCAGGGTCGGATGGCGCTTGCCGGCGTTCCAGGAGGTGCCGCCCAAGGTGACGCCATGGTAGAGCGTGCAGTCGTCGCCGATCTCCGCGGTCTCGCCGATCACCACCCCCATGCCGTGGTCGATGAAGAAACGCCGGCCGATGGTCGCACCCGGGTGGATCTCGATGCCGGTCAGGAAGCGCCCGAAGTGCGACACCGCACGCGCCAGCCATTTCAAGCCATGGCGCCACAGCCAGTGGGCGAAGCGGTGCAGGACCAGGGCGTGCACGCCCGGGTAGCAGGTGAGCACCTCCCAAGTGTTGCGGGCGGCGGGGTCACGGTCGAACACGCAAGCGATGTCTTCGCGAAGCCTGGAGAACATGGAACCGTTCCATCAGAGATTACTGAAATATTAAAAAGACCCCGAGGTACAGTCAACTTTTTCCCATCGCCTTGCGGAACTCCGTCAGCATTCCACGCAGCAGGCTCACCTCCTCCTTCTCCAGTCCGGCGCGGTCGAACAGCCGGTGCAGGCGGGGAATGAGGCGCTTGGGATGGGCCGGATTGAGAAAACCGCTGTCGATCAGCGACTGTTCCAGATGGGCGTAGAACTGCCGGATGTCCTCGAAACTCGCCGGCTCGGCTTGCGCCGGCTGCGCCGCGCCCGGATCCAGGGCGGCGAGGCGCAGCTCGTAGCACATCACCTGGACGGCGGCGCCGAGGTTAAGGGAGCAATAGTCCGGGTTGGCGGGGATCATCACCGGGAGGCGGCACAGCCCGAGTTCCTCGTTGGACAGTCCATGGGTCTCGTTGCCGAAGACCAGCGCCACCTCACCCGGGACGGTGGCGGCGACGATCTGCGCCGCGCCCTCGCGGGCCCAGCGCAGAGGCGCCGCCAGCTCGCGCCGCCGGGCGGTGAGCGCCGCCGCCAGCACCGTGCCGGACAGCGCCTCCTCCAGGCTGGCGCAGACCGTGGCGGCTTCGAGCACGTCCAGGGCGTTGGAGGAACGGGCCCGCGCCTCGGCGCTGGGAAAGTCCTTGGGCTCGACCAGATAGAGCCGCGACAGGCCCATCGTCTTCATGGCGCGCGCCGCGGCGCCGATGTTGCCGGGATGGCTGGTGCGGGACAGGACGATGCGGATGCGGTCCAGCGCGGAAGCCGGGTTCATATTAGAATTGCGCCTCCTTCAAGGCTCCGCAGCCACTGCATCCCATGCATCCCGCCCTCAACATCGCCGTGAAAGCCGCGCGCCGCGCCGGCAGCATCATCAACCGCGCCAGCCGCGACATCGACGTCATCAAGGTTAGTGCGAAGCGGGACAAGGATTTCGTCACCGAGGTGGACCGCGCCGCGGAAGAGGCCATCATCGGGGTACTGCGCGAGGCGTATCCGGAGCATGCGATTCTAGCAGAAGAGTCCGGCGCCTCCGGGAACTCCGACTACCGGTGGATCATCGATCCCCTGGACGGCACCACCAACTTCATCCACGGCTTCCCCCAGTACGCCGTGTCGATCGCCCAGGCCCACAAGGGCATCCTCACCCACGCCGTCGTCTACGATCCGACGAAGAACGAGCTCTTCACCGCCAGCAAGGGTGCCGGCGCCTTCCTCAACGAGCGGCGCCTCCGCGTCTCCAAGCGAACGAGGCTCGACGAATCCCTGATCGGCACCGGCTTCCCCTTCCGCGTCTTCGACCATGCCGACGCCTACCTCGGCATGTTCCGCGACCTGATGCACAAGTCGGCCGGCATCCGCCGGCCCGGTGCCGCCTCCCTGGATCTCGCCTATGTGGCGGCCGGCCGGCTCGACGGCTTCTGGGAGATCGGCCTGTCGCCCTGGGACATGGCCGCCGGGGCACTCCTCATCCTCGAAGCCGGCGGCCTGGTCGGCGACCTGTCGGGCGATGCGGCCTACCTGGAAACGGGCAACATCATCGGCGGCAACCCGAAAGTGTTCGCCCAGGTCCTGCAGACCATTGCGCCGCACCTGAACGCCAGGTTGAAGGCCTGACAGAGTTTGTGGGAGCGGCGCCCTCGCCGCGATCCACGACCGCCGCATCGCGCCGGGGGCGGCGCTCCCACAAGGCCGCTCCCACACACAGACGGCGCCGCTCCTACAATACCGACATGGACTCCGAGTCGGAAACCGTCATCCTCGTCCATGGCCTGTGGATGCACGGCAGCGTCTTCCTCCTGCAGCAGTGGCGCCTCGCCCGCGAGGGCTTCGCCGTGCGCGCCTTCTCTTATCCTTCCGTGCGCCACGGGCTCGGCCACAACGCCCGGGCACTCGGCCGCTTCGTGGCCGAGACAGGCGGCGCCAAGATCCACCTGGTCGGCCACAGCCTGGGCGGCTTGGTGGCCTTGAGCATGCTCGCCGACCATCCGGATACCCGCATCCGACGGGTCGTCGTCATGGGGACGCCCTGGGCCGGCTCCCACTGCGCCGCGGCGCTGCTCGCCTGCCGCGGCTTGTCGTCCATCGTCGGGCGCTCCCTGCGCGACTGGCTCGCCCTGCCCTGCCCGGCCCTGCCCGAAAGCATCGAGGTCGGTGTGCTTGCCGGCACCCGCAGCCTGGGCCTCGGGCGCTTCGTCCCGGGCCTGCCGCGCCCGAACGACGGCGTCGTGTCGGTCGAGGAGACCCGCCTGCCCGAGGCCAGGGATTTCATCGCCCTGCCGGTGAGCCATTCGGAAATGCTCGTCTCCCGCGCCTGCGCCGAGCAGGTGGCAACTTTTCTCCAGACGGGGAGCTTCGTGCATGGATAGGTCGATTTGGGATCCGTCACTTCGGACTGTTCAGAGCTTCCTCAAGCGCGCGGTGCTGCTGACCCTCGCCCTCCTCGCCGGCGGCTGCTCCACCCTGGGCTACTACGCCCAGGCGGTCGGCGGGCACCTGGCGGTCATGCGGGCGGCCCGGTCCATCGATGACCTGGTCGCCGATCCGGCCACCGATCCGGCGCTGAAGAAGCGCCTGGAACAGGTGGGTGCGGCCCGCGAGTTCGCCAGCCGCGAGTTGGCCCTGCCGGACAACGGCAGCTACCGCGCCTATGCCGACCTCGGCCGGCCGTTCGTCGTGTGGAACGTCTTCGCCGCGCCGGAGTTCTCCGTCGATCCGGAACAATGGTGCCTGCCCTTCGCCGGCTGCGTGAGCTACCGGGGTTATTACGACAAAGCGAACGCGGAAGGCTTCGCCGCGCAGCTTCGGCAGGAGGGCTTCGACACCCATGTGGCCGGCGTGCCCGCCTACTCCACGCTGGGCTATTTCAACGACCCGATCCTCAACACCTTCCTGCGCTTCGGCGAATGGGAAGCCGCCCGGGTGATCTTCCATGAGCTGGCGCACCAACTCCTGTACGTGCGGGACGACACCCTGTTCAACGAATCCTTCGCCACGGCCGTGGAAGCCGAGGGCATGCGCCGCTGGCTCGCCCGCAGCGCCACGGCCGAACAACGCCAAGCCTATGAAGCTCACCAACGTCGCAAGGCCCAGTTCATCGCCCTCGTCGCCGATTTCCGCGACCGGCTGCGCACCGTCTACATCGTCTACACCGCCGGGCGCGGGCCGGAGGAGCAGCGGCGGGCCAAGGCGGAGACGATGGCGGAGATGAAACGGAGCTACGCCGAGCTGAAGGCCGGCTGGGGCGCCTATGCCGGCTACGACCACTGGTTTGCGGGGGAGCCGAACAACGCCAAGATCGCCTCCGTCGCGCTCTACACGCAGTGGGTTCCCGCCTTTGAGCGCTTGCTCGAACAGGAGGGCCGCGACCTGCCGCGCTTCTACCGCCGCGTGGCCGATCTCGCCCGCCTGCCGCAGGAAAAGCGGTTGGCGTCGTTGCGCGAACTCCTGCCGCCGTCCGACCGGGCCCGAGTGGCCCAATCGCGCCCCTAGCGCCTGACGATCACCCCACAGGCGACCCGCGCCCCGGAATTGCCCGTGGGCTGGGTCGTGAAGTCGTCGGGGGCGGCATGGACGATGACGCCCTTGCCGACGATGCTCTCCGGGCCATCGAACCTGAGGCCGGGCAGTTCGGTGGTCAGGCGGGCGTTGCCCGAGGCGTCCGCCTCCAGCATCGGCATGTCGCCGGCGTGGTGCTCGCCCCGCAGCGGATGGCCGTGGGGCTTTCCGCCCGGGTTGAAGTGGCCGCCGGCGCTCATGCCGTCGGGCGCGCTGCAGTCGCCCTTCTCGTGGATGTGGAAGCCGTGCCCACCGGGCTTGAGTCCGCTCAGGCTGGCCGTGACCAGCATGACGTCGCCTTTGCGGGTGAAGGTGACCGTGCCGCTGGCGGTGTTGCCGCCGGTGGGCGCGAGGCGGGCCTCGGCGCCGCCCGAGCCGCCGCCGGGCAGGTAGGCGCAGGCGGAAAGCACAACGGCCGCCGCGGCGGCCGGGATAAGGGGCAGCTTCATGTTTTTCTCCTTGGGGTAGTTTTTTGCTTCTCTTTTTCGCCGCAGCTACTTCTTCGGCGCGGCCGCCGGCGCGGCGGCCGGTGGCGCCGCGGTCATCTGGAACGGCCCCGGATCCTGGCAGGCGGGCAGGCTGCCGCCCTTGGCGCCCTTCTCCTTGACGTAGCGCTCGGCGACCCGGTTCTGCGCCTTGCACAACAAGTAGTCGGCGACCTTGTTGCCATGGGCCGCCTTGGCCTTCGCTTCCTCCGCCTTGGCCTTCTGTTCTTCCGCCGGCGCGGGCAGCTTGGCCTGCACGGCGGCGCCGAACGCCAGGGCGGCGGCGAGTCCCAGCATCAGTTTGCGTTTCATGTTGGCCCCCGAATTCAAGAGTGCGCGGTGGCTGCGCCCGGCTGCGCCGCCGGGGCCGGCTCCGCCGCCGGCCGCTTCGCCTCGTCGTACCAAAGCTCGTGATGTTCCTTGGCCCAGGTCTCGTCCACCTGCCCGTGCACCATGGAGTCCAGCGCCCCATCCACGCCGATGGTGCCCATGTAGATGTGGCCCAGGGACAGGCAGATGAAGAGGATGGCGCCGGTCGCGTGGATGATGTGGGACACCTGCATCACGCCCCGCCCCTGCTCGAAGTTGGGGAAATCCAGGATCAGCCCGGTGATGCTCATGGACAGCCCGAGGAGCACCACGCCCAGCCAGAACCAGCTCTTCTCGCCGAAGTTGAAGCGCCCGGAGGGCACATGCTCGCCGGAAACAAGGCCACCGGCCTTGCGGATCCATTCCCCATCCTCCGGCCGCCACAGGTTGTCCTTGGCGAACTGGAAAAAAGCCGCGACGATGGAGAGCAGGAACAAGGGACCGACGAAGTTGTGCAGGTTCTTGCAGGTCACGGCCACCCAGGAAAACAGCTCATAGCCGAACAGGGGCAGCAGCACGTGCTTGCCGAAGAGGAGCGTCAGGCCGGAAAGTGCCAGGACGACGAAGCTGCCGGCCATGACCCAATGGACCAGGCGCTCGGCGCCGTTGAAGCGTTCGATCATCCGTCCCGTCGGCGCCTCCTCCAGCTTCAGCGGACCCCGCACGGCGTAGAAGGCGCCGATCCCCGCGACCACCAGGCCGAGCAGGATGCCCCCGTAGAGACTGATCGGTCCGTTGCGGATCTCGCGCCAGGTCTCGCCGCCGGACTGGATCAGGACGTTGGTCTCGACGCCCTTGATCGTGGTGAACTGGGGTTCGCCGGAACGCGCCTCGCGCCACACGGGCGCGATGTTGTGGCGCGGCCCGCCCTGCGCCCGGACCTCGGGCGATTTCGGCTCCTCCGCCGCAACCGCGGCATCCGCCAGGAGCAGCGCAAGAAATACGGCCTGCACGAAAACAAGCATGCCTTTCATGGTGGCCTCCCTTCTAGCGCTCGCCCCGAGCCACGCGGTATTCGTCCTGGCGCAGGTTGCGTGTGCGCAGGTCGCTCTCCCACTTGGCCTTGTCCCCGCCATAGGGCGCATTGGTCCAGGGCGCCGTGTCCGTCTTGCCCTGGTACTGGCCCTGCTTGTAGATCACCGTTCGCTCCCGGTCGGAGCAAGCGGCCAGGCCGAGCGCCAGCACGGCGCCGGCCAGTGCGAGCATCGTCCTCATGACTTGGTGCCCTCCCGCTCCCGCTCCTGATCCCGCTCCTGCTTGCCGTAGGCCGTGCCCCAGCCGGGAAGATCCGCCCCGCGGCCGCGCACCAGCACCCGTGCCCGGATAATGTCGGAGAGGACCGAGGCGTCGCCCGCCAGCAGCGCCTTGGTCGAGCACATCTCGGCGCAGATGGGCAGCTTGCCCTCGGCCAGGCGGTTGCGTCCGTATTTCTTGAGCTCCTCCGGCGAGCCGTCCGCCTCGGGACCGCCGGCGCAGTAGGTGCACTTGTCCATCTTGCCGCGCATGCCGAAGGCGCCGCCTTGCGGGAACTGGGGCGCGCCGAAGGGGCAGGCGTAGAAGCAATAGCCGCAGCCGATGCACAGATCCTTGTCGTGCAGCACCACGCCCTGGTCGGTCTGGTAGATGCAGTCCACCGGACACACGGCTATGCAGGGTGCGTCGGTGCAGTGCATGCAGGCGACCGAAATGGAGCGTTCGCCCGGCTCGCCGTCGTTGAGGGTCACCACCCGCCGCCGGCTCATGCCCCAGGGCACCTCGTGCTCGTTCTTGCAGGCCGTGACGCAGCCGTTGCACTCGATGCAGCGCTCGGCGTCACAAAGGAATTTCATGCGAGCCATAATTCAGTCTCCTCCGCCGGACCCCCACCCCAGCCCTCCCCCTGGCAGGGGGAGGGGGAAGGAGGTTAGGCCCTCTCCACCTGGCAAATGGTGGTCTTGGTTTCCTGCATCATCGTCACCGAGTCGTAGCCGTAGGTCGTCGCGGTATTCACCGCCTCGCCCCGCACGATGGGGTGCGCTCCATCCGGGTAATAGTCCAGCAGATCCTGGCCCTGCCAGTGGCCGGAGAAATGGAAGGGCATGAAGCAGGTGTCCGCCGCCACGCGCTCCGTCACCTGGGCCCGCACCTTGAGCCGGGCCCCCGTGGGCGTCTTCAGCCACACCCAGTCGCCGTCGCGGATGCCCCGGTCGGTGGCCGCCTTGGGATTGATCTCCACGAAGGCGTCCTGCTGCAGCTCGGCCAGCCAGGGATTGGAGCGGGTCTCCTCGCCCCCGCCCTCGTATTCCACCAGCCGTCCGGAGGTGAGGATGAGCGGGAACTTCTCGTAGAGCTTGTCCTCGACGTTCTTCTTCTGCAGCGACTTGTAGAGGGTGGGCAGGCGCCAGAAGGCCTTCTTGTCCTCGTGGCTCGGGTACTTCTCGACGAGATCCGGCCGGGTGCTGTAGATGGGCTCCCGGTGTTGCGGCACCGGGTCGGGGAAGTTCCATACCACGGCCCGCGCCTTGGCGTTGCCGAAGGGGTGGCAGCCGTGGTTCTTCATGGCCACGCGAATGATGCCGCCCGAGGGATCGGTCTTCCAGTTCTTGCCCTCGGCCGCCGCCTTCTCCGCATCGGTCAGTTCGTCCCACCAGCCCAGCTTCTTCAGCAGCACGTGGTCGAACTCCGGATAGCCCGTGGTGAGGTCCGCCCCCTTGGAGTGGGAGCCGTCCTCCGCCAACAGGTTGATGCCGTCCTTCTCCACGCCGAAGTTGGCGCGGAAGTTGCCGCCGCCCTCCATGACGTGTTTCGAGGTGTCGTAGAGGTTGGGCGTGCCCGGGTGCTTCATCTCCGGCGTGCCATAGCAGGGCCAGGGCAGGCCGAAGTAGTCGCCGTCGCAGGGACCACCCTTCGCCCGCAGCGTCCGGGGATCGAAGGTATGCATGTTCTGCATGTGCAGCTTGAGCCGCTCCGGCGACTGGCCAGTGTAGCCGATGGTCCAGGTGCCGCGGTTGATCTCCCGCAGGATCGATTCCGGCTCCGGCTCCAGGCCGCCCTTGCCCTGCACCAGCTTGTAGTTCTTCACCAGTTCCTTGCCGAACCCCAGCTTCTCGGCGAGCTGGTACATGATCATCTGGTCGGTGCGGGACTCGAACAAGGGCTCGATCACCCGCTCGCGCCATTGCAGCGACCGGTTGGACGCGGTCACACTGCCCGAGGTTTCGAACTGGGTGGCCGCCGGCAGGAGGTACACGGCCCGGTTCGGGTTGAGGTCCTTGGGGTCGCCCGGCATGGCCGCCATGGCCGCCGTGGCCGACGGATAGGGGTCGATCACCACCAGGAGATCCAGCCGGTCCATGGCCTTCTTCATTTCCAGGCCGCGGGTCTGGGAGTTGGGCGCATGGCCCCAGTAGAAAACGGCGTGCAGGTTCGGGTCCTGGTCGATCAGCTCGTTCTTCTCCATCACCCCGTCGATCCAGCGCGACACCGTGATGCCGGGCTTCTCCATCATGGCCTGGGAGACGAACTGTTTCTTCACCCACTCGTAGTCCACGCCCCAGACGTTGCACCAGTGCTTCCAGGAGCCGGCGGCGATGCCGTAGTAGCCGGGCAAGGAGTCGGGGTTCGGCCCCACGTCGGTCGCGCCCTGCACGTTGTCGTGGCCGCGGTAGATGTTGGTGCCGCCGCCC
>CAYZLI010000012.1:0-4752 GCA_964479195.1 uncultured Rhodocyclaceae bacterium
CTTAAAATCCCTCGGCCGGCAACGGTCATGCCGGTTCGATTCCGGCTCCGGGCACCAGTATTCAACCAGCTTCGCCAGGTCGACGCAGCGCGAGGTGCGCAATGAACCCTGAACGGGATTCACCGGCAGCTTTGGCCGCCGCGTCGATCCGGCGCAACACCCGGGCCGGCAAGGTGATATTCACGCGTTCCGCCTTGTCGGAAAGCTCGGCCAGATCCACCGCCACGACGGCCCAAATCCAGCCGGCGAATTCCGGACTCTTCTGATGCTCGGCGATGGGGCGCGGCTCGGGAATCGCGCCGCCGTCATCGATAACCGTTTCCAGCCACAGCTCGATGGCCTCTTTCGCGTTATCGACCGCCTCATCCAGGCTGTCCCCGGCGGAAAAGCAGCCCGGCAGATCGGGCACGACCACGCCGAAGGCGCGGCGCTCGTCGCCCGGCTCGATGGCAATCGGATACTTCATGTCGATGCTCCTTTCATTTCAACCCGGCCTGTTTGAGCAGCTTGTGCGTCAGGCCGACGCCGAGATCCTTCTTTGGATGCGGCACGCTGATATGGCCGCTCCGCTGCGGATGTGTGTAGATGTGATGTGAGCCTTTCACGCCCCGCAGGACCCAGCCCGCGTTTTCCAGCTCCTTGATGATCTCGGTGCTGTTCATGGTGTGTATCATACACACATCACAGCACCTAGCAAACCCTTCGCCGCTGCGGCACCATCGAACCAACCCGTGCCGTATGTCGCGGTGCTAATGAGTTCCGGTCAGTCGACTAACGGTTTGCCGTTATCTATCCTGTTTTTCCCTTTTTCATCAGTCAGATAAGTCCAACCCCCCAGGTTTGCGGTAGGTCAAATCAGACGTGGAAAATCTTTCCACGTAACATTTTTTTACAGTATATTGCGCCGCTCATCAGGGAGTTTTCGTCCGGCCACAAGAGAAAAGGCGGTAAGGCGCGGACGGGTTTGGAGTCCATTCATGGAGTCAGGCAGCTCCCTTACGCCTGAATATCAATGCCTTGGCCCGTGGCGGCAGGAAGGCCGGCACGGGGCCGGAGCGTCAATCGATCCCACTCCTGCCCAGCGGGCGGGTAACGGTGCAGGCCGCGCCCGCCGCCGCACCAAGCAAGCCGCCGGCGCGGGCTCCAGGACGGGGCCGGAGCCGGGCGAGTTGAAGGTGCTGGCCGTCGATGACCAGCCGGCCAACCTCTACCTCGTCCAGGCGATGCTCGCCGGACTCCCGGTCCAGGTGGTGCATGCCCGCTCCGGGGAGGAGGCGCTGGAGCAGGCGAGGGAGTCGGATTTCGTCCTCGTCCTGATGGACATCCGCATGCCCGGCATGGGCGGCGTCGAGACGGCCAAGCGCTTGCGCAAGCTTCCGCGGCACGCGAACACCCCGATCGTCTTCATCACCGCCTATACCCCCGAAGACCAGGAGATCCTCGGCGGCTACGAGGCGGGCGGCCTCGATTACCTGTTCAAGCCCCTGATGCCGCAGATCCTGCGCGCCAAGGTGATGGCCTTTGCCGACCTGTTCCGCACTAACGAGGAGCTGCAACGCCAGGCGGCGGTCGAGGCGGTCAACCAGCAGTTGATGCACAGCGTCGACGCCCTCCGGCAGGCGCATGAGCGCCTGGAGCAGGTCGCCCATTACGACGGCCTCACCGGGCTCGCCAACCGCACCCTCTTCCTCGCGCGGCTCGAGCAGGAGATCGCCGGAGCCCAGCGCCACGGCGAGCAGTTCGCGCTGCTCCTGGTGGATCTGGACCGCTTCAAGGAAGTCAACGACAGCCTCGGCCACGAGGCGGGCGACGAGCTGCTGAAGGAGGCGGCGGCGCGGCTCAGGCACTGCGTGCGTGCCAACGACACGGTCGGGCGCCTGGGCGGCGACGAGTTCGTCGTCCTGCTCTCCGGACTCGCCGATTCGCGCAGCGCCGCAACCACCGCCGGCAAGATCCTGGATCGCCTGGCCGAGCCGATGCGCGTGGCCGGCGCCGAGCTTTTCATCTCCGGCAGCATCGGCGTCAGCGTCTTCCCCGACGACGGCAAGAGCGGCCAGGAGCTGCTGCGCAACGCCGACATGGCCCTCTACGCCGTCAAGGACCAGGGGCGCAACGCCTTCCAGTTCTACACCGAGCAGATGAATGCCGGCGCGCACCGGCGCCTGGAGATGGAAGGGGCGCTGCGCCGCGCGCTGGGCGCAGGCGAGTTCGAGCTCGTCTATCAGCCGAAACTCGATCTCGGCCTGGGGCACATCGAGGGCGTCGAGGCGCTGCTGCGCTGGCGGCGGGGCGAGGCGCTGGTACTGCCGGGCGAGTTCATCCCGCTGGCGGAGGAGACGGGGCTCATCGTGCCGATCGGCGAGTGGGTGCTGCGCACCGCCTGCCGGCAGATCGGGGCGTGGCGGGACGCAGGGCTGGCGCCCCTGCGCGTCGCGGTGAACCTGTCGGTGCGCCAGTTCAAATGCAACGAGCTGGCCGATACGGTGGAGGAAATCCTGGAGGAGACCGGGGCGGCGGCCGATTGGCTCGAGATCGAGATCACCGAGACCATCGCCATGCGCGAGGTGGAGCACACGATCGCCTGCCTGCAAAGGCTGCGCGGCATGGGCATCCACATCGCCATCGACGACTTCGGCATGGGCTACTGCAGCCTCAACCAGCTGACGCAAATGCCCCTCGACAGCCTGAAGATCGACCGCAGCTTCGTTCATAGCATGCAGGCGAGCGGGCACGATCTCGCGGTCATCCGGGCCATCATCGCCATGGGACGCAATCTCGGGCTCACGACCATTGCCAAAGGGGTGGAGACCGGCGAGCAGGTGAATCTGCTGCACGCCGAGCACTGCGACCGGATCCAGGGCAACCTGGTCAGCCCGCCGGTGTCCGCCGCGGAGATCGTGCGCCTGCTGGGCCAGGAGCACGACCTGGTGCAGCGCGTGCTGGCCCGGGCGCCGCTGCATGGCTGAACATTGAAAATCAGGTGGAGGGAAATCCCATGTCCACGAAGCTCTTCGACCCCACCATCATCGGCGGTGCAAACAGCGCGGTGGATTTCATCACCAACATCCTCCAGGCCTCGACCGAATACTCGATCATCGGCAAGAGCCTGGACGGCAGCATCCTGCTGTGGAACGAGGGCGCGCGCCGACTCTACGGCTATGAGCCGGAAGAAGTCGTCGGCAAGGCGAATTCCTCGATCCTGCACACCCCCGAGGATGTTCAGGCCGGCAAGCCGGTTGAAATTCTCCGGGCGGCCATGAAGGGCGGCAAGTGGGAAGGCACGATCCAGCGCATGCGCAAGGACGGCAAGCGCTTTACCGCCCGGATCGTCATCACCCCGCGTTACGACGGCGCCGGGGAGGCGATCGGCTTCCTGCTCATTTCCAAGGACGTTTCGGACGAGATCCGGCTGACCGAGGAACTGAAGGCCACCCAGCTCTACACCGTGGTGGGCGATGCGACCAGCGCGGTGGATTTCATCACCAACATCCTGCAGGCCTCCACCGAGTACTCGATCATCGGCAAGAGCCTGGACGGCAGCATCCTGCTGTGGAACGAAGGGGCGCGCCGCCTCTACGGCTACGACGCGGAGGAAGTGGTCGGCAAGGCCAACTCGTCGATCCTGCACACCCCCGAGGACGTCCAGGCCGGCAAGCCGGGCGAAATCCTCGACGCCGCCATCCGGGAAGGCAAATGGGAAGGCACCATCCAGCGGATGCGCAAGAACGGCAACCGCTTCACCGCCCGCGTCGTCATCACCCCGCGCCGCGCCGCCGCCGGGAAGCCCGTCGGCTTCCTGCTCATTTCCAAGGACATTTCGGACGAAATCCGCCTCACCGAGGAGTTGAAGGCCACCCAGCTCTACACCCGCTCCCTGATCGAGTCGAACATCGATGCGCTGATGACCACCGGCCCGCTGGGCATCATCTCCGATGTGAACAAGCAGATGGAGGCGCTCACCGGCCGGGCGCGGGAGGAGTTGATCGGCTCGCCGTTCAAGAACTATTTCACCGACCCGCAGCGCGCCGAGGAAGGCGTCAAGCTGGTGCTGCGCCAGGGCAAGGTGACCAACTACGAGCTCACCGCCCGCCACCGGGACGGGCGCGAAACCCTGGTGTCCTACAACGCCTCCACCTTCCACAATGCCCAGGGCAAGCTGCAGGGGGTCTTCGCCGCCGCCCGCGACATCACCGACCAGAAGCGCCTGGAGCAGCAGTTGCGCGATTCCGAGGCCTACAACCGCGGCCTGATCGAGGCCTCGGTGGACGGCCTGATCACGGTGGGCCCCTCCGGCACCATCAACGACGTCAACGCGCGCATGTGCCAGATGAGCGGCTATTCCCGCGAGGAGCTGATCGGCACCCCGTTCGCCGATTACTTCGCCGACCCGGAGCAGGCCGAGGCCGGGGTGCGGGAGACCTTCGACAAGGGGCTGGTCACCAACTACGAGCTCACCCTGGCCACAAGGGAGGGGCCGCGCCTGCGGGTATCGTTCAACGCCTCGGTATTCCGGGACCCGGCGGGCGAAGTGCGCGGCATCTTCGCCAGCGCCCGCGACATCACCGAGCAGGCGCGGCTGCAGGCCCAGCTCGCCGACGAGCGCACCTACAACCGCGGCCTGATCGAAGCCTCCCTGGACGGCCTCATCACCGTGGACCCGATGCTCAACATCACCGACGTCAATGAGACCATGTGCCGCATGTCCGGCTACGCCCGGCACGAACTGGTCGGCTCGCCGTTTCCGGGCTACTT
>CAYZLI010000012.1:4852-44511 GCA_964479195.1 uncultured Rhodocyclaceae bacterium
GCATGTCCGGCTACGCCCGGCACGAACTGGTCGGCTCGCCGTTTCCGGGCTACTTCACCGATCCGCGGAACGCCGCCGACGGGGTGCGCCTGACCCTGGACAAGGGCGCCGTCACCAACTACGAGCTGACCCTGCGCACGCAGGACGGCCGCGAGCGCCTGGTGTCGTTCAACGCCGCCATCTTCAAGGACCAGTCGGGGACGGTGCGCGGCATCTTCGCCAGCGCCCGCGACGTCACCGAGCAGGCGCGGCTGCAGACCCAGCTCGCGGAGGAGCGCGCCTACAACCGCGGCCTGATCGAGGCCTCGGTCGATGGCCTGGTGACGGTGGACGAGTCCATGGCGATCACCGACGTGAACGAGACCATGTGCCGGATGGTCGGGCGGCAGCGCGGCCAGCTCATCGGCTCCTCCTTCCCGTCCTACTTCACGGAGCGGGAGCGGGCCGCCGAGGGCGTGCGGCTTACCTTCAAGGAGGGGGCGGTCACCAACTACGTGCTGACCCTGGAGGCGGCCGGCGGCGAGTGCCTGCCGGTGTCGTTCAATGCGGCGGTGTTCAAGGATGCGGCCGGCACGGTACGCGGCATTTTCGCTTCGGCCCGGGACATCGCCGCCCAGAAACAACTGGAAGCCCAGTTGCAGTCTTCCCAGTTCTACACCCGGTCGCTGATCGAATCCAATATCGACGCCCTGATGACCACCGACTCCCTGGGCATCATTTCCGACGTCAACCAGCAGATGGAGTCCCTCACCGGCTTCAGCCGGGAGGAACTGATCGGCACCCCCTTCAAGAATTACTTCACCGACCCGCGGCGCGCCGAGGAAGGCGTCAAGCTGGTGCTGCGCCAGGGCAAGGTGACCAACTACGAGCTCACCGCCCGGGCCAAGAGCGGCCAGGAAACCGTGGTCTCCTACAACGCCACCACCTTCAACGACCGGGAGGGCAAGCTGCAGGGGGTGTTCGCGGCGGCCCGGGTGATCACCGACCAGAAGGCCCTGGAGCAGCAGTTGCGGGAGCAGCAGACCTATTTGCGCGGCCTGATCGAATCGTCGGTGGACGGCCTCATCACGGTGGACCCATCCGGCACCATCACCGACATCAACGATCGCATGTGCCAGATGACCGGCTACACGCGGGGCGAGCTGACCGGCACCGCCTTCGCCGACTACTTCACCGAGCCCGAGCGGGCGCGGCAGGGGGTCAAGGAGACCTTCGAGAAGGGAGTGGTGACCGAATACGCGCTCACCATCGTCTCGCGCACGCGCCGGCTGCTCCAGGTCTCCTTCAACGCCTCAGTGTTCCGCGACGCCACAGGCGAAGTGCGCGGCATCTTCGCCTCGGCGCGGGACATCACCGACCGGGTGCGCCTGGAGGAGCAGTTGCGGGAGCAGCAGACCTACCTGCGCGGCCTGATCGAGTCGTCGGTGGACGGCCTGGTGACGGTGGACCCGGACGGCTTCATCACCGACGTGAACGAGCAGATGTGCCGGATGGCCGGCTACAGCCGCGACAGCCTGATCGGCTCCCCCTTCAAGCGGTATTTCACCGAGCCCGACCAGGCCGATGCCGGCGTCAAGCGCACCTTCGCCGCGGGGGTGGTGACCAACTACGAGTTGGTGCTGCGCCCCAAGAGCGGGCGCAAGGCCACGGTGTCCTTCAACGCCTCCGTGTTCCGTGCCGCCGACGGCCGCGTCCAGGGCATCTTCGCCAGCGCCCGGGACATCTCCGAGCAGGCCCGCCTGCAGGGGCAGCTCGCCGAGCAGCAGGCCTACAACCGCTCCCTCATCGAGGCGTCCGCCGACGCCCTGTTCGCCATCGCCCCCGACGGCGTCGTCATCGACGTGAATCAGGAGGCGATCCGGTCCACCGGCTACACGCGCAAGCACCTGATCAACTCGCGCTTCGCCGATTACTTCACCGAGCCCGAGCGGGCGCTGGCCGGCGTGCAGCAGACGTTCGCCGCGGGCCGGGTGATCGGCTACGAGCTGGTGCTGATCACCCGCTGGGGCCGGCGCCTTACCGTGAGCTTCAATGCCGGCGTGTTTACCGATTCGGCGGGCAAGCCGCTGGGGATCCTGGCCGCGGCCCGGGACATCGGCGCGCAAAAGGAGCTCGAAGGGCAGTTGCGCGACTCCCAGTTCTATACCCGCTCGCTCATCGAATCGAACATCGACGCCCTGATGACCACCGACCCGCTGGGCATCATCACGGACGTGAACCAGCAGATGGAAACCCTCACCGGGCTCTCCCGGGACGAACTGATCGGCACCCTGTTCAAGAACTATTTCACCGATCCCGTCGTGGCGGACGAGGGCATCCGCCTCGTGTTGAGCGAGGGGCGGGTGACCAACTATGAGCTGACGGCCCGGGCCAGGGACGGCAAGGAAACGGTGGTCTCCTACAACGCCACGACCTTCTACGACCGGGACGGGAGGCTGCAGGGCGTGTTCGCCGCGGCCCGCGACGTGACCGAGCGCAAGAAGTTCGAGCAGACGCTGCAGGAGCAGAACGTCGAGCTGGAACGCGCCTCGCTGGCCAAGGACCGCTTCCTCGCCAACATGAGCCACGAGTTGCGCACGCCGCTCAACGCCATCATCGGCTTCACCGGCACGATGCTGATGGGGCTGCCGGGGCCCTTGACCGGCGAGCAGCAGAACCAGCTGCAGACCATCCAGGGCAGCAGCCGGCACCTGCTCTCGCTGATCAACGACCTGCTCGACGTGGCGAAGATCGAGTCGGGCAAGATTTCGCTCAACCTGGAGCAGGTGGTGTTGCAGGAGCTGCTCGGGGAAGCGCTGGCGCCGCTGGTGCCGATGGCCGAGCAGAAGGGCCTCGGCTTCGGCATGCGCCTGCCCGAGGCGCCGGTGCTGCTGCGCACCGATCGGCGGGCGCTGTCCCAGATCGTCATCAACGTCGTCAACAACGCCATCAAGTTCACCGACAAGGGCGACATCACGGTGACGCTGGAAGGGGGATACATGAACGGCAACAACCTCACCCGCATCCGGATCAGGGATACGGGTGTGGGCATCCGGCCGGAGCAACGGGACCGGCTGTTCCAGGCATTCGAGCAGCTCGAGGGGGCGGAGCGGGCGGAGGGCACGGGCCTCGGCCTGTATCTGAGCCAAAAGCTTGCCGGACTGCTGGGCGGCCATATCGAGTGCACGAGTACCTACGGCGCGGGGAGCGAGTTCTGCGTGACCTTGCGCGAGAACCTTCCAGTGGGCTTCAGGGTTGCCGCAAGCGCCCTAAGCGTTTCGCAGTCGCCAACAGAGAAGCCCCATGGCCCGCATCCTGGTAGTTGAGGACAACCCAACCAACCTGAAACTGGTCACCTACCTCCTGTCCGCTTTCGGCCACCAGCCGGTGGCCGCGCACGACGGACAAGAGTGCCTGGATCTCCTCGACCGCGATGCCGCCTTCGATCTCATCCTGTGCGACATCCAGATGCCGCGCGTAAGCGGCTATGACGTGGCCCGCACGTTGAAGGCAAAGCCGCACTGGCGCCACATCCCGCTGGTGGCGGTGACCGCGCTGGCCATGGTGGGCGACCGCGACAAGGTGATGGCCGCCGGCTTCGACGGGTACATTACCAAGCCGATCACGGCCGAGACCTTCATCGCGCTGGTCGAAGCGCACCTCGAGCCGGCGCTGCGCACGGCGCGCTAAGAACGCCTACGAAATACCACGCGCGCCGTTTGTGGTTCGACAGGCTCACCACGAACGGCTTCGAAAATGACCGTTCGCCCTGAGCTTGTCGAAGGGCGGACGGCCATTCGAACGGCTTCGAAAATGACCGTTCGCCCTGAGCTTGTCGAAGGGCGGACGGCCATTCTGCTAGGAGTTCTAATATCCGCCTATCGCGGGCCCTCCGGGGCGCGCGCCATCAGCATTCTCGGCCCGGGGCGCGAGCAGGCGCCCGGATCGGTTCCGGGGTCCGCAGCGACCAGGGCGGCCAGGTGCGGCGCCAGGTTTTTCAGGATCTGCACGGGCAGCCCGCTGGTGAACTTGTATTCGGCCGCGGCCGGGCCGCGCACGTGGGCGGTGAGGGCGCCGAAATAGCGGTCGCCCAGGTAGAAGACGAAAGTCCCGGAGCGGCCCACCACCTGGGAGGAGATCAGGTGGCCGCCCCGGCCGAAGGTCTCGTAGCGGTGGTCGCCGGTGCCCGTCTTGCCGCCCACCTCCAGGGGCTTGCCGTCGGCGCCGCGGAACACGCCCTTCAGGCGCCGCGCCGTGCCCTCTTCCACCACTTCGGCGAGGCTGCGCCGCACCACCCGTGCCACTTCCGGCGGCAGCACCCGCTCGGCGGCGCCGGGCCGGTGTTCGAGCCGCGTCTCGTAAGGGGTGGCGGCGGCGAACTGCAAGGCTTCGATGCGCGCGGTGGGCAGGCGTACGCCGTCGTTGAGGACGATGCCCATCAGCTCGGCCAGGGCGGCCGGCCGGTCGGCCGAGCTGCCCAGGGCGGTGGCATAGGACGGCACCAGGGATTCGAAGGGGTAGCCCAGGCGTTTCCAGCGCCGGTGGATTTCCCCGAACGCGTCCGCCTCGATCAGCACGCGGATGCGGCTGTCCTGGGCCTGCTTCATCTGCGGCTTGGCGAGCCAGGCGTAAGCGGCCTGGCGCTCCTCCCGGCTCGCCTCCAGCACCTCGTGCAGCGTCGCTTGCGGATGCTGCCAGAGGAAGCCCAGCACGAACAGTTCGAGCGGATGCACGTGGGCGAGGTAGCCGCGGTCGGCCAGGCTGTAACGCTCCGGCGCGTAGTCGCGGTGCAGCTTGGCCGCGAGCTCTGCCGACACCTGGGCGGCCGGCAGGTGCTTCTTCAGGAAGGCGGCCAGCGCCGGCGCCTCGGCCTGGGGCACCACGGACCGGAACAGGACCGCCAGCCGCTTCGGCGTCGCCCCGGCCTGCCGCGCGGCTTGGTCGAGGGATTCCTGCATCGTCCGCCCCTGGTGCTTGCGGTAGAACTGCCGGAGAAACTCGCTGCCCTCCCGGTCGGCGAAGCGGCCGAGGTAGGCGCGCCGCACCGCCTCGTCCCCATCGGCGGAGGGCGGCGCCGAGCCGCGCTGCAGCTCGGACTCGAAGTGGTGCACGATGTCCCGCATCAGCCGCACGAACACCAGGTTCACGGAACGGCGCAGTCCCTCGCGCACCGTGAGGACGCGGGCGTTGTCCAGGGGGTCGAAATTCTCGAAGGTGTGCAGCCCGCCCCCGGTGAGGAAGGTCTCGCCCGGGCTGGCCGAGTAGCGCCGTTCCAGCGCCGCGGCCAGCATGGGCTCCAGGGCCGCCTCGCCGCCGCCCTCCCTGGCCTTCGCCAGATAGTCGATGGCCCAGCGGGCGATGGCGTCCCGGGATGGGACGGACAGCTCGCGCAGTTGCGCGGGGCCCATCTCGCCGTAACGCGCGTGCAGGTCGGCGACGATCTCCAGATAGGTGATCAGGGTACGCAGCTTGGCGGTGGAGCCCAGGTCGAGCTTGGTGCTCTCGTTGATATCCAGGGGTTGGTCCAGGTTGTCCGCTTGCACGCGCACGACGTTGGCGGTCGGCGTGCGTTCATAGAGCGTGAAGCTGTACACGACCTTGGCCGGGTCGCTCGCCTCGAGCATTTTCGGGCCGGTGAGGCCGGCGTTCCGGGCGTTGCGCGGCTCCTGCAGGCCGGAGAGGACGGCGGTGATGGCCTGCTGCAGGCGGGCGTCCAGCGTGGTGGCCGCCGTCAGGTCCAGCCGGTCCAGCTCGTAGAGCCGGGGGCGGCCGAGCATCGCGCCGAGGCTGGCGCGCACCGCGTTCGCCGCCTTGCGCGCGGCGAAGGAAGGCGGCGGAGCGAAGGAATCGGCCCTTTGCAGTGCGAGCGGCTGCGCCAGGGCCGCGTCGCGCATGGCCGGCGTGATGATCCCGGCCTCGGCGAGCAGCCTCAGATGGCGGTTGGCCTGGTTTTCCAGGCTTTCGGGGGATTGCAGGAGCAAGTCGGACGGACGCCGCTGGGCGATGAGCAGGGCGAGCGCCTGTTTGTAGGCCAGGGCGCGGGCCGCGAGGGGGGCGCTGTCCCCGTGGGCGAGAAGGGCGGTGACCTCGCGGAAGTCCCGCCCGAACCAAACCCGCAGGCCGTCGGGCAGGCCATTCACCTCGCCGTATCCCGGCCGGGCGGCCAGCGGCACGCTGTTCATGTAGTCCAGCACGATGCGGCGGCGGGCGAGGAAAGTATCCGGCCCGTCCAGGTAGGAGCGCAGCGAGGCCGAGGCCATCTGGCGCAGCTTCTCGCTGCCGGAAACCGTGCGTCCCTCGGGCGAATGCCGGTACTTCTCGATCTGGGTGGCCAGGGTGCTGCCGCCGGGCCGGTCGTGGTCGTCGTCGACCAGGTGAATAGCCTGGTCGAGCATCGCCTTGGCGAAACGGTCCCACTCTACCGCCGGGTTGCGCGTCGGATGGGCGTCGAACAGCTCGCGGTTCTCGATGAACAGCAGCGTGTCCACCAGGACGCGGGGAATGGTCTCGAAAGTCGGATAGGTCCGCTCCGGATAGCGGGCGGCGAACAGGGGCTCGCCGCGGCAATCGAGCACGGTCAGGCCGGCCTGGGTTTTTTCCCGGTAGGGGGCGAACAGGCCCCAGTCCATGGCCGAGGCGAAGGCGGGGGAGACGCGCGCCTGCTCGGTGACCGCGTAGTTGCGCTCCCGCAGGCGCTCCAGGAAGCCCGGCAGCTCCGCGTAGCCCAGCCGGTGGTCATAGGGGCCCGTGCGGGTGAAGCGGACGGACGGGCTGGCGCCCGGTTCGACCCAGAATTTCGCATCCTGGCCGAGCCGGGAGAACAGGTTCGCCTGAAGATGCGACGAGCGGATTTCATGGACGGCCAGGATGCCCGCCGCCAGGACAAAAACCGCACCCGCGCCGATCAGCGCGTATTTCCGCATACGGACGGAACGGTGTGACCGCCCGGTCTTCCACATGGCATTATCCGTTCGGGTTGCACTGCTTGGACCGGGCGCGGCGTCGGCGATTCCCGGCTTTTGCGAATATTGTGTAGGGAAGCCTACGCAATGCCGCCCAGGGCGGACATACCGTGCACACTGTAAGCCGCCTGGGGACTGCTGCTAATCCAGGACGTGGGAGACCAGCCCGTCGGCCAGCTTGGGCTCGAACCAGGTGGATTTCGGCGGCATGACATCCCCGGCGTCGGCCACGGCCATCAGCTCTTCCATGCGCGTCGGGTACAGGGCGAAGGCCGCCGCCATCCCGCCGCCGTCCACGCGCCGCTCCAGCTCTTCCAGGCCGCGGATGCCGCCGACGAAGTCGATGCGCTTGTCGCGGCGCAGGTCGCGGATGCCCAGCAGCGGGCCGAGCAGGTGGTCGGAGAGCAGGCTCACGTCCAGCCGGGCGACGGGATCGTCCGGCGGGATGAGCTCGGGGCGGATGGTCAGGCCGTACCACCGGCCGCGCAGATAGAGCCCGTATTCGCCGGGCCGCCGCGGTTTGACGCGGCTTGGCGCCGGCTCGACGGCGAAGCGCTCGCCGATGCGGGCGAGGAACGCCTCGGCATCCAGCCCGTTCAGGTCCTTCACCACGCGGTTGTAGTCCAGGATGCGCATCTGGTGGTGGGGGAAGATCACGGACAGGAAGTATTCGGCGGAGGCGGGGGCGCCGCTGCCGCGCCGTGCCGCCGCCACGCGGGAGGCCGCCGCCGAGCGGTGGTGCCCGTCGGCGATGTAGAGGGCCGGCATGGCATCGAAGGCGGCGCTCAGGCGCGCAATGCTCTGCGGGTCGCGGATGGCCCAGATGCTGTGGCGGATGCCATCCTCGGCGGTCACGTCCGCCTCGGGCGCGCCGGCCGATGCCTGGGCCAGCAGGGCGTCCACTTCCGGCGCGCTCGGGTGGGCGAGCAGTACCGGGCCGGTCTGGGCGTTCAGCGCCTCGATCTGCCGGACCCGGTCGTCCTCCTTGTCGGGCCGGGTGAATTCGTGCTTGCGGATGCGGTTGCTGTCGTAGTGGGCCACCGCCGCGGCGGCCACCAGCCCCGTCAGCGTGTGACTGCCCATCACCAGGCGGTAGACGTAGTAGCAGGGCGCGTCATCGCGCAGCAGCACGCGCTCCCGCAGCATGGCCTCGAAGTTCTCCCGCGACTTGGCGTACACCGCCGGCGAGTAAGGGTCGGTTTCCGGCGGCAGGTCGATCTCCGCCTTGGAGATGTGCAGAAAGCTCCAGGGGCGGCCAGCGGCGCGGCGGCGGGCCTCCTCGGCGGAGAGCACGTCATAAGGGGGCGCGGCAACGTCGGCGGCGCGGCCGGGCGCGGGACGCAGGCCGCGGAAGGGCTGGATCAGGGGCATGGTTCTTGTTCGGTTTCAGGCGTTGCGACGGGGCAGGACGTCCTTCAGGATGTCGTGCGCCTTGCGGATCATGGTCTCCGTGGTGGGCCAGTCGACGCAGGGATCCGTCACCGAGCAGCCGTATTTCAGTTTCGAGAGGTCTTCGGGGATGGGCTGGTTGCCGCCTTCGATATTGCTCTCGATCATAAAGCCGACGAGGGACTGGTTGCCCTCGCGGATCTGGTGCACGCAGTCGGACAGGACCAGGGGCTGCAGGGCCGGATCCTTCATGGAATTGGCGTGGGAGCAGTCCACGACGATGTTGGCGGGCAGCCGCGCCTTGGCCAGGGCGCGCTCGGTCATGCAGACGCTGACGGTGTCGTAGTTGGAACGGCCGTTGCCGCCGCGCAGCACGATGTGGCCGTAGGCGTTGCCCCGGGTGCGGACGATGGCCGACTGGCCCTGGAAGTTGATGCCGAGGAAGCTGTGGGGGCTGGACGCCGACTTGATGCCGTTGATCGCCGCCTCGATGTCCCCGTCGGTGGCGTTCTTGAAGCCCACCGGCGTGGACAGTCCGGAAGCCATCTCCCGGTGGGTCTGGGATTCGGAGGTGCGGGCGCCGATGGCCGTCCAGGAAACCAGGTCGCCCAGATACTGGGGGGCGATGGGGTCCAGGGCCTCGGTGCCGGCGGGCAGGCCCAGCTCGGCCACCTGCAGCAGGAAGCGGCGCGCCTTCTCCATGCCTTCCTCGATGTGGAAGGAGTCATCCATGCGCGGATCGTTGACGAAACCCTTCCAGCCGGTGGAGGTGCGCGGCTTCTCGAAATAGACGCGCATCACCAGGTACAGGGTGTCCTGCACTTGCGCCGCGAGCCTCTTCAGCCGCTGGGCGTAGTCGTAGCCGGCGACCGGGTCGTGGATGGAGCAGGGGCCGACGACGACGAAGAGGCGGGGGTCCTTGCGGTCCAGGATGCGCTGCAGGGTTTCGCGGCCCTGGTAGACCGCATCCGAGGCCCTGTCGGACAGGGGCACGCGGGCGTGGATTTCGCCGGGCGAGGGCATCACGTCGAAGGCCGCGATGTTGAGGTTTTCGAGGGGTTCGTGGGTCATGACTGCATGGCTTTCTTCTTCACAAGGGCTTATCCGTGCGTAATTCGCACCCACGAATTACGCACGGATAAGCCCTATCGGTTCCTGCAACTGGCCGATGATCTCACGGATCGCCGCCGCCCGCTCGCGCAGGGTCTGCGTCTCGCGGGTGACGGTGAGCCGTTCCGGCCCGCTGAGCCGGTAGCTGCGGTTCTTCTGGATGAGGGCGATGATGCGCGCCGGATCGATGGGCGGATTGGGCATGAACTGGAGCTGGATCGCCTTCTCCGTGGCGTCGATCTTCGCCAGGCCCAGGGGCTTGGCGAGGATGCGCAGGCGGTGCGTCTCGATGAGGGCCTGGGCCTGGGGCGGCAGCTCGCCGAAGCGGTCGATCAGTTCCTCCTGCAGGAGCTGCAGTTCGTCGCCGCCATGGTCACCCTCGCAGTTGGCCAGGCGCTTGTACAGGGTCAGCCGCTCGTGTACGTCGCTGCAGTAGTCGCTGGGCAGCAGGGCCGGTGCGTGCAGCTTGATTTCCGAGGTGATGCCCAGCGGCTGGGAGAGGTCCGGTTCGCGCCCGTCCTTGAGCGCCTGCACGGCCGCGTTGAGCATGGAGGTGTAGAGGTTGAAGCCCACCTCCTGGATCTCGCCGCTTTGCTCCTCGCCCAGCACCTCGCCCGCGCCACGGATTTCCAGGTCGTGCATGGCGAGGAAAAAGCCCGAGCCCAGTTCCTCCATGGCCTGGATCGCCTCCAGGCGCCGCTGCGCCTGGGCCGAGGGTTTCGCCTCCCGGTCCGTCAGCAGGTAGGCGTAGGCCTGGTGGTGGGAGCGGCCGACGCGCCCGCGCAACTGGTGCAACTGGGCCAGGCCGAACTTGTCGGCGCGGTTGATGACGATGGTGTTGGCGTGGGGATTGTCGATGCCCGTCTCGATGATGGTGGTGCACAGCAGCAGGTTGTGGCGCTGCTGGGTGAATTCGCGCATCACCCGCTCCAGTTCCCGCTCCGGCAACTGGCCGTGGCCGACCACGATGCGCGCCTCGGGCAGCAGCTTCTCCAGCTTCGCCCGCACGGTCTCGATGGTCTCCACCTCGTTGTGCAGGAAATACACCTGGCCGCCGCGCTTGAACTCCCGCAACACGGCCTCGCGCACGATGCCGTCGGAGTGGCGCGTGACGAAGGTCTTGATGGCCAGGCGCTTCTGGGGCGCCGTGGCGATGACGGAGAAGTCGCGCAGGCCCTCGAGCGACATGCCCAGGGTGCGCGGGATGGGCGTGGCGGTGAGCGTCAGCACGTCCACCTCGGCGCGCAGGGTCTTCAGGGCCTCCTTCTGGCGCACGCCGAAGCGGTGCTCCTCGTCGATCACCACCAGGCCCAGGCGCCGGAAGCTCACGTCCTTCTGCAGCAGCCGGTGGGTGCCGATGGCAATGTCCACCTTGCCCTCGGCGAGATCCTTGAGGGCCGCCGCCTGCTCTTTGGCGCTCCTGAAGCGCGACAGCTCGACGATCCGCACCGGCCAGTCGGCGAAGCGGTCGGAAAACGTATTGAAGTGCTGCTCGGCGAGCAGCGTGGTGGGCGCGAGCACCGCCACCTGCTTGCCGTCCATGACGGCGGCGAAGGCGGCGCGCAGGGCCACTTCCGTCTTGCCGAAGCCCACGTCGCCGCACACCAGGCGGTCCATGGGCTTGCCCGCCTTCATGTCGGCGATGACGGCCTCGATGGCGGCGGCCTGGTCGGGCGTCTCCTCGAAGCCGAAGCCGTCGGCGAAGGCTTCCAGGTCGTGGCCCTTGAATTCGAAGGCGTGGCCGTTGCGCGCGGCGCGCCGGGCGTAGAGGGCAAGCAGTTCCGCCGCCGTGTCGCGCACCTGCTGAGCGGCTTTACGCTTGGCCTTGTCCCAGCGGTCGGTGCCCAGCCTGTGCAGGTCCACCAGCTCCGGCTCGGCGCCGCTGTAGCGGGAGATGAGATGAAGCTGGGAGACGGGCACGTAGAGCTTGTCGCCGCCCGCGTATTCCAGGTGCAGGAACTCCGTCTCGCCTTCGCCCAGGTCGAGGTGCACCAGCCCGAGGTAGCGGCCGATGCCGTGGCTCTCATGCACCACCGGGTCGCCGATCTTGAGCTCGGTGAGATCGCGCAGCCAGGCGTCGATGCTGGCGCGTCGCCCCTCCCCCTTGCGGCCGCGCGGGCGCGCCGTGGCGGCATAGAGCTCGTTCTCGGTGATGAAGGCGAGCCGCGCCTCGCGCAGCAGGAAGCCGTCCGAGAGGGGCGAGACGGCCAGCATGAGGGCGTCCGCCGCCGCCGGGAAGGCGGCGAAATCCACGCAGGGTGCGGGATGAACGCCATACTCCGCCAAGTACTGCAGGATGGTCTCGCGCCGTCCCGGCGATTCGGCCAGGAGCAGCACGCGGCCGTCGAAGCCGGCCGCGAAGCCCTTCAGCCGGTGCAGGGGATCGTCGGCGCGCCGCTCCACGGAGACATCGGGCAGCGCGGTCGCCGGCGCGTCCGGGGCGGGTGTGCCGGCGGGCAGCACCAGCCGGGTGAAGCCGTTGGCGCCGGCAAAGAACTGCTCCTCGCTGAGGAACAGTTCCTGGGGCGGTAGCAGGGGACGCGCGCGGTCGCCGCCCAGCAGCTTGAAGCGCGACTGGGTGTCCTGCCAGAACTCGCGGATGGCGCCGGCCACGTCCCGGTGCAGGCAGAGCACCGCGCTGCGGGGCAGGTAGTCGAAGATCACGGCGGTATGCTCGAAGAACAGCGGCAGGTAGTACTCGATGCCGGCCGCGGGGATGCCGTTGGAGACGTCCTTGTAGATGGGCGAGCGGGTCGGGTCGCCCTCGAAGCTCTCGCGGAAGCGGCCGCGGAAGTGCGTGCGCCCGGCCTCGTCCAGCGGGAACTCGCGGGCCGGCAGCAGGCGCACTTCCGTGACCGGATAGACGGTGCGCTGGCTGTCCACGTCGAAGGTGCGGATGGTCTCGATCTCCTGGTCGAAGAGGTCGATGCGATAGGGCAGGGCCGAGCCCATGGGGAAGAGGTCGATCAGCCCGCCGCGCACGCTGAACTCGCCGGGCTGAACCACCTGGGTCACGTGCTGGTAGCCGGCCAGGGCGAGTTGCCCGCGCAGGGTTTCCACATCGAGCCTCGCCCCCTGCTGGAGAAAGAAGGTGTGGGCGGCGAGATACTCCTGCGGGGGCAGCCGGTGCAGCGCGGTGGTCGCCGGGACGAGGGCGATATCGCACTGGCCGCGGGTGATCTCGTAGAGGGTCGCCAGGCGCTCCGACACCAGGTCATGGTGGGGCGAGAGGCTGTCGTAGGGCAGGGTTTCCCAGTCGGGCAGCAGGTGCACGCGCAGTTGCGGGGCGAGCCAGGCGATTTCCTCCTGGAGGCGCTGCGCATCCAGGGGGTTGGCCGTGATGACCGCCAGCAGCCGCTGGGCCCCCGCCAGTTGTGCCAGGGCCAGCGCGTCGGCCGAGCCGGCCAGGACGGGGAGGTCCAGGCGCATGCCGGCCGCGGGCAAGGCTGCAAGCTGGGGGATCGCGATGGACATGCGGGACAGGGCTGAAGGGAGCGTGGTGCGCAAACGGGAATTATAAATGATCCCGCTGGACAGCCCGCCGGCAGCGGACTATGTTCAAGAAAACCGGGGAGGCGAAGATGATTTTCCGTGACCGCGAGGATGCAGCGGGCCTGCTTGCCGAGCGGCTTGCCGCCTATGCGGGCAAGAACCCGCTGATCCTGGCCATTCCGCGCGGCGCCGTGCCCATGGCCAAGATCGTCGCGGAGGCCCTGGGCGGCGAGTTCGACGTGGTGCTGGTGCGCAAGCTGGGCGCCCCCGGCAACCCGGAGTTCGCCATCGGCGCCATCGACGAGACGGGCTGGGCCTACGTCGGCCCGTACGCGGAAATGGCCGGCGCCGGCCCGGACCACCTGGAACGGCTCAAGCAGCGGGAGCTGGAAACCATTCGCCAGCGCCGCGCCCAGTATTCGCCGCTCCATCCCCCCATCGACCCGAAAGGGCGCGTCGTCATCGTCATCGACGACGGGCTGGCCACGGGCTCGACCATGATCGCCGCCCTGCACGCCCTGCGCGCCCGCGGGCCGGAAAGGCTCGTCTGCGCCGTGCCGGTGGCGCCGCCGGAAACGGTGGAGAAGGTGGGGCCCTACGCGGACGAAGTGCTGTGCCTCTACGCGCCGGAAGACTTCCGGGCGGTGGGGCAGTTCTACATGGACTTTCGGCAGGTGGAGGACGAGGAGGTGATCCGTCTGCTCTCGGCGCGCTGATCAACGGAACCAGCGCACGAACCAGCGCGCGGCGTGGTGTGCCGCCTGCTCCAGCGTCCCTGGCTCCTCGAAGAGGTGGGTCGCGCCGGGGACGATGGCCAGTTCCTTTTCGCAGCGCAGGTGCTGGAGCGCCTGCCGGTTGAGGTCGATCACCACGTCGTCCCAGCCGCCGACGATGAGCAGGGTGGGGCTGGCGACCTGGGCCAGTTCGCCCGGGCCGGCGAGATCGGGCCGGCCGCCGCGGGAGACGACGGCCGCGATCCCGCTGCCGAACTTCGCCGCGGCACGCAGCGCGGCGGCGGCGCCGGTGCTGGCGCCGAAATAGCCTATCTTCGCGCCCTTGGTGTCCGGCTCCTGCTGCAGCCATTCCGTTGCCGCCAGCAGCCGCTCGGTGAGCAGGCCGATGTCGAAGCGCGTCTCGTAGGTCTGGTCCTCGCGCGGCGTGAGCAGGTCGAAGAGCAGGGTGGCGATGCCCTCGGCCTGGAGCACCTCGGCCACGTAGCGGTTGCGCGGGCTGTGGCGGCTGCTGCCGCTGCCGTGGGCGAAGGCCACTATGCCCATGGGCTTCACGGGCAAGGCCAGGGTGCCGTCGAGCTGCACCCCGTCGGCGGGGATGGCGACTTCGATCTGGCGTGTCGTGGAGCTCATGGGCTCAGGCTCCCACGTGTACCTGCACCGGGATGCGGCGCCGGCCGAACTGCCCGTCGAACGCCTCGAAGCGGCCGGCCACGGCGGCGCCGCAGTCCTCGCAGTGTCCCTCGGGGGTGAGGTCGTAACGCAGGATCCGGTGCCAGTCGCGCACGATCACCGGCTTGGCGCAGCCCGGGCAGAAGGTGGTGCCGCCTACGGTGTCGTGCACATTGCCCGTGTAGACGTAGCGGATGCCTTCCGCGAGCGCGATCTGGCGCGCCCGGCTCAGGGTTGCAGCGGGGGTGGGCGGGAGATCGTCCAGTTTGTAATCCGGGTGGAAGGCGGTGAAATGGAGCGGCACGTCGCGGCCGAGCTCCCGCACGATCCATTTCGACTCAGCCTCGATTTCCTCGGGGGAATCGTTCTTGCCCGGGATGAGGAGCGTGGTGATCTCGAACCAGCAATCGGTCTCGTGCTTGAGATAGACGAGAGTGTCCAGCACCGGCTGGAGATGGGCGCCGCACAGCTTGACGTAGAACTCGTCCGTGAACCCCTTCAGGTCCACGTTGGCGGCATCCATCTTGGCGTAGAACTCGCGCCGCGCGTCCGCTCCCATGTAGCCGGCCGTGACGGCGACGGTGCGCAGCCCCAGCTCGTGGCAGGCGTCGGCCACGTCCATGGCGTATTCGGCGAAGATGACCGGGTCGTTATAGGTGAAGGCCACGCTCTTGCAGCCGTTGCGTTCGGCGACGAGGGCGATTTCCCCGGGGGAGGCCTGGTCCATCAGCCGGTCCATGTCCTGGGACTTCGAGATGTCCCAGTTCTGGCAGAACTTGCAGGCGAGGTTGCAGCCCGCCGTGCCGAAGGAGAAGACGCTGCTGCCCGGATAGAAATGGTTGAGGGGCTTCTTCTCGATGGGGTCGATGCAGAAGCCGGAACTGCGCCCGTAGGTGGTGAGCACCATGGTGTCGCCGAGGCGCTGGCGCACGAAGCAGGCGCCGCGCTGGCCGTCGCGCAGCCGGCAGTCGCGCGGGCACAGGTCGCACTGGATGCGGCCATCGTCAATGAAATGCCAGTACCGTCCTGCGTAATTCATACCGATCCGCGCAAATCCGCGTTCAAATCCTCTTCCCGCCACTTCGACACTTCGTAGCGGGAAACGCTCACCTCTTGCGCCCAGAAGTGCGCCGGCAGGCCGGCCTTGCGCTTGAGTTGCCTCATGAAGGCGCGGGGCTCGGGCAGCGTCTCCCACACCTGGGGCAGGAAAGTGCTGCGGTGCCGGCCGTAGCGCAAGACGACACCGTCCACGCCCGGGCGCAGTTGCGCCAGCAGGTCGTCTTCGTCGCTGAACTGCAGCGGGGTCGCCGGCGTGAGCAGCGAGACCTCGACGGCGGTGATGGCGAACTCCTGCAGGCCGAGGGGCGCGAACCGGGGATCGTGGAAGGCGGCGGCCAGCGCGTTCTCGCGCACGTCGATGCCGAGCGGGCGATGCGCTTCGAGCGAACCGATGCAGCCGCGCAACTCGCCGCCTTGGGTCAGGGTGACGAAGGTTGCGCCGGGTGCATGCAGGGAGCCGTGGCCCGGTGCGGCGGGCGTGTCGGCGCCCAGGCGCTGGGCGATGGCGTGGCGGGCGTGCCGCAGCAGCGCGGTGCCGAGTTCTGCGGCGTTCATTGCGGTGAACCCTCGGTGAAGGCGAAAGCGGCGTAGCCGACCACGCGCGAACGGTCGCCCGCGGTGTCGCCGGAATTGCGCAGATCGAGCAGCCTGGCCGCCATCCCGCGGCGCTGGGCGCACAGCAGCAGGCCGTTGATGGGCGCGGCGCCGCAGGCCTGTTCGTGGCTGATGCCCGGCCGCAGCGCCAGGATTTCCTCGGCGGTGCCGCGGTCGATCGCCTGCGCGGCGGCATAGCCGTGGTGGTGGGACAGATCCGAGCTCACCAGGAGCAGGGTCTCGGTGCCGCCCCAGAGCAACTCGAGGACTTCGGCCACCTGGGCGGCGTCCGCCGCCCCCACGGCGAGAGGCACGATCTTGAATTCGGCGAGTACCGTCTGCAGGAAGGGCAACTGCACTTCCAGGGAATGCTCGAAGGCGTGGGCGAGGGCGCTCTCCGACACCTGGGGCAGGGCGAGGGCCGCCGCCACCGCCTCCGTATCCACCTCCACCGTGCCCAGCGGCGTGGCGAAGGCGCCGGCGCCCGGCAGGGCGAGGCCGCGCAGCGGCACGCGATGGGCCGGGCCGAGGAGCACCACGCGGCGGATGCGCTTGCGCGCGGGGGCGAGCAGGGCATAGGCGCTGGCCGCGATCGGGGCGGAATAGACATAGCCGGCGTGGGGCACGATGAGCGCCTTCGGGGCGGCCGGCGCCGATGCTTCGGCGCCCGAGAGGTAGTCATGCACCTCGACGGCCAGACGCCGGGGATCCGCCGGATAGAAACTGCCGGCGACGGCGGCGGGGCGCGGATCGACTGGGTTCGCCATGGGCTGGGGGATTCCGTTCGAGTTGACCGGAATATGGGGCACGGGATGTTCCGATCAAGGCTCCTTCCGCATTATAGATACGAGCCCGCGATCCGGCCTTGGTTTCGGACTCCGATGCGGCGCTGCAACAACGATCTCATTTCACAAACGAAAATGCCATTTCGTATTCCGCAACGAAACGGATAGCAGCATGTTTTTTCGTATAAAAGTCATTTGGTTTGTCATATACAGGACTACTTGTTGCTGCGCGGAAACTTCCTTATACTGCGAGGCATCACGAGCGCGGGACTTGCAACAGCGTTTCCCGCGTATCACCCGGACCGGTCCACCCCGCCGGTTCGTCTTGTAAGCCGGATTCGATCTCCGGCTGCCCCGTGAATGGTGGTCGCCCCCGGCGCTCGCAAGGCTCCGCCCGACGCCATTTGAGTTCCAGAGTTTGCCTGCCCGGGCTGTGCCCGGCGTATCGGCATGGGTAGGCAACCCTGGCAGTGTCGTGGTTATTTGAACATTGAACTATCGCGGCTGACGGGACGGGATACATGACCAATCTTGCTGTGGCAGGCGTCTTCATGGCGGTGCTGGGCGTGGCCTTGGCTTGGCTGCTCGCCGCGGCCAACCGGCGCCTGTACGTGTTCGAGGACCCGCGCATCGAGCAGGTCGAGGACATGCTGCCGAAGTCCAACTGCGGCGCCTGCGGTACGGCGGGCTGCCGGAACTTCGCGGAGAAAGTGGTGGCGGGCGAAATCGCGCCGGCCCAATGCACCGTGAACGCCCCGGCTCAGATCAAGGTGATCGCGGCGTTTCTCGGCGTCGACGCCGGCAGCGTGGAGAAGCGCGTGGCGCGGCTGGCCTGCGCCGGGGGAAAACACGTGGCCTACACCCGCGCCCGCTACGCCGGCCTGAGCACCTGCCGCGCCGCTTCCATGGTGGGGGGCGGGGGCAAGGGCTGCGCCTGGGGCTGCCTCGGCCTGGCCGACTGCGCCAACGTGTGCACGTTCGGGGCCATCCACATGGACGCCCATGGCCTGCCGGTGGTGGACCCGGAAAAGTGCAGCGCCTGCAACGACTGCGTCGAGGTCTGCCCCAAGGGTCTGTTCTCCCTGGAGCCGGTGTCGCGCCGGCTGTGGATGGCCTGCAAGAGCCTGGCGGAGGGCGACATCGCCGAAAGCGAATGCGAAGTGGCCTGCACCGCCTGCGGCAAGTGCGTGGCCGATGCCCCACCGGGGCTCATCCGCCTGGAGAACAACCTGGCGGTGATCGACTACGAGAAGAACGAACTGGCCGCCCGCAAGGCCATCGAGCGTTGCCCGACGGGGGCGATCGTCTGGATCGAGGCGGGCGAACGCGCCCACCGGGGTGCGGCGGCAAAGAGAATCCTGCGGCAGAAGCCCCTGCCGCTGGCAAGCGCATGAACGAGTTGGGAGAAAGAAAATGCTGAAGAAACTGATGGAGTTCAAACTGATGGAAAGCGGCTCCCCGTCCCGCAAGGACACCAAGCCCAAGTATCCCGGCGTGCGCGACGCCATCGACGGCAACACCGCCGTCATCCTCTGCGAGCGGGAGGCTTCCGACGCCGCCGGCGCCTATCCCATCACGCCCTCGACCCAGATGGGCGAGTATTGGGCGGAGGCGGTGAACGCCGGCCACCTCAACGTCTCCGACCGGCCGCTCATCTTCATCGAGCCGGAGAGCGAGCACGCCGCCGCGGGGGTCACCGCCGGCATGGCCATGACGGGCCTGCGCGCCACCAACTTCTCCTCGGCCCAGGGCGTGGCCTTCATGCACGAGTCCCTCTACGCGGCCTCCGGCAAAAGGCTGCCGTATGTGCTCAACATGGGCTGCCGCGCCATCACCAAGGTCAGCCTCAACGTGCATTGCGCCCACGACGACTACCACTGCGTGGACGACACGGGCTTCATCCAGGTCATGGCCAAGAACGCCCAGGAGGCGGCCGACCTCAACCTCATCGCCCGCAAGACCGCCGAACTGGCGCTCACCCCGGCCATCGTCGGCCAGGACGGCTTCCTCACCACCCACCTCATCGAGTCGGTGCTGGTGCCGGAGCGGGAACTGATCGCCGAATACCTGGGCAAGCCGGATGACCTCATCGACACGCCCACGCCCGCCCAGCGCCTGCTCTACGGCGAGAAGCGCCGGCGCGTGCCGGCCATCTGGGACGTGGACAACCCCCTGCTCTCCGGCGCCGTGCAGAACCAGGATGCCTACATGCAGGCGGTGGCGGCGCAGCGGCCCTACTTCTTCGAGCACGTGGAGGAGCTCACCGACCGCAGCATGGCCGAGTTCTCCGAGCTCACCGGCCGGCGCTACAAGCGCGTCGACACGTACAAGACCGAAGACGCGGACTGGATCCTCCTCGGCATGGGCAGCATGATCGTCCAGGCGGAGGCGGTGGCCGACTACCTGCGCGAGACGCGCAAGCTCAAGGTGGGCGTGGTGAACGTGACCATGTACCGGCCCTTCCCGGGCGACCTGCTCGGCCAAGTGCTGAAGGGCAAGAAGGGCGTGGCGGTGCTGGAGCGCACGGACCAGCCGCTCGCCGAAGATCTGCCGCTGATGCGCGAGATCCGCGCCACCCTCACCAAGTGTCTGGAGAATGGGGCGGTCCAGAGCGGCGACAGGCCGTATCCGAACTACGCCGCCTACGCCTCGGCCAGCGACATGCCGCGCCTGTATTCGGGCTGCTACGGCCTGGGCAGCCGCGACCTGCAGCCGGAAGGCATGATCGGCGCCGTGGAGAACATGCTGGCGCAAGGCCCGCAGCGCAAGTTCTTCTACCTGTCCGTCGATTTCGCCCGCGACACGCCGGCCACGCCCAAGGACGAAATCCGCCAGGAGAGCCTGCTGGAGGCCTATCCGCGCATCAAGGAACTTTCCGTCCACGGCAGCGAGAACCCCAACCTGCTGCCCAAGGGCGCCATCACCGTGCGCATGCATTCGGTGGGCGGCTGGGGCGCCATCACCACGGGCAAGAACCTGGCCGTGACCCTGTTCGAGCTGCTGGGCTACGACATCAAGGCCAATCCCAAGTACGGCTCGGAGAAGAAGGGCCAGCCCACGACCTACTATCTCTCCGCCGCGCCGGAGCCCATCCGCGTCAACTGCGAGTACCTCTACGTGGACGTGGTGCTCTCGCCCGACCCGAACGTCTTCGAGCACTCCAACCCGGTCTCCGGCCTGAAGAAGGGCGGGGTGTTCATCATCCAGAGCAACCTGGAATCGCCGGAAGCGGTCTGGGCGAATTTCCCCGTGTGGATGCAGAAACAGATCGTGGAGCAGGAGGTGCACGTCTTCTACCTGGACGCCTTCCAGATCGCCCGGGAGGAGGCGAGCAGCGCCGACCTGCAACTGCGCATGCAGGGCAACGCCTTCCAGGGCGCCTTCTTCGCCGCCTCGCCGGTGATGGAGAACGCCAAGCTCAGCCACGAGGCCCTGTTCAAGGCCATCGAGGACCAGTTGCAGTCCAAGTTCGGCGCCAAGGGCAAGCGCATCGTCGAGGACAACCTGCGCGTCGTGCGCCGGGGCTTCGAGGCGGTGCGCGAGATCGTCGACAAGGAAGTGGGGGTGACGCGGCGCAAGCTGGCGAACAGGGCGGCCGGCATGCCGGTGATGCTCAAGCGCCTGCCGGAAGGCAACGGCGGCATCGGCGACGTGCATCGCTTCTGGGAGCAGACCGGCAGCTTCTACGCCAGCGGCAAGGGCAACGACAACCTGGTGGATCCCTTCATCGGCCTGTCCATCATCCCGGCCGCTTCTGGCGTGTTCCGCGACATGACCCAGATCCGCTTCGAGCATCCCGCGTGGACGCCGGAGAACTGCACGGCCTGCGGCAACTGCTACACGGCCTGCCCGGATTCGGCCATTCCCGGCCTGGTCAGCTCCGTGGGCGACGCCCTCGCCAGCGTCATCCAGCGCATCGAGATGGGCGGGCGGCCGACGCGCTACCTGCGCCGCGCCGCGCGCGCCGTGGAGAAGAAGCTGCGGGCGCTGATCGAGCCCATCGGCGACGGCGCCCCCGTGCGGGCGCTGCTCGATGACGCGATCAACGCGACCATCGCCGAGGCGGCGGAGACGGATCGCGAAGGCCTCGCGGCCGAGTTCGCCCTGTTCCGCGAATCCCTGGGCGAATTCCAGTTCTCCGTCACCAAGCCCTACTGGACGCAGAAGGAGAAGAAGGCCAAGGGCAGCGGCGGCCTGTTCTCCATCACCGTCAATCCCTATACCTGCAAGAGCTGCGAGCTGTGCGTCACGGTGTGCGAGGACGACGCCCTGAAGATGGTCACCCAGACGCCCGAGTCCATCGAGCGCCTGCAGGCCGGCTGGAAGTTCTGGCTCGACCTGCCCTCCACGCCGAAGGAGTACAGCCGCATCGACAGCCTGGACGAGAAGATCGGCGCCCTGGAGACCCTGCTCCTGGACAAGCGCAACTACAGCTCCATGAACTGCGGCGACGGCGCCTGCCTGGGCTGCGGCGAGAAGACGGCCATCCACCTCTTCACGGCCACGGCCACGGCGTTGATGCAGCCGCGGGTGACGGCCCGGGTGGAGAAGCTGGACGAGCTCATCGCCCGGCTGGAAAACCACATGCGGCTCAAGCTCGCCGAGGCGGTGGACCTCACCGATGCCGGCGCCGTGGTGAAGGCCGTGGACGCCGCCCGGGGCGACGACCTGACCCTGTCCTCGCTGGCCGACAAGCTCACCGGGAACAAGCCGAGCAAGCTGCTCGACCCGGCCTGGGTGAAGCGCACGGCCCAGCTCCTCGAGAAGCTGAAGGACCTGCGCTGGCGCTACGTCGAGGGGCCGAGCAAGCGCGGCCGCGCCGAACTGGGCATCGTGAACTCCACGGGCTGCACCTCGGTGTGGGGCTCCACCTATCCCTACAACCCCTATCCCTTCCCCTGGACCAGCCACCTGTTCCAGGACTCGCCCTCCGTGGCCATGGGCGTCTTCGAGGGCCACATGGCGAAGATGGCCGAAGGCTTCAAGGCCGTGCGCATGGCCGAGCTGGAGCTGGCCGGCGAGTACAACCCGGCCCTGCACGAGGACTTCTTCCGCCGCTTCGACTGGCACCAGTTCTCCGAGGCGGAGTGGCAGCTTTGCCCGCCCGTGGTGTCCCTGGGCGGCGACGGCGCCATGTACGACATCGGCTTCCAGAACCTGTCCCGGGCCATGATGTCGGGGCTGCCCATCAAGGTGCTGGTGGTGGACACCCAGGTGTATTCCAACACCGGCGGCCAGGCCTGCACCTCGGGCTTCATCAGCCAGGTGTCCGACATGGCGCCCTGGGGTGCGGCCAAGCGCGGCAAGCAGGAGACGCGCAAGGAGATCAGCCTGATCGGCATGGCCCATCGCACCGCCTATGTAATGCAGAGCACCGTGGCCCACGTCACCCACCTGCTGGAGGGCTACATCGAGGGCCTCAACAGCCGCCGCCCGGCGCTGTTCAACATCTACGCCGTCTGCCCGCCGGAGCATGGGGTGGCCGACGACCGCAGCGTAGACCAGAGCAAGCTGGCGGTGGAGGGGCGCGCCTATCCGCTGTTCAAGTTCAACCCGGACCTGGGCGTGACCTTCTCCGAGTGTGTGAGCCTCGAGGGCAACCCGGCGCTCGAAGAGGACTGGCCGACCTATACCCTCAAGTACCGGGACGAGAGCGGGGCGGAGCAGAGCATGCGGCTACCCATGACCTTCGCCGACTTCGCCGCCACCGAAGGCCGCTTCGGCAAGCACTTCAAGAAGGCGCCGGCGGAGACCTGGAACGACGACATGGTGCCCTTGGCCGACTTCATCGGGCTGGAGGCCGCGGAGCGGGAAGGCAAGTTCCCCTACATCTGGGGCGTGGACCACAAGAACCGCCTGGTGCGCCTGCTCGTGACCGAAGAGCTGGTGCGCTCGTCTGCGGAGCGCCTGCACTTCTGGAAGCAGTTGAAGAACGTCGCCGGCCTGGACCGGGCGGCGGTGGACACGGCAATGCTGGCCGACCAGGTGCGCGCCGAACTGATCCAGAAGATCACGGCCAGCCTGGGCGTGTCGGGCGGCGACGCAGCCGCACCGGCGGCGCCCGTGGCGCAGGCGGCCGCGGCGGCGCCGGACGGCTACGAGCCCTGCTGGATCGAGACCCCGGAATGCACGGCCTGCGACGAATGCACCAACCTGGCGCCGAAGATCTTCGCCTACAACGACCAGAAGCAGGCGATCGTCACCAACCCGAAGGGAGGCAAGTTCGCCGACATCGTCAAGGTTGCCGAGAAATGCACCGCCGGCTGCATCCATCCCGGCACCCCCTGGAACATGAGCGAGCCGGGGATCGAGAAGCTGATGCAACGCGCAGCGAAGTACAACTGATGAGGCAGCATTGTAGGGTGCAATAAGCGCAGCGCATTGCACCGGATGGCAAGCTCCGCGGTCGGCACGCGGGAGACATCCATTCGGCGCAATACGCCTGCGGCTATTGCGCCCTACAGAGTTCCGGCGACTGGCAACCATGAAACTACTGTCCTACTTCCGCGGCGAGGCCTTCCAGCGGGGCGTGCATCCGCCGTCCTGCAAGACGACCGCCGCCGTGCCCATCCGGCGCCTGCCCTTCGCGCCCAGGCTGGTCGTGCCGCTCTCCCAGCACATCGGCAAGCCCGCGCGGCCCATCGTTCGCGTGGGCGAGGAGGTGGTGCGCGGCCAGCCCATCGCCGAAGCCGACGGCTGGCTCTCCGTGCCGCAGCATGCCCCGGCCACCGGCATCGTCGAGGCCATCGAGCTGCATCCCGGCGCCCGCGGCCCCTGGACCCGCTCGATCGTCATCCGCGTCTACGAGGCCTCGACCCAGGAGGTGCTGTGGGGCGCGCCCCGGGACATGGACGCCTTCCCGCCCGAGGAGATCGTCCTGGCCGTGCAGCGCACCGGCATGGTGGGCCTGGGCGGTGCCGCCTTCCCCAGCCACGCCAAGCTGGCGGTGCCGCCGGAAGCGAAGGTGCATACGCTGGTGGTGAACGGCTGCGAATGCGAGCCGTACCTCACCTGCGACCATCGGGTCATGATCGAGCACGCCCGCGACCTCATGACCGGCATCCGCTACGCCATGCGCGCGGTCGGCGCCGAGCGGGCCATCATAGGCGTGGAGGACAACAAGCGGGAGGCCATCGCGGCCTTGCGGGCGGCGCTGCCTGCCGAGGGCAAGGTCTTCGTGGAAGAGGTGCCCACCAAGTACCCCCAAGGCTCCGAGAAGATGCTCATCATGGCCCTCTTCGGCGTGGAGGTGCCCTCGGGGAAACTGCCCCTGTCCCTGGGCATGGTGGTGAACAACGTGGGCACCCTGGCGGCGCTGGGGCGGCTGCTGCCGGCGGGGCAGGGCCTCGTCGAGCGCGTCGTCACCGTCGCCGGGCCGGGGGTCGCGCGTCCGGGCGACTACCGGGTGCCCGTCGGCACGCCCCTGTCCTTCATCCTCGAACACGTCGGCGCTCCGGCCGAGAGCCGCCAGGTGGTGCTGGGCGGGCCCATGATGGGCCAGTCCGCGGCCTCCCTCGACGTGCCCGTCACCAAGGGCGTGTCCGGCGTGCTGGTCTTCCGCGGCGAGGACATGGCGGCGCGGGAGAAGCGCCGGACCTATCCCTGCATCAAGTGCGGCGAGTGCGTCGAGTCCTGCCCCATGGGGCTCAACCCCTCCACCCTGGGCATGCTGGCCGCCAAGCGCGAATACGAACAGATGGCGCAGCAGTACCACCTGGGCGATTGCTTCGAGTGCGGCTGCTGCACCTACACCTGCCCGTCCAACATCCCCCTCGTGCAGCAGTTCCGGGTGGCGAAGCAGATATTGAGAGAAAAGGCGGCGGCATGAGGTGCTTGATCTGTCATTCCCGCGAAAGCGGGAATCCGGCGTCTTCGTCGAGAGCCACTGGGTCCCCGCGTTCGCGGGGACGACAGGTGGTTCGTCATTCCCGCGAAAGCGGGAATCCAGCGTCGTTCCTCTCATGAGCGCGATTACCGAAATCCGCAGCGCCCCCCACGTCAAGGGCCCGCGCAGCGTCGAGCAGATCATGCGCAACGTGGTCTATTCGCTGCTGCCGGTGTGCGCCTTCTTCGTCTATCAATACGGCATCTCGGCGGCGGCCTCGCTCCTGGTCGTGACCGGCGCCTGCCTGCTGACGGAACGGGCCTTCGTCCGGACGGGCACCCAGGCGGGCAACCTCGCGGACTATTCCGCCACCATCACCGGCCTGCTGCTGGCCCTCTCCCTGCCGCCGGGCTTTCCCCTGTGGATGGGGGCGGTGGCGGGCTTCGTCGCCCTGGCCCTGGGCAAGGCCCTGTTCGGCGGCATCGGCTACAACGTCTTCAACCCGGCGCTGGTGGGCCGGGCCTTCGTGCAGGCCGCATTCCCGACGGCCATCGCCACCTATACGCCGTCGTTCCTGCCCGGGCGCTTCACGGAGTTCGTCCCCTCGTCCCTGGCGCTGCCCCTAATGGCGCCGGCGGACACGGTCGCCTGGCTGAAGGCCATGAAGCTCGATGCGCTCACCGGCGCCACGCCCCTGGCCAAGTGGAAGTTCGAGGGCACCGTGGCCCCCGCCTGGGACCTGCTGACTTCGCTCGCCGGGCACATGGCCGTGGGTCCCTCGCCGGCCCTGATCCTCGCCTGCGGCGCCTATCTCGCCCTGCGCCGCTTCATGGACTGGCGCATTCCGGCGGCCGTTCTGGGCAGCGCGGCCCTGACGGCTTGGCTGCTGCACGGCATCTACGGCGTGCGCTACCCGGATCCGTTCTTCATGCTGCTCTCCGGCGGCCTCGTGCTCGGCGGGGTGTACATGGCGACCGACATGGCCACCTCCCCCGTGACGCCGCGGGGCATGTGGCTCTACGGCGCGCTGATCGGCGTGCTGACCGTGGTGATCCGCTACTATAGCGGCCTGCCGGAAGGGGTCATGTACGCCATCCTCATCGGCAATGCCGCCACGCCCCTCATCGAGCGCATCACCCAGCCCACACCCTTCGGCAAGGGCGCCCTGGGCCGGCCGCGCCGCGCCGGCTCCTATACGCTGCATCCCGAATACATCTCCCGGGAGGAGGCCAACGCCGCCGTGCCGAAGAAGCGCTTCCTGAAGAACAAGCCGAAGAAGAACCGATGAGCGCCGAGCCCACCCCCCCGTCCCAGGCCACGCCGACGGCGTCCATGATCAAGACCCTGGGTGTCGTCGCCACCGTCTGCGGCCTGATCGTCGTCAGCGCCTACCAGGGCACCTATGAGGCCGTGGCGGCCAACAAGCGCCTGGCCCTGGAGCGTGCCGTGTTCAAGGTGCTGCCGGCGGCGAAATCCATCGCCGAGTTCCAGGCGCGGCCGGGCGGCGGCATCGCGCCGGCGGGGGCAGGGGAGTTGATGGCGGGAGCGACGAAGTTCTACGCCGCCTACGACGGCGCCGGCGCACTGGTGGGCGTGGCCGCCGAGGGCGGGGCCAAGGGCTATGCGGACACGGTGCGCATCCTCTTCGGCTATTCCCCCGGCTGCCAGTGCGTGGTGGGCGTGGGCGTCGTCGCCATGCGGGAGACGCCGGGCATCGGCGACAAGATCCTTACGGACAAGAGCTTCCTTGCCAATTTCCGGGCGCTGGATGTGAAACTCAACGCGGAGCTCACGGCGCTGGCCAACGAGGTCAAGGCTGTCAAGCACGGCAGCAAGACCCATCCCTGGCAGCTCGACGCCATCGCCGGCGCCACCATCACCTCCCGCGCCGTGGGCAAGGCCATCAACGACGCGGCTCAGGCGCTGCTGCCGCAACTGGTGCCCAATCTCGACCAACTGCAGCGGAGCAAAGCGTCATGACCCCGAGCACCATCAACACCTGGGACGAGTTCATGGAGGGGGTCTGGCGCCAGAACCCCGTCTTCGTCATGGTCCTGGGCATGTGCCCGACGCTGGCCGTGACGGTCTCGGCCGTCAACGCGCTGACCATGGGGCTGGCCACGGCCTTCGTGCTGGTGTGCTCCTGCGGCCTGGTGTCGCTCATGCGCCGCATGGTGCCCAGGGAAGTGCGCATCGCCACCTACATCGTCATCATCGCCACCTTCGTGACCGTGGTGGACTACGTCATCCAGGCCATCAGCCTGCGGCTCTACGAGGCGCTGGGCGCCTTCATCCAGCTCATCGTGGTGAACTGCATCATCCTCGGCCGCGCCGAGGCCCATGCCTCGAAGCATCCGCCCATCCCGGCCATGGTGAACGCAGCCGGCATGAGCATCGGCTTCGCCATCGGCCTCCTGTCGCTGGGCGTGGTGCGCGAGATCCTGGGCAGCGGCACGCTCTTCGGCGTGTCGCTCTTCGGCGCCAACTTCCAGCCCTGGGTGGTGATGGTGCTGCCGCCCGGCGGCTTCTTCGTGCTGGGGAGCTGGCTGCTGTTCTTCGCCTGGCGGGCGCGGCGCCGGCAGCGCCTGGCCGCGGAGGCTGCGCAAAATGCATGAGACCGCCTTCCAGATCTTCGTCAACGCGCTGCTCGCCAACAATTTCGTGCTGGCGATGTTCCTGGGCCTGTGCCCCTTCCTTGGGGTCTCGGGCAAGCTCGACACCGCCCTCCCGATGGGGGTGGCCACCACCTTCGTCATGCTGGTGGCTTCCCTCTGCGCCTACGGCCTGAACCTGCTGCTCACCGCCTTCCACCTGGAGTTCCTGCGGCTCATCTCCTACATCGTCATCATCGCCTCGGCGGTGCAGCTCGTGGAAATGGTGCTGAAGAAATACAGCCCGGCCCTGTTCCGCGCCCTGGGCATCTACCTGCCGCTCATCACGACCAACTGCGCCGTGCTGGGCGTGGCCCTGTTCCAGACGGCGCGGGAATACGACTTCGTCCAGTCGCTGACCTTCAGCCTGGGCGGCGGCGCCGGTTTCACGCTCGCCCTGGTGCTGATGGCCAGCGTGCGCGAGCGCCTGCAGCTGTCCGACGTGCCCGGCATCGCCCAGGGCACGGCCCTCTCCCTGATGCTGGCCGGCATCCTCTCCCTGTCCTTCATGGGTTTCGCCGGACTCGGGGGCTGAGATGGAGAACTATCTCATCGCCATCGGCGCCATCTTCGCGCTGCTCGCGGGCGGCATTCTCGTGGAGCGGCTCTACCGGCTCTTCGCCCGGCGCCATCCGGAGCTGGGGCCCTATCGCCGGGAAGGCGGCGGCTGTGGGGCCTGCTCGGCCGGCGACGGCTGTGCCGGCCAGTCTTCCTGCGGCAGTTCCGATCCCAGGGGTTAGCGCGATTCCTGCCCCGGGTGGCACGTTGATGCGCATGTTCGCGCGCTACGTCCGAAGCGCGCAAATCCCCTCTTTAAAGAACGCACGATCCGGGTAGGAGCGCAGCTTGCTGCGCGATGTCTGCTCGCCCAGCAAAGCTGGGCTCCTACAAAAGGGGGCTGGGGGATTGCAGGCGGCGGCATGTTGCGAGCGCTTAGCCAGGCTCGTTCGAGCAGAAACAGCCCTTATGGTGTTGATTATGAACGCATGATAAGATGATGATCGATTGGCGGTATGGATGAGAAATCAAGCGATATGAGCCGCTGCATTGTCGGTGTGATGGCCCCGGACAAGCTTCAAGAACGAGAGCGGGCGATTGCGAAGGGGAAGTACAAACCCAGCCGGGGGGAACCAACCGTGTGGTTTCACTCGACCAGTTCCCTTGCCGCTGTGCTTTCGGATGACAACCGGGCGCTCCTGCGGACGATTCGCGATTCCAAGCCGGGATCGCTGGCTGAGTTGGCTGAGCTGACAGGGCGGAAACCGCCGAACCTGTCACGCACGCTGAAGACGATGGCGAACTATGGCCTGATTGACATCCAGCGCTCGAAAGGGCTGCTGGTGCCGGTGGTCAAGGCGACGGAGTTTCTGATCATTCTCGGCTGATAACGAGGAAGAAGAATGGCGGGGGAGGAAATCAAGCTGGGATCATTGACCGAAGCCGATACGTGTCGGCTGTTCGTCACGCCAGCGCTCCACGCTGCCGGCTGGGGTCAGGCGCCTACGCTGATCGGCGAGCAACGTACCTTCACCGACGGCCGGATCATCGTTACCGGTGGCATAGTCCGTCGCGGCAAGCAGAAGCGCGCCGACTACGTCCTGTTCTACCGGCGTGACTTCCCGATTGCCGTCGTCGAGGCGAAGGACGCAAGCCGTCCGGCGGAGGACGGAGTGCAGCAGGCCAAGGAATACGCCGAGATCCTGGGACTCAAATTCGCCTACGCCACCAACGGCCAGCGCATCATCGAGATCGATTATCTCACCGGCCGCGAAACTGAAATCGATTCCTTCCCGAATGCCGAGGCGCTATGGCAACGCCTGTCGGGTGCGCGGGGGATTGGTGACGCGGCGACGAAACACCTGCTGGAGCCTTTCAACCTGGTCTCCGGCAAGGTGCCGCGTTACTACCAGCGGATTGCCATCCATCGTGTAATCGAGGCCATTCTGCTCGGCGAGAAGCGCATCCTGGTCACGATGGCCACCGGAACGGGCAAGACCGCAATGGCCTTTCAACTGTGCTGGGCGCTGTGGAACAGCCGCTGGAACAGGACTGGCGAGCACCGCCGGCCGAAAATTCTCTTCCTGGCCGACCGCAACATTCTGGTTGACGACCCGATGGCCAAGATGTTCGCGCCCTTCGGCGATGCCAGGCACAAGATCGCCTCCGGCGACGCCAGCCAGAGTCGCGACATCTACTTCGGCATCTACCAGGCCCTGTCATCCTCCGGCAACGACGTTTTCCGGCAATACCGCCCGGACTTTTTCGATCTGATCATCGTCGACGAATGTCATCGCGGATCGAGCCGCGCCGACAGCGCCTGGCGCGAGATTCTCGAGTACTTTGGTCCGGCGGTGCAGTTCGGCATGACCGCCACGCCCATCCGTGAGGAGGAGCGGGACACCTACAACTATTTCGGCAATCCCATCTACACGTACTCCCTGCGGCAGGGCATCGAGGACGGCTTTCTCGCGCCGTACCGGGTGCACCGTGTCATCACGACCGTTGATGCCGCCGGCTGGCGTCCATCGAAGGACGAACTGGACCGCTATGGCCGCCCCATTCCGGACGACGAATACCAGACCAAGGACTTCGAGCGTGTCGTGGCCCTGCGCGCCCGCACGCAGACCATCGCCAAGCACCTCACCAACTTCCTCAAGGGCACCGACCGCTTCGCCAAGACCATCGTTTTCTGCGTCGATCAGGAGCACGCCGCGGAGATGCGCCAGGCGCTGGTGAACCTCAACAGCGATCTGGTGGCCCAGTATCCCGACTATGCCTGCCGCGTGACGGCCGACGAGGCTGCCATTGGGCTCGCGCATCTCGCCAACTTTCAGGACGTGGACAAGCCGACCCCGGTGATCCTGACCACCTCGCAACTCCTCACCACCGGCGTGGATGCCGAGATGGTCAAGAATGTCGTGCTCGCCCGTGTTGTCGGTTCGCGTCCCGAGTTCAAGCAGATCGTCGGGCGGGGCACACGACTGAAGGTCGATTACGGCAAGGAGTACTTCAATATTCTGGATTTCACCGGCACCGCTACGCGCCACTTCGCCGATCCGGATTTCGACGGCGAACCCGCCCGCATCGAGGAAGCGGTGATCGACGAGGCAGGCGAACCGGTGAGTGTTACGGAAACCGTGCCCGAAGTGCCGCCGTTCGATTACGATCTACAGGACGAGCAGTTCGATCCCGCCACCACGCTCGCCGAGGAGCCGCCCGTCGAGCCGCGCAAGTTCTACATCGACGGCGGCGAAGTGGAAGTCATCGGCCATCTGGTCTATGACCTGGACGCGGACGGCAGGAAGCTCCAGGTCGTCAAATACACCGAATATTCCAGGCGGGCGCTGCGTTCGCTCTACCCCAACCGCACCGATTTCCAGAACGCCTGGGCCAACCCGGACACCCGAGCCGAGGTGCTGCGGGAACTGACCGAGCGCGGCATCAGTTTCGCGGAACTCACTGCCGCCAGCGGCGAGGCGGATGCCGATCCCTTCGATCTGCTCTGCCATCTCGCCTGGAACGCGCCGCTGCTTACCCGGCGCCAGCGCGCCGAGCAGGCCAAGCGTGCAACGGAAGATTTGTTCGCGCAGTACGGCGGCACCGCCCGTGAGATTCTCGCCATCCTGCTCGACAAGTACATCGAGCGGGGCATCCTGCAATTCAGCCAAATCTCGGAACTGCTCAAGGTGCAGCCGCTCGACCGCTACGGCAAGCCCTCGGAGATCGCCAACCAGCATTTCGGCGGCATCCAGCCGATGCGTCAGGCGATTAGTCGGTTGCAGGCAGCCCTATACCAGTAACTCAAGATAATCAGAAAACGATCACATGGCCCGTACCCGCAAGACCAAACAGCCGCTCACCACCGCCCAGCAACTGTCGGCGCTGATCAAGTCCGCCCGCGACATCCTGCGCAAGGACAAGGGCCTGAACGGCGATATCGACCGCCTGCCGCTGCTGACCTGGGTGATGTTCCTGAAATTCCTCGACGACCTGGAAACCCTGCACGAGGAAGAAGCCGCCCTGGACGGCCAGCCCTATCACCCGATTATCGAGCCGCCCTACCGCTGGCGCGACTGGGCGGCGCGGGAGGATGGCATCAGCGGCGACGAACTGCTCGCCTTCATCGGCCAGGACACCGCCGTGCGGCCCGACGGCGTTTCCGGCATGGGGCTCTTCCGCTACCTGCGCAGCCTTGCCGGTACCGGCGAGAAGGGCAGTCAGCGCGAAGTCATCGCCAACGTCTTCGGCGGGGTGCAGAACCGCATGGTCAGCGGCTATCTGCTGCGCGACATCATCAACAAGATCCACGGCATCCACTTCAGCGCCAGCGAGGAGATCCATACCCTATCGCACCTCTATGAATCCATGCTGCGCGAGATGCGCGACGCGGCCGGGGATTCCGGCGAGTTCTACACCCCGCGCCCCGTCGTGCGCTTCATGGTCGAGGTGACTGCCCCCAAGTTGGGCGAGACCGTGCTCGACCCCGCCTGTGGTACCGGCGGCTTCCTGGTGGAGGCCTACGACCATCTCGCCGGGCAGGTCAAGACGCCGGATGACCGGCGCATCCTGCAACGCGAAACTCTGCACGGTCAGGAAGCCAAGCCGCTGCCCTACATGCTGGCGCAGATGAACCTGCTGTTGCACGGTCTGGAAGCGCCGATGATCGCCTACGGCAACACCCTGGCCGGCAAGCTCACCGACATCGGCGAACGCGAGCGGGTGGACGTCATCCTCACCAATCCGCCCTTCGGCGGCGAGGAAGAAGCGGGCATCAAGGCCAACTTCCCGGCCGACAAGCAGACCGCGGAAACCGCGCTGCTCTTCCTTCAGTACATCATGCGCAAGCTCCGGCGTCAGCCTCACCCCTCTCCCGCGGGGAGAGGGGCCGGGGGTGAGGGCAAGTCTCCGGGCCGGGCCGCCGTGGTTGTGCCCAATGGCACCCTGTTCGGTGATGGCGTGTCGGGCCGCATCAAGGAAGAACTGCTGGGCGAATTCAATCTGCACACCGTCGTCCGCCTGCCCCAGGGGGTTTTCGCCCCCTACACGGACATTCCCGCCAACCTGATTTTCTTCGACCGCTCCGGCCCGACGCGGGACATCTGGTATTACGAACTGCCCCTGCCGCAAGGTCGCAAGAAATACAGCAAGACCGCGCCCCTGCAATACGAGGAGTTCGCCGCCTGTCTCGAATGGTGGGGGCGGCGGGAAGGAAATGCCCAGGCGTGGAAAACCACGGCGGAGGCGGTAGCCGCCAACGGCTACAACCTCGACCTCAAGAATCCGCACGCCAAGGCCGGTCTGGAACACGCCGATCCGAAAGACTTGGTGGCGGCGATGCGCGCCAGGGAACAGGACGTGATGCGTCTGCTGGCGGAAATCGAGGCCTTGGTGAGCGAGGCGTCGGCATGACGAAATCCAAGCTCCCCGCGGTCTACGGCGACATCCATACCGGCATCGTCGAACTGCTGGAAGCTGCGCGCCGCGCCGCCGCCCGCAGCGTCAACGCCCTGATGACCGCCAGCTACTGGGAAATCGGCCGGCGCATCGTCGAGTTCGAGCAGGGGGGCAAGGGGCGCGCCGAATATGGCGAGGCGCTGATCGAGCGGCTGGCCGACGATCTGTCGCGGCGGTTTGGGCGTGGCTTCAGCCGACAAAACCTGTGGCAGATGCGGCAGTTCTATCTCTGCTGGCCAATTCCGCAGACGCTGTCCGCGGAATCATCGCCCCCTGCAATTCTCCAGACGGTGTCTGGAGAATCCCTGGGTGCGCAAATTATCCAGACACCGTCTGGGCAATCCCCCGACCTCGCTGTGCTCGCTGCTCGCTTTCCGCTCCCCTGGTCGGCCTACGTCCGCCTCCTGTCCGTGAAAAACGAGGCGGCCCGCGCTTTCTACGAAACCGAGGCCTTGCGCTGTGGCTGGTCGGTGCGGAGCCTCGACCGGCAGATCGGCAGCCAGTTCTACGAACGCATCGCCCTGTCGAAGAACAAGGCGTCGATGCTGGAAAAGGCCGAGCGGGCCGAGCCGCACGACCTGATCACTCCCGAGGAGGCCATCAAGGACCCCTTCGTGCTGGAATTCCTGGCCCTCAAGGACGAATATTCCGAGAATGACCTGGAAGAGGCCCTGATCCAGCGCCTCGCCGACTTCCTCCTGGAACTGGGCGACGACTTCACCTTTCTCGGCCGCCAGCGACGGCTGCGCATCGACGACACCTGGTTCCGCGTCGATCTGGTCTTCTTCCACCGGCGGCTCCGCTGCCTCGTGATCATCGACCTCAAGGCCGGCCGCTTCGGCTACGCCGACGCCGGCCAGATGCACCTCTACCTCAACTACGCCCGCGAGCACTGGATGAAACCGGGCGAAAACCCGCCGGTGGGCCTCATCCTCTGCGCCGACAAGGGCGCGGCCGAAGCCCATTACGCCCTCGACAACCTGCCCAACAAGGTGATGGCCGCTGAATATCAGACCGTGCTGCCCGACGAGAAGCTGATCGCAGAGGAATTGGAGCGGTCGCGGCGGGAGTTGGAGGCGAGGCGGTTGGTCAAGCCGAAGACGGAGGATGAGGCGTGAATCGGTGGCCTGCTATCCCACTGGGGAACCTGCTTCGTCGCGCGGACGAGTCTGCCATCCTCGATCCGGATGCCGACTATCAGGAAGTCACGATCAAGCTGTGGGGCAAAGGGGTGATCAGCCGGGGCAAGGTGCGCGGCAGTGAAATTGGAACGGTACGGCGCTTCGTTCGCGCCAACCAGCTCATCCTTTCCAAGATCGATGCCCGGAACGGCGCAATCGGCATCGTGCCGCCGGAACTGGACGGTGCGATTGTGAGCAACGACTTTCCGTCGTTTGGCATCGACACGGATCGTGTTGATCCCGCATTTCTCGGTTGGATGGTGCGCTCGACGCCATTCGTCGAGTTGTGCAAGGCATCGAGCGAGGGCACGACCAACCGAGTGCGCATCAAGGAGGATCGCTTCCTCGATCAGCAGATCGCACTTCCGCCCCTCGACAGGCAGCAGGCCATCGTCACTCGCCTCGACACTCTGGAAGACAAGGTCCGGCAGGTGACGGAACACCTCGACGCCATCGAGGCCGACGCCGAGCGCCTGCTGGCGGTGCGCTTCCGCGAGGCCATAGCGGGCGCGCCCTATCGGCCGATGGCCGAGGTCGCACCCCTGGTGCGGCGGCCCCTCGTCATTGACCCGGATAAGACATACCGGGAACTAGGGGCTCGATCCTTCGGCAAGGGCCTGTTCTTCAAACCTGCCTTCGACGGCGCCGAAGCCACTTGGCAAAAGCCAGTCTGGATCGAGTCTGGCGACCTCGTGTTCAGTAACATCAAGGCGTGGGAAGGAGCCATTGCCGTCGCTGGTACCGAGCACTCGGGCTGCATCGCGTCCCACCGATATATCACCTGCGTTCCTGATCGCCGTCTCGCCAGCGCTGACTTTCTGCGTTACTACTTTGTCGGCGACGACGGATTGGGAAAAATTGGATTCGCATCGCCGGGAACCGCTGACCGCAACCGGACATTGAGCGTCACGAACCTCATGGCCATCGAAGTGCCCGGCCCGTCATTGGAAATCCAGCAGGCCTTCGACACCCTGCAGGCCAAGGTGGCCGAACTGAAAGCCAGGCACGCCGCCATCCGCGCAGCCAATGCCGCCCTCGTGCCGGCAACGCTGGAGCGGCTGTTCTCGGACGCGGCGCATTGAGATAACCAGGGAGATCGTCATGAGTGGGCTCGCAAATCCAGCAGAGAAGAAGATTGACCCCCTCGTGCCGGAGTGGGCGGCAGCTCATTCGGCATGGGCGCGCCTGGAAGACCAGCTTGGCTGGTATGACCGCAAGAGCACCCATTGCCAGGCATGGTACAAGGGGCTGAAGTTCGTCCAGATCAGCCTGGCCGTGCTGATTCCGCTGCTCAGCCATCTCGATCCGGCGTGCGCCAAATGGGCGACCTCGATTGCCGGCGCGACGATCGCCGTCCTGGAAGGCGTTCAGCATATGAACCAGTATTCGACGCTGTGGGTCACCTACCGCGCCACGGCGGAACGCCTCAAGCACGAGAAATTCCTCTTCCTCTCTGGTGCCGGCCCCTACAAGGAGGGGCAAACGGAGCCGGAGCGGTTGATCGCCCTTGCCGAACGTGTCGAGGAGCATGTCTCCACCGAGCACGCGAACTGGTTCAACGAAACCCGGCGCGCTGCTGCGGTCCAGAAAAAGGAGGGGGCGTGATGACGATGACCCGCCCGGAAGAAATCGCGCTCGGCGACGCGCGGCTGCCGACGCCCGTGTTCTTCCCCTCCATATCCACCGTCAAGACTGCGCTGCGACCGGCGCAATACCTCGCCACGCTGCACTCCCTGCGGGACATGAACCGCCAACTCCTTGTCTCCGCGTTCGACCTGGGCCGGTCGGGCAATGGCGATGAGTTGGCGCAATGGTTGACTGCTGCCCAGGGGGCGGGCGCGACGGTGTTGATGGATTCCGGCAACTACGAAAGCTATTGGAAGGATGAGCAGGCCGAGTGGTGCCAGCCGGATTTTCACGATGTGCTGCGGCGGTTCTCCTGCACCTTCGCTTTCGGCTTTGACGAGCAGAATCCGCCGATGGATGCCGATGCTCACGTGCAGCTCGTTGTGGAGCGCTGGCGGAAGGATCAGGCAGTGGCCGGAGAGCGTGTGATCGTGCCCATCGTGCACGGAACCGCCGAGACCCTGCCGAACCTGTGCGCGCGTATCGCGCAGGAGACGCAGGTGCCAATGGTCGCAGTCGCCGAGCGGCGCTTGGGCGACGGGGTGTTCGAGCGCACTCGTTCGGTGGCGGCACTACGCGAGGCGCTCGACAGTACCGGACGTTACGTCGGCCTACATCTTCTCGGCACGGGCAACCCCATTTCGATTGCGCTGTATTCCTGGGCCGGCGCTGATAGTTTCGACGGTCTGGAATGGTGTCAAACGGTGGTGGATCATGATACCGGGCTGCTGTTCCATCTTTCCCAATCGGACTTCTTCCGGCAGCAAACTGCTTGGGGCGAGGACGACATCTCGTTTCAGGCCCGCACACTGGCCCACAACCTGACGTTTTATACGGACTGGATACAGCGCCTGCGCCAGGCAGTTCATGCCGGCAGCGTCATCGATTTCTGCCGCTTCAACTTCCCGCCGCGCGTATTCCGTCAGTGTGCAGCGACATTTGGCTGGGAGGCTTCGGCATGAACATGGCCGCCGTGAACAAGACCATCCGGGCCTTGTGCGTCGAGGTGAGGAGCGGTGCCGGGGGAGTTCGAGACTGGCAGCTGCGCACCGAGGAAGAACTGCTGCACGAGGCCTGCGTCTGCATGTTCAGCAGCCAGATGATGTTCGAGGTGGCCGAGGCCGCAGCGCGGCGGATCAAGGATCGCGGCCTACACCGGATTACGAAATTGGATGACTACGAGCAGCGTCTTTCGTTGGCCTTGTATGAGCCACTGACCGTCGAGCAGGGCGGGAAAACTCGGCTGGTTCGTCCCCGCTTCAGGAACCGCCTGGCTTCGCTGCTGGCAACCACGGTAAGCACGATGCGCGAGCAAGGCCAGTCTCTGCGCGGCACCCTGTTTTCCGCCGCCTCGGCACGGGAAGCCAGAGAGCTTCTGGTCAGGCAGGTGTGGGGGTTCGGTCCGAAGCAGGCCAGCCTTTTCTTGCGTCGTGTGGGGTATTGCGCCGAACTTGCCGTGCTGGACACCCATATCCTGGACTACCTGCGGGTTGCCCGCGGAATCGATCCCAAACCCGGCGCACTGTCGCGGCTTTCGGGCTACGAGCGCATCGAGGCCGAATTCCAGCGGGTGGCAGCAGAATTTGGTCACCCGGTCGGCTGTGTCGATCTGGCCATGTGGGTGACGATGCGCGTCGCCAAGCGGGAGGCGATCTGGTGAGCCTCGTCAACCTGGTCTCCGGCGGACTCGATTCGACCCTGGTCGGCGTGCTGGCCAGGGAGGAAGGCGTGGAGAACTATCCGCTGTTCATTGACTATGGACAGCGAGCCCGGGAGAAGGAATGGGAGGCCTGCCAACGGGTCCACGTGCAGTTGGGCCTGCCAACGCCGACCCGAATGGATTTGTCCGGATTCGGCAGGGTGATTCGTTCGGGGCTGACATCGGAAGAACTGGACGTGAAGGCAGACGCCTTCACGCCTGGGCGCAATCTGATGTTCTTGTTGATGGGCAGCGCCTATGCCTATCAGTTGGGCGCATCTACGGTGTCGGTTGGCCTGCTCGCCGAGCAGTTCAGCTTGTTCCCGGATCAGCGGTCGGAGTTCATCGAGCAGGCTGAGGGCGCCATCGCGGCAGCGCTGGGGCGGCGGATCAAGGTCGTGATGCCGCTCGCTGAATTCAGTAAAGCGGACGTGGTCAGGTTGGCCCGGGAGAAGGGCATCGCCGGAACGTACTCTTGCCACGCTGGGGGCAGTGAGCCCTGCGGGCAGTGCATTTCGTGTCTCGAATTTGGATCTGGTGCGGGAGGTTGAAATGGGTGGTGGTTACGGTGGCGGCATTCCGGATGCTGACTGGAAAAAACTCGAGGAAAAGGCGAAGCAATCGCTCAAGGAAGCAACTGCCGACACGAGTCGGCACGTCTTCATCAGCTTTGCCTTCGAGGATGAGGACGAAGTGAACCTGTTGCGGGGGCAGGCCGCGAACGACAAGACTGAGCTTGAATTTGATGACTTTTCCCTGAAGGAAGCCATCAAGAGCAAGAACGAGGATTACATCAAACAAAAAATCCGCGAGCGCATCGACAGAGTGTCTGTCACTGCCGTGTACCTGACCAAAGATAGCGCCAAGAGCGATTGGGTTGATTGGGAGATTACCGAGAGCCTCAAACGCGGTAAAGGTGTAATCGGCGTGTACAAGGGCGATGCTCCGCCGGCTCAGTTACCAGCGGCGTTCAAGAAATACGACCTAAAGACCGTGAAGTGGTCGCACCAGGGCATGATGAAGGCCATCGAAGAAGCTAGCCAGAAGCGCTGATACGTTCCGTTGGAAGTCTGGCCAGGGGTAACTCATAAGTATGGCTTACAAGTTCGTCGGATGACCGCCCCTGCCAAGCATGACTGCAGGTCTGCCTGCTACGTCTGCAGCGCACGCAAGTAACCCACATAGGCCACGCCGCCCGCGAGCAGGAAGGCGGCCATGCCGAGAGCGAGGGTGAGGGTGGCCGGCCACAGCAGGGGCGCGAGGAGGGCCGCCGAGCAGGCATTCACGCCCATCTGGACGAAGCTCTGGCAGGACGAGGCGAGACCACGGCTGCGCGGAAAGAGGTCGAGGATCAGCAGCGAGAGGGAGGGCATCGCCAGGGCCATGCCGGTGGTGTAAACGCCGATCGGCAGCACGCTGTGGGGCAGGCCCGGTGGCAGGAGCAGGTTCACCGTCAGGTTGAGTGCGGCGCCGGCCGCCATCAGGGCGAAGCCCAGGCCGATGGTGCGCTGGGGGCTGGCGCGGCCCGCCAGCCGGCCCGAGAGGAAGGAGCCCAGCATCACGCCGCTCACGGTCGGGATGAACAGCCAGCCGAAGCCCTGGGGCGAGACGCCCAGGTGCTGCAGCAGGAACACCGGCGCCGACATGACGTAGAGGAAAAAGCCGTTGAAGTTGAGGGCCAGGGCGCCGGCGAGCAGCAGGAACAGGGGCCGGCCGAACACCGTCCCGTAGGCGCGCGCCAGGGCAACCGGATGCAGGCTGCGGCGCGCGTCCGCTTCGAGGGTCTCCGGCAGCCAGGCAAGACAGGCGGCCAGCATCAGCCCGGCGTACAGGGCGAGGAAGAGGAAGACCGCCCGCCAGCCGATGCCGGCGTAGATCCAGCCGCCGACGATGGGGGCGATGGCCGGGGCCAGGGCGAACATCATGCCCACCTGGGCGAGCAGGCGCTGGGCCGCGGGCCCCTCCAGGAGGTCGCGCACCATCGCGCGGCCCACCACCATACCGGCGCCCGCCGACAGGCCCTGCACCGCCCGCAGCAGCCACAGGTGTTCGATGCGGGTGGCCGCCGCGCAGGCGGCCGAGGCCAGCGTGAACACGACCAGGGAGGCGAGGATCACGCGCCGCCGGCCCAGGGCGTCCGACAGGGTGCCGTGCCACAGCATCATGAAGGCGTACGGGACGAGATAGGCGGTGAGGGTCTGCTGCACCTGGAGCTGGCTCGCGCCCAGAGCCGCGGCGATGGCGGGGAAGGCCGGCAGATAGGTGTCGATGGAGAAGGGCGCCAGGCCGGCCAGCCCGGCCAGCAGGGCCGTCAGACCCAGGTGCGCGAAGGCGCCGCCGTGGGGGGCACCGGGATGATGCTCTTCGCCCCCCAGCGCCTGCCCGGCGGAATCCCGGGTGTTCCGCTGACGAAACGCCGGGATCACGGCAATGCGTGCAGCTCCGCCGGC
>CAYZLI010000013.1:0-20182 GCA_964479195.1 uncultured Rhodocyclaceae bacterium
GCCACCAGTGCGCCCACGCCACGGGCACGGTGACGCGCTGGGTGGTGGAGATGCTTTGAGGGCCGCAGGCGCCGTCATCTCCCTGCCGCTATCCGCCTGCTCTGGATTTTTCGGCGCTGACGCGCCTGCGCCCGGGAAAAGTCAGCCGCCGGAAGGCGGCAAGAGCTGGTCGGAAGCCTTGCCCAGGTAGTCGGCGACCGTCGGCCCGAGGGGGGCAACATGATCGCCGAGCTTTCCACATCAAAACTGCGCATCCGTTCCCCCTACGCAAACCATCGAGCGGCTGCGCTCTTGTGTTTCCCACATTCCCGCTCAAGCCTCTTCAACGAACACCTCCTTACGCTTGCTCCTGATCGCCGGCAGCGCGACCAGAACGATCAGGGTCAGCGCCAGACACAGCAGTGTCAAGGACACGGGCCGGGTCACGAAGACGCCGGGATCGCCGCGCGAAAGCAGCATCGTGCGGCGGAAGTACTCCTCCATCATCGGACCCAGGATGAAGCCGAGAATCATGGGCGCCGGCTCGCAGCCCAGTTTGAAGAACGCGTAGCCGAGCAGGCCGAACAGCGCAGTCAGATAGACGTCGAAGACGCTGTTGCTCACGCTGTAGACGCCGATGCAGCAGAACATCACGATCGCCGGGTACATGATCCGGTATGGGACCGACACGAGCTTGATCCACACGCCGATCATCGGCAGGTTGAGGATCACCAGCATGAAGTTGCCGATCCACATGGACGCGATCAGCCCCCAGAACAATGTCGGATTGCTGGTCATCACCTGGGGGCCGGGCTGGATGTTGTGGATGGTCATGGCGCCGACCATCATCGCCATGACCGCGTTCGAGGGGATGCCCAGAGTCAGCAGCGGGATGAACGAGGTCTGCGCCCCGGCGTTGTTGGCCGATTCCGGACCCGCCACGCCTTGTATGGCGCCCTTGCCGAAGCGCGAAGGGTCCTTGGCGATCCGCTTCTCGATCGTGTAGGACGCAAACGATGACAGCAGCGCCCCGCCCCCGGGCAGGATGCCCAGTATCGATCCCAGTGCCGTACCCCGCACGCAGGCCGGCCACGCTTCCTTGAACTCCTGCTTGGTCAGCCGCAGCCCTGTCACCTTGGCGGCCAGGACCTCCCGCTTGGTGCTGCCCTTCTCCAGATTGGAGATGATCTCGCTGAAGGCGAAGGCGCCCATGGCGACAACCATGAAGCTGATGCCGTCGCTCAGTTCGGAGATGCCGAAGGAGAAGCGGGCCACGCCCGAGTTCACATCAGTTCCGGCGAGCCCGAGCAGCAGTCCGAGCATCACCATGGCGATGGCCTTGGTGAGCCCGCCGCAGGCCAAGACCACAGCGCCGATCAGTCCCAATACCATCAGCGAGAAATACTCCGCCGGTCCGAAGCTGAGCGCCAGTTCCGCCATGGGCGCGGCAAAGGCCGCGAGCACCAGTGTCGCCACCGTGCCGGCGAAGAAGGAACCCAGGGCGGCGACCGCGAGGGCGGCGCCCGCGCGACCCTGGCGCGCCATCTGGTAGCCGTCCAGCGTTGTGACCACCGACGTGGCCTCCCCCGGCAGATTGACCAGAATCGCGGTGGTCGAGCCGCCGTACTGGGCGCCGTAGTAGATCCCCGCCAGCATGATGAGCGCGGCGACCGGACTCAACGCATAAGTGGTCGGCAGCAGCATGGCGATGGTGGCGATAGGGCCGATGCCTGGCAGCACGCCGATGACCGTGCCGAGGACGCAGCCGATCAGCGCATACAGGAGGTTCTGAAGACTCAGTGCCGTACCGAACCCCAGCGCGAGGTTTTGCAGGAGTTCCATCGATGTCCCCTCAGCTATGGATGAAGACCGGCCAGATCGGAAACTGCAGCCCGAGGCCCCAGACGAACACGACCAAGGCGGCCACCGCCAGGACTACCGCGCTGGTCGCGGCGGTCCTCCATCGGAATTCGTCGCTGGCGTAACTGCTCACGAAGATGACCCCGACGATCGCTGCGACCAGGCCGAGGGTGTTGAGCAGGAGGGCGAAGACGACGACGCTGCCGAGGATCAGCGCAATGATCGGGAACGAGGTCTTCTCGATCTCACCGCCTTTTTTCTTCGACAGGACGGCCTGGGCGACGATGATCAGGCCCAGCGCCGCAAGGATGGCCGAAATCATGAACGGGAAATAGCCTGCTCCCATCCGCTGCGCGGTGCCGAGCTCGTAACCTCTGGACAGAATCATTCCCGCCACCCCGAAGGCGAGAAACATCAGGCCAGAAAAGAAGTCCTGCTGATGCTTTATTGTCATGTTGATCTCCTCCTTTCCGAGAAAGCATTTTCTGAAACAGAACGCTTGCTGCCTGCTCGCGAAGCCGAGTCTTGCCGCGCGCGCGGCAGCGCTCAAACGACGCTCGGGCCTTGGCGAGCGCTTCGAAATTGTTCTGGCTGACCGACGCGATCAGCAGGAAACCGTAGAGTGGCCAACTGCGGCCGCCCTTGTGGCCCAAGGCAGTGCGTACGGCGTAATTCAGGCGGGCTTTTGAGCTCCCGTCGGCACAAAATTCCGGATTGACTGCGGGTGCCAGGCTCGGGGATACTCCCGGAAATACCATTGGATTTCCTATCCTTCCAAGTAAGCGGATCTCCTCTTGAAGCAACGACGCGAACCGACCTTCTCGCCCTGCCAGACTCCTTACTGAACACCGCTGCAGTTGCGGCAGAAGGGGGCAGCGTGCGTGCCCGGCCGCATAACGCTGGTCGCCCCAAACGGCCGCCGGTCAGGTACACCCTCGACGCGTACTGCCATAGCGGGCTCGCACGTGAGTTGCGCCCGATACGGGCCACCGCGCGGCGGTCAACGCCGCCGTCAGCGCCCCGTTTCCCCTTCGCCCCGGGTTAACAGCGCGTCGAGAATCCACGCTCCGTGGGGAATGACTTTCACCGGGTTGAGCTCGAGCTCGAACCCATGGCCGCTTCCGAGACACGCGGGCAAGGCACTCACCAGCCGCGCGAACGCTCCCGAGTCCAATGGAGCCTGCCCGCGGAATCCCCGGAGCAACGGCGCGCATCGAAGTCGTTTCAGCATGTCGAGAACGTCGTCGGGCGTAAGCTCGCCCACGCACATGTCGAAATCGCGCTCCACTTCGATGGTCTTGCCGCCGCGACCCACGCTGGTGATCCATCCGATGTGTTCGTCATGGCGAACGGTCACGAACATCTCGAGTCCGGCTTCCTCGACCATTCGTTCGACGTAAACGCCGATATCCGGTCCGCCGACGCCGTGCGACGCGAGGTTCTCCTGCAATTCGCGGAACGCCCGCCGCACCTGTGCGGCCCCGTCGCGGCAGAAGATCACGCCGTCAAGCTCCGACTTATGCGCGATCTCGGGACCCTGAACCTTTAGGACGACCGACCCGCCCCACTCAGCCGCAACCAGCGAGGCGTGGTCCGCGTCGTGCACCGACATTCCATCCGGAACCGGGAGGCCGGCGTTGCGAAGTGCGCGCTTGATTGCTCCTTCGGTTCTCGCATCGCGCATGTCTGGCGGCATGGGTGGCGGGGCCACCCCTTGGCGGTATCGAATCGGGCGGTGCGCCGCCCGTACGTGCCTGGTGGCCAGCACAGCCTGTCCCAGTTCCCGGAAAGCCACAACTTTCGTACTGCGCACTAATCGTTCCCACTCCTCCGGCGTGGCCGCCTCCCACGCAACCCACACGGGAATGGGACTCCGGGCGGCAAGCGCCTCCAGTTGCGCAATGCGCTCCAGGCCTCCCATGAGCGAAGGCGAGCTCGTAAACAGGTAGACGACGAGTAGGTCGAACCTTTCGCCGTCGCTAAGGGCGCGAATGCTGTCGGCGAACGCCTCGGGGTCGAACATCGCCGGGCCCAGGTCCAGCGGGTTACACGGCTTGAGGAACGGCGGAAGGCGCATTGCGAGCGCGTGTGCATCCGCCTCGCCGAGATCCGGCACCGTATAACCCGAGCGTTCCGCCCCGTCCGCCCAGAGCGCGCAGGCCCCGCCGGACACGCTCGCGAATGCAGTGCGCAGCGGCGCCGCGGGAATGGTAACCGAGAGCGCCTTGAGCGCCACGAGGAAAGACTCCCCCGTGTCGACCAGAATGACTCCGAGCTGGGCGCACAAGGCCTCGAATACGCGGCTGTCGCCCACCATCGAGGCGGTATGCGATGCAACCGCCTTCGCCCCCTTGGCCGAGGTGCCCGAGCGAAGCACGACTACCTGCTTGCCGGACGAGCGGCACGCGACGACTGCGTCAGCGAATGATGCCAAGCCCCTCGCGGACTCGAGATAGAGGCCGACGACGGCCGTGTTCGCGTCGGAGGCCAGCCATTGCATCGCCTCGGGCATGTCGATGTCGGCCGCGTTGCCCAGCGTCACGACATAGCTGAACCCCACCCCGTACGATTCCTGCCCGCGCACCGAAAGCGAGATGGCCATCGCGCCGCTCTGCGTGACCAAGGCCACCCGGCCCGCTCGCAGCGTAAGTCGCTCCATGATCTGGGAAAGCGAAAGCGGCAAGCCATCGACCAGGTTGACCAATCCGATGGACTGCGGGCCGAGGATCCGGACCCCCCCGCGGGACGCGGCCTCGATAACTTCCCGTTGCGCACGAACTCCTTCTCCCCCCGATTCCGCAAACCCCGAGGCCAGAACCACGAGATTGCGGGCGCCAACCGCGCAGGCGTCGTCGACCACCTGCCCGACCGAGGGCGCGGGCACGCGGGCCAGCACCACGTCAGGTGGTGCGGGAACATCGCGGAGCGATGCGTAGGCGCACCTTCCGTAGATTTCCTCGTGCCGCGTACTGATGGGAAAGATCTCTCCCTGCCACGCGCTGTTGACGAGGTCGTACATGGTCCGCGTTCCCATGCGCCGAGGGTCGTTGGGCGCTGCCCCCACGATGGCGACACGGCGGGGTCGGAAGAGCGTGTCGAGCGACTCGCGATAAGCCAGGCTGCCCGAGTCCATTACGCCGCGCCCACACGGTATCCAAGTCGCGCCGAGAGCTCCCGCGCCGCACGCACGAGAACCAGGCCCGCCGCGTGGAGCTTGGCTTCGTCCAGGCGCTCGACGGGGCCCAAGATCGCCAGTGCCGCAATCGCGTTTTCAGTCCCCACCAGCACCGGTGCCGCCGCACCCGCGACACCCGCACGCCAGCCCTCGACATTTATCGCGTAGCCTCGCTCCCTGACTTCAGCGATTTCGGCCCGCAGCTTCTCGCGGTCGGTAATCGTTCGCGGGGTATGGACCCGGATCTTGCGCAGCACCGCTTCCACCTCGAGCGCGGGGCGATACGCGAGGAGCGCCTTGCCTGAAGCCACGCAGTAGGCCGGCGCACGCAGGCCGATCTCCGCAGCGGCCCGGATAGGGGCGTTGTTCTCGATCTTATCCAGATAGATCACCTCGCCGTTGTGGTAGATCATGATGTGCGCCGACTCGCCCGTGCGCTTCACGATACGCCGCAGCAGTGGAAGCGCCACTTCGGACAGGCGAAGCCTGGAGGCCATGCGCGCGCCCAACTCGAAGAGCTTGTAGTTGAGCTGGTAGGACGGTCCCGCGTCGAAGCGCACCACATACGACTGGTCGCGCAGGGTAGTAAGAATTCGGTGGATGTTGCTCTTTTGGTAGCCGAGCTCCCGTGCGAGGTCGGACACACCCCGGGGTCCGTCGCTGCGGGCCAATGCTTCGATTACTCGCAAGGCCTTGACGAGCGACTTCTCCATTTCAGGCCGTCTGCGCCTCAGGCCGTCCGCGCCTCGTCGAGCCCCAGCCGCTCGCTCATCACTCGGCGCATCACGTACTTCTGCACTTTGCCCGTTGCGGTAAGTGGGAACTCGTCCACGAATTCGATGTATCGTGGGATCTTGAAGTGTGCGACGCGCTCACGGCACCAGTCCCGGATCGCCTGAGCATCGGGCCGCGCTCCGGGCCGGAGCCGGATCCACGCGCAAAGTTCCTCTCCGAAACGGAGATCGGGTACCCCAAACACGTGTACCTCTGCGGTGTCGGGGTGCGTGAAGAGGAATTCCTCGACCTCACGCGGATAGATGTTCTCGCCGCCACGTATCACCATATCCTTGAGACGTCCAACGATGCGGCAGTAACCGTCCCGATCGAGCGTCGCGAGGTCGCCAGTGTGCATCCAGCCCTCATTATCCACCGCCTCGCGGGTGCGTGGGGCGTCGTTCCAGTAGCCTTTCATGACACTGTAGCCCCGTGTGAGGAGTTCGCCGGTCTCGCCTCGGGGTACCGTGGCCCCGGCCGCGTCGACGAGCTTCACCTCCACGTGAGGGTGAACGCGGCCAACTGTCGTGACGCGGCGCTCGACGGGGTCGACCAAGTCGCTTTGGAAGCTCACCGGGCTGGTCTCCGTCATGCCGTAGCAGATGGTGACCTGGGGCACGTGCAAATCGTCCAACACCCTGCGCATCACTTCGATCGGACAGGGGGACCCGGCCATGATGCCGGTGCGCAGACTCGACACGTCGCGGGGCAGCGCGCGCTGCGCCTCGAGTAAGGCAACGAACATCGTCGGAACGCCGTAAAGTACCGTGCAGCGTTCGGCTTCCACGGTGTCGAGCGCCGAATCGGCCGTGAAACTTTCTCCCGCGAGAACAATCGCCGCGCCGTGCGTGAACGCGCCAAGTACCGCCATCACGAGCCCAAAACAGTGGTAAAGGGGGACTACGAGGCACAGGCGGTCCTCCCGTCCAAGCCGAAGCGTGCGACCCACGAAAAACCCGTTATTGAGGATGTTACGGTGCGTGAGCGTAGCGCCCTTGGGCAGCCCTGTGGTACCGCTGGTGAACTGGATGTTGATCGCCTCGTTGGCGTTCGTGGCGGCCACAGCTTGATCGATGCTTTGCTGCGGAACGGCCGCCCCCAGCGCCTCGACTTCGGACCACGACATCATCCCGGGAGGGCAGGGCTCGTCGAGGCCGATCACGTGCTCAAGGCCATCCGGTTTCGTCGTACCGCCCCCTCCAGCGACCACGTCCGCCAGCATCGCGTAGTAATCGGACGTCTTGAACGCTCGGGCAAGTACCAGTGCACGACAGCCGGTAAGCGACAGCGCGTGCGCGAGTTCGCCACGCCGATAAGCCGGATTGATGGTTACGAGCACGAGGCCCAGTCGCGCGGCCGCAATCTGTGTGAGGATCCATTCCACGCGGTTCGGCGACCAGATGCCGATTCGATCGCCTTTTGCGAGCGCCAGCGCCAGAAAGCCACGCGCAATGTGATCTGCCGCCGAAAGAAGTTCAGCATAGCTCAGCCGCGCGCCGGTTCTCGTGCAGACGAGCGCGGCCTGCGCCCCCTTGTCCTGGGACATGCGCCCAAAAAAGGCGCCCAGGGTTTCCTCCAGAAGGTGCACTTTGGTCGGCCCGCGAACATGGCTCGAAAGGAGGTGCATGGTCTTTTCTAGCGCGAACGCGCGTGGTACTCGGAATTCGGCTGCATTTCCGTTCCGATGGACAGCCGGTTCGACATCGCGTAGAACGCCGCGGTCGAAACGATGTCCCAAATCGCTCGGTTCGAGAACCCCGCGGCGCGCAGGCGCTCGCGATCTGCTTCGTCGACGACTTCGGGTTCCACCGTGAGCTTCACGCAGAAATCGAGCATCGCCCGCTGGCGCGGCTCAAGGGCCGCAATGCGGTAGTTCATCACCAGTTGTTCACCGAGTTCCGGCTTGCCCGACAGCTCCCGCACTGCCTGCCCGTGCGAGACGAGACAGTAGTAGCAGCGATTCTGGGCAGACACGACTACCGCGATCATCTCGCGGTCGAGCCGTGAGAGTTCAGAGTCTGCGAACATCAACCGGTTGTAGCTCTCGATGAAGATGCGCAACACCTCCCCATCGAACGAGTGAGCACGAAGCACGTTCGGCACGAACCCGAGCTTCTCCTCGCACTTCCCGAAGTAGGCATCGATCTCCGGTGGCAGCTCGTGGCGCGGCATCTCCGGAAGTCCCAGCGCGGTTATGGGTGCTGAGTTGGGGTTGCTCATGGTCATCGGTCCTCGAATCGTGGGGGACGCTTCTCGACGAAGGCCGCGCGGCCTTCCGCAAAGTCGGCGCTTTCCTGCATGGCACTAATCGCGGTCATCGTCCGCAAGGCATGCGCCGTGGGCCCGTCGCCGAGCACTTCGGCATCGACTCCGTGCTTAAGCCAGCGAACCACCCGTGGTGCGGCATCCGCAATCCACCGGGCCATCTCGAGCGCCCGGGGAAGGTGCGCGCCCGCTGGCGCAACCGCATTCACCAGGCCCATGGCCTCAGCGCGCTCCACGGGCACGGGCTGGCCGCAGAGCATCAGCTCCATCGCGAACTTGTGAGGCACACGCGCAGCCATCCCCGTGATGAGCCCGTAGGCAAGCCCCACCTTCGGTTCCGCGTAGAGCAGCTTCGCACCCGCCTCGGCCACGCACAGGTCGCTCGCCTGCACGAGCGCGACGCCGACGCCGACACAGTAGCCATTGATGGCGGCGATGATGGGCTTTCGCACCGGCACCGCCACGCCTGGTACCGCCCGCCAGACGTCGACAGGCATGTGCTTAAGGTCCGCTCCGACTGTGAAGTGCTTTGACTCGCCACCGAAGACTACCGCGACGCGCTCGGGCCCTTCCTCAAAGCGCACCCACGCCCCGACGAGCGCCTCGACGAGCGCGTCGTCGAAGGCGTTGTGCGCCTCCAGCCGGTCAATCGCGATACGGGCGATCCCGTCGTCAGCTTCGTAGCGGATGCCCATGCTACTGCGCCTTTAGATTGGCCTTGCGAATCAGCTCGCCCCAGCGCTTTGTCTCGTTCGCCATGAAACCGCCCCATACCGAAGGCGACATGGCCTGCGGCTCGAAGCCGCGATCCATGAGCTGCTTGCGGATCTCGGCATCCGCCAGCAGCACGTTGATTTCGGTGTTGAGGCGCGACACCACCGCTGCAGGCGTGCCAGCCGGCGCGACCAGACCGAACCAGGCCGTGGCCTCGAAACCTGGAAGGATCTTGCCCACCGGCTCGTATTGCGGAAACACGGCCGATGGCGCTTCACTGGCTACCCCAAGAATTCGCACCCGCCCCGACTGGACGTGCGGGAGCAGTGGTAACTGGCTGTCGAGCAGCATCGAAATGCGGCCCATGGCCAGGTCGATCGCGGCCGGGGCCCCACCCTTGTAGCCGACGTGCAGCAGTTTCCCACCCGTAAGCTGCGAAAAAAGCTCGCCACCGAGGTGTGAGGCGCCGCCGACGGCCGAGGATCCGTAAGAAAGCTCGCCGCGCTTCGCTCTTGCCAGATTGACCAGGTCCGCGGCCGTCCTCGCCGGCCCATCGGCCGGCACGGCGAGTAGGAGCGGCACCTTACCCAAGAACGCCACGGGCGCGAACGCGCTTGCCGTATCGTAGGGAAGCTTGTCCATCATCCACGGATTGATCGCATGACTGGTGTAGTTCATGAGAATCGTGTAACCGTCGGCCTGGGCGCGCGCCACGTACTGGGAAGCGATTACGCCGCCCGCCCCGGCCTTGTTGTCCACCACTATCGATTGCCCGAGGGCTGTACCCAGCTTCGCGGTGAGCGTGCGGACCACCAGGTCGGCCGTGCCGCCGGCAGGCGCCGGCACGACGATCGTGACCGGCTTAATCGGGAACGCCGAGGCTGTGAAGGTAGCCGCGACGAGCACGGTGGCAAGCGCAAGCTTGATGTGACGAAATGACATGACTCCTCCTTTGCTGGTTCGGGCGTCGCCGGTCGCCTCTCGTTGCCGGGATGCGCGACATGGTCGCGCCCCTCGCACCCGCGAGCAATCGAAAAATTTGGAACGGCATAGATTGACATGCGTGAGTGCCCGCGGTGAGACGCCTCCCGATCCGGGTAAACGCGGCACTGGTTGGTTAGTACGAATCTTGGATGACGTAGCAGCGTCCAGCGGCGTGGCAAGCGCGCGATTGCGCTCGCCAGGTGATGGTTCGGCTGAGTTCGCGCGCCGAACGCGGGTCCGAATACGGTCGGGACGAAGCGGCGATTCGGGAGTACATCAGGAACCAGGAGGGGAAGACGAACGCCTGGATCAGATGAACCTGTGGCGCTGACCGGCCACCGTCAGGTGGCCCAAAGAAATCGGGGCCGCTTTGAGCGGCTCACAAACTAAAGCCCCCGGCTTGCCGCTTTGCCGGGGGATACTTACTCCTCGCCTATCCCTGTCGTCCAAGAAGCGAAGGGCTCCGTCAGGAGCCCTTCATTCTCTTCCCTCGGTGAAGCTCGTTCACCGGTGCTGACCGGCTACACGCTCAAACGTCGATATTCCGCGCATATAGCGCGTTGCCCTCGATGAAGGCGCGGCGCGGTTCCACATTGTCGCCCATGAGCTTGGTGAAGATCTCGTCGGCGGCGATGGCGTCGTCGATCTGCACCTTGAGCAGGCGCCGCTTGGTCGGGTCCATGGTGGTTTCCCAGAGCTGCTCCGGGTTCATCTCGCCCAGGCCCTTGTAGCGCTGCTTGGAGAGGCCGCGCTCGACTTCCGCCAGCATCCAGGTCATGGCCTCGGCGAAGCTCTTCACCGCCAGGGATTTCTCGCCGCGGCGCATGACGGCATCCTTGCCGATGAGGCCGGAGATGAGCTGGGCGGTGTGGCGAATCTGCTGGTAGTCGCCGGAGAGGAGGAATTCCTGGTCGAGGATGCCGACCTTGAGGTTGCCGTGGTGCATCCGCTCAATGGCGAGCTGCCAGTGCTCGGTCTTCTCGTCCAGGCGTGCCACCACCTTGATCGAGGCGGGCAGGTGCCCGGAGACCCGCGCGGCGGACTCGGTCGCCATCTGCTCGCCTGAGAGGTCGATGGCGATGTCGTGGGCGAGCAGGGCGTGCAGCACCTCGTCGTCGATGAAGGCGCCCAGGCGCGAGATCACCGCTTCGGCGAGGATGTAGGAGCGGGCGAGTTCGGCCAGGGCCTCGCCCTTGATGGGCTCCGCCCCTTCGCGCGGGGTGAGCTCGGCTTCATCCAGCGCGAGCCGGAGCAGGTGCTGGTTGAGCTCGTGGTCGTCCTTGATGTAGCGCTCGCTCTTGCCGTGCTTGATCTTGTAGAGGGGCGGCTGGGCGATGTAGATGTAGCCGCGCTCGACCAGCTCGGGCATCTGCCGGTAGAAGAAGGTGAGGAGCAGAGTGCGGATGTGGGCGCCGTCCACGTCGGCGTCCGTCATGATGATGATGCGGTGGTAGCGCAGCTTCTCCGGCTTGTAGTCCTCGCCCTTGCCGATGCCCGTGCCGAGCGCGGTGATCAGGGTGACGATCTCCTGGGAGGACAGCAGCTTGTCGGAACGGGCCTTCTCCACGTTGAGGATCTTGCCCTTGAGGGGCAGGATGGCCTGGAACTTGCGGTCGCGGCCCTGCTTGGCGGAGCCGCCGGCGGAATCGCCCTCGACCAGGTAGAGCTCGCACAGGGCGGGATCCTTCTCCTGGCAGTCGGCGAGCTTGCCGGGCAGGCCGATGCCGTCCAGCACGCCCTTGCGCCGCGTCATCTCGCGCGCCTTGCGCGCCGCTTCCCGGGCGCGGGCCGCGTCGATGATCTTGCCGGTGATGATCTTGGCGTCGGCCGGGCGCTCGAGCAGGTACTCGGCGAGCTTCGCGCCGACGATCTCCTCGACCACCGGGCGCACCTCGGAGGAGACCAGCTTCTCCTTGGTCTGGGAGGAGAACTTGGGCTCGGGTACCTTGACGGAGAGCACGCAGGCGAGGCCTTCGCGCATGTCGTCGCCGGAGGTCTCCACCTTGGCTTTCTTGGCGAGTTCGTTCTCCTCGATGTACTTGTTGATGACGCGGGTCATCGCCATGCGCAGGCCCGTGAGGTGGGTGCCGCCGTCCTTCTGCGGGATGTTGTTGGTGAAGCAGAGCACCTGCTCCTGGTAGGAGTCGTTCCACTGCATGGCGACTTCCACCGTCATGCCGTCCTTCTGTCCCGTCGCGTGGAAGGTGTTGGGGTGCAGGACGGTCTTGGCGCGGTTGATGTACTCGACGAAGCCCTTCACGCCGCCGGCGAAGGCGAAGTCCTCTTCCTTGGCGCTGCGCTGGTCCACCAGCTTGATCTTGACGCCGTTGTTGAGGAAGGAGAGCTCGCGCAGGCGCCTGGCGAGGATGTCGTAGTGGTATTCGATGTTGCCGAAGGTCGAGCGGGCGGCGAGGAAGTGCACCTCGGTGCCGCGCTTCTCGGCGGTGCCGACCACCTTGAGCGGCTCGACGGCCACGCCGCCGCGGAATTCCATGGCGTGCTTCCTGCCGTTTCGGCGGATGGTGAGGCGCAGCCAGTCGGAAAGGGCGTTGACGACGGAGACGCCGACGCCGTGCAGCCCGCCGGAGACCTTGTAGGAGTTGGAGTCGAACTTGCCGCCGGCGTGCAGCTCGGTCATGACGATCTCGGCGGCGGAGCGCTTGAATTCGTCGTCCTCCTTGATATCCGTGGGGATGCCGCGGCCGTTGTCGGTGACGGAGATCGAGTTGTCGGTATGGATGGTGACGACGATCTCGTCGCAGTGGCCGGCCAGCGCCTCGTCGATGGCGTTGTCCACCACCTCGAAGACCATGTGGTGCAATCCGGTGCCGTCGGAGGTGTCGCCGATGTACATGCCGGGGCGCTTCCGCACGGCCTCCAGGCCCTTGAGGATCTTGATGCTGGATGAATCGTAGCTGGCGTCTTTACCGTCTAACTCCAGGTTGCTCTGATCGGCCATCAAATACTCCAAAGTGCTGCTTAAATCCGCATGGGCATGACGACGTACTTGAAGCGGTCGTTGCCCGGCAGGGTGATGAGGGCGCTGGAATTGGCGTCGGCGAGGCGGCACTCGACGTCGTCGACGGACAGGTTGTTGAGCACGTCCAGCAGGTAGGTGACGTTGAAGCCCACGTCCAGGGGCTCGGCGTCGTAGGCCACTTCGATATCCTCCTGGGCCTCTTCCTGGTCGGCGTTGCTGCTGATGATCTTCAGGCTGCCGGGGGCGAGCACCAGGCGCACGCCGCGGAACTTCTCGTTGGTGAGGATGGCCGCCCGGTGCAGGGACTGCAGCAGCAGCGTGCGGGAAAGGGTGATGATCTTGTTGTGATTCTGCGGGATCACCCGCTCGTAATCGGGGAACTTGCCGTCGATGAGCTTGGAGACCAGTTCGATGTCGCCGAAGCGGAACACGGCCTGGCTGGGCGCCAGGCGCACATCCAGGGCCTCGTCGTTGTCGGCGAGCAGGCGCGAGAGCTCGAGCACGGTCTTGCGCGGCAGGATCACCTCGGTGCGGGGCTGGGCCTCGGCCAGCTCCTCGCTGGCGTAGGCCAGGCGGTGGCCGTCGGTGGCCACCACGCGCATCTCCGTGCCCGTCACCACCAGCAGCAGGCCGTTGAGGTAGTAGCGGATGTCCTGCTGGGCCATGGCGTACTGCACCAGGCCGATGAGGCGCTTGAACTGCTTCTGGGTGACTTGCAGGTGCGCCTGTTCGCCCTCGGCCGAGGCCATGCGCGGGTAGTCCTCGGCGGGCAGGGTCTGCAGGCTGAAGCGGCTCTTGCCGGCTTTCACCTGCAGGCGCTTGTCGTCCAGGGACAGGCTCACGTCGGCGCTCTCGGGGAGCGAGCGCAGGATATCCTGCAGCTTGCGCGCGCCCACGGTGACGGCTGCCTTCTCCGATCCCGCGGCACCGGCGGCGTGGGTCTTGATCTGGATCTCGATGTCCGTGGCAAGCAGGGTGAGCTGATCACCGCTTTTCTCGATCAGGACGTTGGACAGGATCGGCAGCGTATGGCGTTTCTCGACGATGCCGCAAACGGACTGGAGCGGGGCCAGGAAGTTGTCGCGGGGTGTTTTAATAAGGAGCATATATAAATCTCCAACTAGTTAACAGTACACCGGTCTGGTCTGTGGAATTGCGGTCAATCGGTCAAGAAATCAATGGATTGGCCTGTGGATGAGCGGCTGGATAAACCCGTCCGGCGCCTGTGGGGCAAATGTAGACAGAAATCGTCCCCGGGCCGGATTCGGTACTTATCCACAAATTGCCATCAGTTTGTTCAGCCCTTCAGGACCTGGGTCAGGACCAGCAGGTCGTGGTTGATCGTATTGTCCTTGAGGCGCAGGTCGGAGATGGTCCGGCAGGCGTGCAGGACCGTCGTATGGTCGCGGCCGCCGAAGGCTTCACCGATGGCCGGCAGGCTGGCCGGGGTCAGTTCCTTGGCCAGCCACATGGCCACCTGGCGGGGGCGGGCGACGATGCGCGTGCGCTTTTTCGAGTACATGTCCGAGACCTTCATCTTGTAGTACTCGGCCACCGTCTTCTGGATCGACTCGAAGGTGATTTGCCGGTTGTGGGCGCCCAGGAGGTCCTTCAGGGCCTCCTTGGCCACTTCGAGGTTGATGTCGCGGCCGTGGAAGCGGGCGAAAGCCAGCACTTTTTTCAGGGCGCCCTCCAGTTCCCGCACGTTGGAGCGCAGGTTCTTGGCGATCAGGAAGGCCACATCCTCGCCGAGGGCGATTTTCTCCGCTTCGGCCTTCTTGTTCAGGATGGCCACGCGCATTTCCAGTTCCGGCGGCTCGATGGCCACGGTCAGGCCCCAGTCGAAGCGGGAGATGAGCCGGTCTTCCAGGCCCAGGATGTCCTTGGGGTAGGTGTCGCAGGTAATCACGATCTGCTTGCGCGCTTCGATCAAGGCATTGAAAGCATAGAAGAATTCTTCCTGGGTCCGGTTCTTGTTGTTGAAGAACTGGATATCGTCGATCAGCAGCAGGTCCAGGGAGCGGTAATAGCGCTTGAAGACGTCGAAGGACTTCTGTTGGTAAGCGCGTACTACGTCCGCGTAGTAGTCCTCCGCATGGACATAGCGGATGACCTTGTCCGGGTTTTGCCGGCACACCTCGTTGCCCAGGGCGTGGATCAGGTGAGTCTTGCCCAGGCCGACCCCGCCGTAGACGAACAGGGGGTTGTAGGACGTGCCGGGGTTCAGGGCCACCTGGTAGGCGGCGGCGCGGGCGAGGTCGTTGGCGCGGCCGGTGACCAGGGTGTCGAAGGTGAAAGTGGGATTGAGCCGGGTCTTCTCGTAGGCCGCATCGGCGCCGTTTCCCGCAACCGGGGCGGCCGGCATAACGGGGGCCACCGGCGTACTCGCCGCCGAGGCGACGGGTGCCGGCTCGGCGCGGTCCGCCGCCGCCGGGTCGGAAAGGTCGATGGAGATCGACACCGGCTCGGCAAAGAACTGCTGGGCCATGTCCTGCAGGCGGCGCAGGTAGCGCTCGCGCACCCACTGCAAAACGAAGCGGTTCGGCGCCACCAGCCGCAGGGCGTGGTTGGCCGCATCGTCCTCCAGCCGCAGGGCCTTGATCCAGGTGTTGAATTGTTGAGGCGGAAGTTCCTGCTCCAGTTGGCGGAGGCAGGAAGACCAAAATGCGTTCATTCTCTCTGAGCCTTTCCAGCACGCTCGAATAGCATGTTCCACGCCAGCTTCGTTCGCGGAAAAAGCATATAATATTTTGATTTTATGGTTATTTTACCGGCGTGATCGGCACGGAAGCCCGTCCCGCCCGCTGGTTCCAACAAAGAATTTTAGCGCCTTTCCAAAAGAGTTATCCACAGGCCGGAAAAAATAATGCGCTTGACAAACCAGGTTCAAGACGATGTAATCGCCCGTTTCTCCTTGCCGAGACCGCAGTCATGAAACGCACTTACCAGCCTTCCGTTGTTCGGCGCAAACGCACCCACGGTTTTCTAGCCCGCATGCGTACCCGCGGGGGTCGCGCGATCATCCGCGCCCGCCGGGCGAAAGGTCGCGCCCGTCTCGGCGTCTGATGTGGCTGCGGCGGAGGGCGTCGATCGAGGCTTCCGCAGCGAGCACCGGTTACGCAAAACGGATGAGTTTTCATCCGTTTTTGCTTTTCGCCGTTCGGTGCGCGGCGGGCCTTTCGAACTGCTCTACCGCCCCGCGCAGGGCGCTGGCGCGCGACTGGGGATCGTCGTGCCGAAAAAATTCGTCCGCTCGGCCGTGGCCCGCAACCTGGTGAAGCGCATCGTGCGAGAATCCTTCCGCCTGGTCCGTCCCGCGCTGCCGTCGCGCGACCTGGTGGTGCGCGTCATGGCCCGCATCGATCGGCCGGAGCGGCGCGCCCTGCGCGACGCGATCGATGCCCTGTTTGCCCGCCTGGCCCAATGAGAACGCTGCTGATCCTCCTGCTGCGCGGCTACCGCCTGGCGGTCAGTCCCTTCTTCGGGCAAAGCTGTCGCTTCCACCCGAGCTGCTCGCAGTACGCCATCGAGGCGATCGAGAAGCACGGCGGTTGGAAGGGCGCCTGGCTGGCGGCCAGACGCGTCTCCCGCTGCCACCCCTGGAATCCCGGCGGATACGACCCCGTTCCCTGAACTTAAGAGCCAATTAATGGACAATCAACGCCTGATCCTGCTGCTGGTTTTCAGTTTTTCCCTGGTCATGCTGTGGGACGCCTGGCAGAAGCAGGGCCAACCGGCGCCGGCCACCCAGTCGGCGGCCCAGCAGGCGAGCCCGGTGCCGGCCCCGACCGTGGCGCCGGCCGGCCCGGCCGCCGTTCCCGTCCCGGGCCAGGCGACGGCGCCCGCGGCCGCCGCCAAGGCGGTGGTCAAGACGGACCTCCTGGTGGCGGAGATTTCCTCCACCGGCGGCGACCTCATCAACCTCGAGCTGGCCAGGCACAAGGCGACGGAGGACAAGACCAAGAACTTCGTGCTCCTGGACAGGGGCAAGGAGCACCTCTATCTGGCCCAGAGCGGGCTGATCGGCGAGGGGCTGCCCAACCACAAGACGGAGTTCAAGCTCGCGCCCGGCACCTACGAGCTGAAGCCGGGAGCCGATACCCTGGAGTTGCGGCTGGAGGCGCCGGCGGCGGCCGGGGTCAAGGTCGCCAAGATCTACACCTTCCACCGGGGCAGCTATCTCATCGACGTGGGCTACGAAATCGCCAACCAGGGCCCGGAGCCCCTGGCGGCCCACGCCTATTACCAATTGACCCGGGACGGCAAGGTGCCCCAGGCCGGGCTCACCAACGTGGCGACTTTCACCGGGCCCGCCGTCTACACGGAGGAGGGCAAGTTCCAGAAGATCGAGTTCGCCGATGTGGAGAAGGGCAAGGCGAAATTCGTGCAGAAGGCCAAGGACGGCTGGATCGCCATCGTGCAGCACTATTTCGTCGCCGGCTGGGTGCCCAAGGGCCAGGACGAGCGCGAGTTCTTCCTGCGCAAGGTCGGCGACAACCTCTACAGCGCCGGCGTCATCCTGCCGGTGGCGGCGATCCCGCCGGGCCAGTCGGCGCGCGTCATGGCCCCGCTCTACGCCGGCCCCCAGGAGCAGGCCCGGCTGGAGAAAGTCGCCCCCGGCTTCGACCTGGTGGTGGATTACGGCTGGCTGACGGTGATCGCCGCGCCCATCTACTGGGTGCTGGAGCTGATCCACCGCCTGGTGGGCAACTGGGGCTGGGCCATCATCCTGCTCACCGTGCTGATCAAGGGCATCTTCTTCCCGCTTTCGGCCGCCAGCTACAGGTCCATGGCCAAGATGAAGCTGGTCACGCCCAAGCTCATGAAGATCAAGGAGCAGTACGCGGCGGACCGCAACCGCATGAACCAGGAGATGATGGAGCTCTACCGCAAGGAGAAGATCAATCCCCTCGGCGGCTGTCTGCCCATCCTGGTCCAGATCCCGGTCTTCATCGCCCTGTATTGGGTGCTGCTCGGCAGCGTCGAGATGCGCCATGCGCCCTGGCTGCTGTGGATCGAGGACCTCTCGGCCAAGGATCCGTACTACGTGCTGCCCATCATCATGGGCATCAGCATGCTGATCCAGACCAAGCTGAACCCGACGCCGCCGGACCCGATCCAGGCCAAGGTGATGCTGGCCATGCCCATCGTCTTCACGGCCATGTTCCTGTTTTTCCCCTCCGGCCTCGTCCTCTACTGGGTGGTGAACAACGTGCTGTCCATCGCCCAGCAGTGGCAGATCACCCGCATGATCTCGGGTGGTGAAAAGCCCAAGGCCGCCCACTGAGGTCATCGCCGCCGTCGCCACCGCGCCCGGGCGCGGCGGCATCGGCGTCGTGCGCCTGTCCGGCCCGGATCTCGCGCCGCTGGCCCGGCAACTGACCGGCCGCATCCCCGCCCCCCGGGTCGCCACCCTGGCCCGCTTCCTCGACGCCTCCGGCGGGGAGATCGACCAGGGCCTCGCCCTCTATTTCCCCGCTCCCCATTCGTATACTGGCGAGGACGTCCTGGAGCTGCAGGGCCACGGCGGGCCCGTGGTCCTGCAGTTGCTGCTCGCCCGCTGTGTGGAGCTGGGGGCGCACCCGGCCCAGCCGGGGGAATTCACCCGGCGCGCCTTTCTCAACGACAAGCTGGATCTCGCCCAGGCCGAGGCGGTGGCGGACCTCATCGAGGCGTCCACCGCCGCGGCCGCCCGCTCCGCCGTGCGCTCCCTGGCCGGGGAGTTTTCCGCGGCCGTCCAGCGCCTGGTGGAGCGCCTGATCGAGCTGCGCATGCTGGTCGAGGCGACCCTGGACTTCCCGGAGGAGGAGCTCGATTTCCTGCGCCAGGCCGATGCCGCCGGACGGCTCGCCGGCCTGGGCGAGGACGTGGCGACCATCCGCCAACGGGCGCGGAAGGGCAGCCTGCTCCGCAGCGGCCTGCATGTGGTCCTGGCGGGCCAGCCCAATGTGGGCAAATCCAGCCTGCTCAACCGCCTGGCGGGGGAGGAGCGGGCCATCGTCACCGCCATCCCCGGCACGACCCGGGATGCGCTGCGGGAAACCATCCAGGTGCACGGCATCCCCTTGCACATCATCGACACGGCCGGGCTGCGCGAGGCGGCCGACGAGGTGGAGCGGCTCGGCGTCTCCCGCACCTGGCGGGAGATCGAGCGGGCCGACGTGGTCCTGCTGCTGCTCGATGCGCGGGAGGGCCTCACCGCGGCGGACGGGGCGATCGCCGCCCGGCTGCCGGCCGGGGTGGAGCGCATCGACATCTGCAACAAGGCCGACCTGGTGGGCGCGGGACCGCGCCGGGTGGAGGAGGGCGGCCACGTCACCCTCTGGCTCTCCGCCCGGACGGGGGAGGGGGTGGAGCTGCTGGAGGCCGAACTGCTGCGGGTGGCCGGCTGGCAGGCGGGGGCGGAAGACGTGTTCATGGCCCGCGAGCGGCACCTGCAGGCCCTGGCCCGTGCTGGGGCGCACCTGGCGGCGGCCCAGGGCCGCCAGGGGCAACTGGAACTGTTCGCCGAGGAGTTGCGCCTGGCGCAGGAGGCGCTCGCCGAGATCACCGGCGAATTCACGCCGGACGACCTGTTGGGGGAGATTTTCTCCCGGTTCTGCATTGGCAAGTAGGGGCCGGTTCTGTTCCACGTGAAACAGGACCGGGATTCCGGTCGGCCGCAATAAGAAGAAGGGGATAGCCCGTGGATCTGATCGACCTTGCGCTGCTCTGCGCCGCCGCCTTCCTCGCCGGCCTGATCGACGCCGTCGTGGGCGGCGGCGGGCTGATCCAGATTCCGGCCCTGTTCGGCGTCCTGCCCCAGGCCCTGCCGGCCACGGTCTTCGGCACCAACAAGCTGGCCTCCATCTTCGGCACCTTCACCGCCGCCCTGCGCTACTCGCGCCGGATCGACATTCCCTGGCGGATGGCCCTGCCGGCGGCCCTGGCGGCCTTCGCCCTGTCCTATTTCGGCGCCATGACCGTCGCCCTGCTGCCCAAGGAATGGCTGCGGCCCCTGGTGCTCGCCCTCCTTGTCGTCGTCACGGCCTACACCTACGCCCGCAAGAACCTCGGCGCGGTGGACCAGGGCCGGCAACACGGGCGCCGGGATATGGTGCTGGCCGTGCTGCTCGGGGGAGTCATCGGCTTCTACGACGGCTTTTTCGGACCGGGCACGGGCAGTTTCCTGATCTTCGTCTTCGTCCGTTTCTTCGGCCTGGACTTCCTGCGCGCCTCGGCCACGGCCAAGGTGGTCAATGCGGCGACCAACCTGGCGGCGCTCCTTTATTTCGGCGCCCACGGCCAGGTGCTTTGGCTGACGGCGGCGGCCATGGCCCTGTTCAACATCGGCGGCGCCCTGGTGGGCTCCCACCTGGCCATGAGCCAGGGCGCCGGCTTCGTGCGGCGGGTCTTCCTGGGCGTGGCGACGGTGCTGATCCTCAAGTTCGCCTGGGACACCGTGCGCTGAG
>CAYZLI010000013.1:20282-42420 GCA_964479195.1 uncultured Rhodocyclaceae bacterium
CTGGGCGTGGCGACGGTGCTGATCCTCAAGTTCGCCTGGGACACCGTGCGCTGAGCTCATCTCAGCAATATCCACTCGTGGATATTGCTGAGATGAGCTCTGGCCGAAGGCGCCGGCGGATCGCATTATGATTCGCTGTTGGACAATTGCGCAGGATGGCTTGTATCATCCCCCGGCGCACCAATCGATTGAACGGCAAGAATAATAGCGCCCGTCGCGATTGGTGCCTCGAAGCGGACCCTGTATGATTGCCGCCAAGGCGTCTTGGGAGAGGGCGCCGTCTCATTTCCAAAGGAGGAGGATCCATGAAGCTGAAATCGCTGCTTGTCGCCGCGCTGTCCGCAGTCGCGGCGTCGTTCGCTCAGGCGGACATCAACGTGGGTGTCCTGGTCTCCGCGACCGGTCCGGCCGCGTCGCTGGGCATTCCGGAAAAGAACACTTTCGCCCTCATGCCGACCACCATCGCCGGGCAGAAGGTCAATTACATCGTGCTGGATGACGCCTCGGACACGACGACGGCCGTCAAGAACACCCGCAAGCTGGTGAGCGAGGACAAGGTGGACGTGATCATCGGCTCGACCATCACCCCCAACTCCCTGGCCATGGTGGACGTGGCGGCGGAAACCGAGACGCCCATGATCTCCATGGCGGCCTCGGCGCGCATCGTCGATCCCGTGGACGCCAAGCGCCGCTGGGTCTTCAAGACGCCCCAGAACGACGTGCAGATGTCCACGGCCATCGCCGAGCACATGAGCAACAACGGCGTGAAGACCGTCGGCTTCATCGGCTTCTCGGACGCCTATGGCGAGGGCTGGTGGAACGAGTTCAGCAAGATCGCCGAGACGCGCAAGATCAAGATCCTGGGCAGCGAGCGCTACAACCGCGCCGACACCTCGGTGACCGGCCAGGTGCTCAAGCTCATGTCGGCCAACCCGGACGCGGTGCTGATCGCCGGCTCCGGCACGCCCGCGGCGCTGCCCCAGAAGACCCTGAAGGAGAAGGGCTACAAGGGCAAGATCTACCAGACCCACGGCGTCGCCAACAACGACTTCCTGCGCGTCGGCGGCAAGGACGTGGAGGGCACGCTCCTGCCCGCCGGCCCGGTGCTGGTGGCGACGCAACTGCCTGACTCCAACCCGGTGAAGAAGTCGGCCCTCGAGTACATCGCCAAGTACGAGGCCGCCCACGGCGCCGGCAGCGTGTCCACCTTCGGCGCCCACGCCTGGGATGCCGGCCTGCTCCTGGCGAACGCCGTCCCGGCCGCCCTCAAGAAGGCCCAGCCGGGCACGAAGGAGTTTCGCGCCGCCCTGCGCGATGCCCTGGAAGGGACGAAGGAATTGCGCGCCGCCCACGGCGTGTACAGCATGTCGGCCACCGACCACCTCGGCCTCGACCAGCGCGCCCGCGTCATGGTCAAGATCGAGGGTGGCAAATGGGTGTTGCAGCACTAAGCAGGGACTGAGCAAGCAGCCGCCGCCCTCGGGGGAGGGCGGCCCGGCGGTGCTGCCGCCGGACAGTAAACACGGGAGAGGGCGTGGAAAGCCCCTGGTGACGTACAATCGCCGGGGTTCCATGCCCTTTTTTTATCCCATAACCGAAAAAAGCCATGGATTTCCAGATTGCACTGCTGCTCGGCCAGGACGGCATCGTCAATGGTGCCATCTACGCGCTGCTCGCCCTGGCCCTGGTGCTGGTCTTCGCCGTGACCCGGGTCATCTTCATTCCGCAAGGCGAGTTCGTCGCCTACGGTGCGCTGACCCTGGCCGCTTTCCAGGCCGGCAAGACGCCGGGAACCCTCTGGCTGCTGCTGGGCGCCGGCGCCCTGGTGTTCCTGATCGACGCCGCGATCGCCCTGCGGGCGGGCAAGCCGGCGCGGCTGCCGCGCATCGTCCTCGCCAACCTGGTGCTGCCGGGTATCGTCGCCGGCCTGGTGTACGCGTTCGAGCCGGGCAAGTTGCCGCTGGTGGCCCAGGTCGCCCTGGCCCTGGCCGTGGTGGTGCCGCTGGGACCGATGGTCTATCGCCTGGCCTTCCAGCCGCTGGCGGAGGCCTCGGTGCTCGTCCTGCTTATCGTCTCGGTCGCCGTGCACCTGGCCTTGGTGGGCCTGGGCCTGCTCTTCTTCGGCGCCGAGGGCTCGCGCACGACGGCCTTCAGCGAGGCCTCCTTCGATCTGCGCCTGATTACGGTAAACGGCCAGACCCTGTGGGTCCTGGGCGCCAGCCTGGTGCTGATCGTCGCCCTCTACCAGTTCTTCGAACGCACGCTCTACGGCAAGGCCCTGCGCGCCACGGCCATCAACCGCGTCGGCGCCCGCCTCATGGGCATCTCCACCACCATGGCGGGCAAGCTCTCCTTCACCCTGGCGGCGCTCATCGGCGCGCTGTCCGGCATTCTCATCGCCCCGATCACGACCATCTACTACGACACCGGCTTCCTGGTCGGCCTCAAGGGCTTCGTCGGGGCCATCATCGGCGGCCTGGTGAGCTACCCGGTGGCGGCGGCCGGCGCGGTCCTGGTCGGCTTGCTCGAATCCTTCTCCTCCTTCTGGGCCAGCGCCTTCAAGGAAGTCATCGTCTTCACCCTGATCATCCCGGTCCTGGTCTGGCGCTCCCTCACGGCGCACCACGTGGAGGAGGAGGAATGACGCCGCGCATCCTGGTGCCGCTGGCGTTTCTCGCCGCCCTGGCCTTCGGGCCCCTGCTGGTGCCCGAGTTCTACGTCACGCTGCTCAACTATATCGGCCTGTATGCCATCGTCGCCCTGGGCCTGGTGCTGTTGACGGGGGTCGGCGGCCTGACCTCCTTCGGGCAGGCGGCCTTCGTCGGCCTGGGCGCCTATGCCACCGCCTACCTGTCCACGGCCCACGGGGCGTCGCCCTGGCTGGGGCTGCTGGCCGGCCTGGCCGTGACGGCCGCGGTGGCCTGGCTGCTCGGCGTAATCACGCTGCGCCTGTCCGGCCACTACCTGCCCCTGGGCACCATCGCCTGGGGGATCAGCCTGTACTTCCTCTTCGGCAACCTGGAATTCCTCGGCGGGCACACGGGCCTGACCGGCATCCCGGTGCTGGAGCTGTTCGGCTGGAAGCTGGATTCGGGCCGGGAGTTCTACTACCTGATCTGGGCCGTCCTGCTGGGCGCCGTGGTGGCCACCCGCAACCTCCTGGATTCCCGCGAGGGACGGGCGATCCGCGCCCTGAAGGGCGGCAGCCTGATGGCCGAGAGCATGGGGGTGGACACCGCCCGCACGAAAATCGTCATCTTCCTCATCGCCGCGCTCTACGCCGCCGTCTCCGGCTGGCTCTACGCGCACCTGCAGCGCTTCGTGAATCCCACCCCCTTCGGCCTGCAGCTCGGGATCGAATACCTGTTCATGGCGGTGGTGGGCGGTGCGGCCCACGTCTGGGGAGCCCTGGTGGGCGCCGGGCTCATCACCATCCTGAAGCAGTGGCTGCAGGAGCTGCTGCCCAAGATCTTCGGCCAGAGCGGCAATTTCGAGGTGATCTTCTTCGGTTTGCTCCTGGTGCTGGTGCTGCAGCGGGCCCGGGAGGGCATCTGGCCCTGGTTCGGGCGCCTGGCGCCGGCGCGCAAGCGTTACGACCCACCCGCCGGTGCTGCGGCCGACCCGCTGCCCCAGAGACCGATGCCGGCGCCGGGCACCCTGCTGCTGGAGGTGCAGGATGCCCGCAAGGAGTTCGGCGGCCTGGTGGCCAACAACGACATGAACCTCACCGTGCAGGCGGGCGAGGTCATGGCGCTCATCGGCCCCAACGGCGCCGGCAAGAGCACCATGTTCAACGTGATCTCCGGCGTGCTGCCCCTCACGGCCGGGGAAGTGCGCTTTCTCGGCAGCCGCATCGACGGGCTGCCATCGCGCGAGATCGCCCGGCGCGGCATGAGCCGCACTTTCCAGCACGTGCGCCTGCTGTCCACCATGAGCGTGCTGGAGAACGTGGCCATCGGCGCCCACCGGCGCGGCGCCAAGGGCGTCATCCCCGCGGCCCTGCGGCTGGAGCGGGCGGAGGAGGCGGTGCTGCTGGCCGAGGCGGCACGGCAACTGCAGCGCGTCGGCCTGGCCGAGCACATGCACGAGGAGGCCGGCAGCCTGCCCCTGGGCCAGCAGCGGGTGCTGGAGATCGCCCGGGCGCTGTGTTCCGATCCCTGCCTGCTGCTGCTGGACGAGCCGGCGGCGGGCCTGCGCTACCTGGAGAAGCAGGCCCTGGCGGATCTCCTGCGCAAGCTGCGCGCCGAAGGCATGGGCATCCTGCTGGTGGAGCACGACATGGACTTCGTCATGGGCCTGGCCGACCGGGTGGTGGTGATGGAGTTCGGCGAGAAGATTTCCGAGGGCCTGCCCGAGGAAGTGCAGAACGATCCGGTGGTGCTGGAGGCTTACCTGGGAGGGGTCGAGTAATGACCGCGATTCTGGAAATCCGCGACCTGTGCGTCTCCTACGGCAAGGTCGAGGCGCTTCATCACGCCAACCTGAAGGTCGAGGCGGGGCGCATCGTCACCGTGATCGGCCCCAACGGGGCGGGCAAGACCACCATGCTGGGCGCCATCATGGGCCTGCTGCCGGCCAAGGGCGAGGTGGTGTTCATGGGCGAGGCGCAGACAGACATCGAGGTCGAGCACCTGGTGTCCATGGGCATGACCCTGGTGCCGGAAAAGCGCGAGCTCTTCGGCGAGATGAGCGTCGAGGACAACCTGCTGCTGGGCGCCTTCCAGCGCTACCGCGCCGGCGACCGGGACCAGGGGCGCACCATGGACGAGGTGTTCCGCCTCTTTCCGCGCCTGCGCGAACGGCGCGCCCAGTTGGCCGGGACCTTGTCCGGCGGCGAGCGGCAGATGCTCGCGGTGGGCCGCGCCCTCATGGCCAAGCCCAGGCTCCTCATGCTGGACGAGCCCAGCCTGGGCCTGGCGCCCCTCATCGTGCGCGAGATCTTCCACATCATCGCCGACCTGAAGAAGACGGGCGTGGCCATCCTGCTGGTGGAGCAGAACGCCCGGGCGGCGCTGCAGATCGCCGACTACGGCTACGTGCTGGAGACGGGCAGCATGGTGCTGGAGGGGAGCAGCCAGCAACTGGCCGACGACCCCCGGGTCGTGGAAACCTACCTCGGGCTCGGCGGCAAACAGAAAGAGCAGAAAGTCGCGTAAATCCTGGTAGTTAGATTGCGACAGCGGGGACTGTTTCACGTGAAACATCGCCGCTGTTTTTTTCGCGACTGCTCGCGTATCATTGCGCCTCCCTGACGCGCTGGACTCCAGGCGATGCTCTTCCCGACCCGTTATGACGTCATCATTGTCGGCGGCGGCCATGCCGGCACCGAGGCCGCGCTCGCCGCGGCGCGGGCCGGCTGCCGCACGCTGCTGCTGACGCATAACATCGAGACCCTGGGGGCGATGTCCTGCAATCCGTCCATCGGCGGCATCGGCAAGGGGCACCTGGTGAAGGAGGTGGACGCCCTGGGCGGGGCCATGGCCGCCGCCACGGACGAGGCGGGCATCCAGTTCCGCATCCTCAACTCCAGCAAAGGCCCGGCGGTGCGCGCCACCCGCGCCCAGGCCGATCGCGTGCTCTACAAGGCCGCCATCCGTCGCCGCCTGGAGAACCAGCCCAACCTGACGCTCTTCCAGCAGGCGGTGGACGATCTCACCGTCTCGGGCGAGCGCGTGACCGGTGTGGCGACCCAGCTCGGCCTGCGCTTCGAGGCCGAAGCGGTGGTGCTCACCGCCGGCACGTTCCTGGCGGGCCTCATCCACGTGGGCCTGGACCACTACCAGGCCGGACGCATGGGCGATCCGCCGGCGGTGAGCCTCGCCGCACGGCTGCGCGAGCTGCAGCTCCCGGCGGGGCGGCTGAAGACCGGCACGCCGCCGCGCCTGGACGGGCGCAGCATCGACTTCTCCGTGATGACCGTGCAGCCGGGGGACGACCCGGTGCCGGTGTTCTCGTTCCTGGGCGAGGCCGCCCAGCACCCGCGCCAACTGCCCTGCTGGATCACCCACACCAACCCGCGCACCCACGACATCATCCGCGGCGGCCTGGACCGCTCGCCCATGTTCACCGGGGTCATCGAGGGGGTGGGGCCGCGCTATTGCCCGTCCATCGAGGACAAGATCCACCGCTTCGCCGACAAGGCGAGCCACCAGCTCTTTCTCGAGCCGGAAGGCCTCGCCACCCACGAGATCTATCCCAACGGCATCTCCACGAGCCTGCCCTTCGACGTGCAGCTCGCCCTCGTGCGTTCCATCAAGGGGCTGGAGCGGGCCCACATCCTGCGCCCCGGCTACGCCATCGAGTACGACTACTTCGATCCGCGCGGCCTGCATTCCTCGCTGGAGACGAAAGCCATCCAGGGACTGTTCTTCGCCGGCCAGATCAACGGCACCACCGGCTACGAGGAGGCGGCGGCCCAGGGCCTGCTTGCCGGCGTGAGCGCCGCCCTGTTCGCCAAAGGCGCGGCGCCCTGGTGCCCGCGCCGGGACGAGGCCTACCTCGGCGTGCTGGTGGACGACCTCATCACCCGCGGCGTGTCCGAGCCCTACCGCATGTTCACCAGCCGCGCCGAGTACCGCCTCAGCCTGCGCGAGGACAACGCCGACCTGCGCCTGACCGATACCGGCCGCCGCCTGGGCATCGTGGACGACGCCCGCTGGGACGCCTTCTGCCGCAAGCGCGACGCCATTGCCCGCGAGCAGGAGCGGCTGAAATCCACCTGGGTCAACCCGCGGCTGGTGCCCGCCGAGGCGGCCGAGCGGGTGCTGGGCAAGGCCCTGGAGCGCGAATATCCACTCGCCGACCTGCTGCGCCGGCCGGATGTTTCCTACGACGCGCTCATGACCCTGCCCGGCGCCGGTGAACCGATTTCCGACCGCCAGGCCATCGAACAGGTGGAGATCCAGGCCAGGTACCAGGGCTACATCGACCGCCAAGCCGATGAGATCGCCCGCAGCCGCGGCCAGGAGGAACTGGCCCTGCCGGCGGATCTCGACTACCGCAGCGTGCGCGGCCTGTCCATCGAGGTGCAGCAGAAGCTCGACCAGCACAGGCCGGAGACCCTGGGCCAGGCCTCGCGCATCCAGGGCATCACGCCCGCCGCCATCTCGCTGCTGCTGGTGCATCTGAAGCGGCGGGGTGACTCGACCCGAGCCGGAAGCGCTCTCCAAACCCCACCCTCACCCCTAGCCCCTCTCCCTGAGGGAGAGGGGAACGGCGTGCGGAAGAGCGCATGACGCCGCGGCAGCAACTGGAGCGCGGGCTGGCCGCGCTAGGGATGGACGTGCCTGCGGCAGCGCAGGCCAAGCTGCTCGCCTTCGCCGCCCTGCTGGGCAAGTGGAACAAGGTGTACAACCTGACGGCGCTGCGGGACGAAGCGCAGGTGGTGAGCCACCACCTGCTCGATTCCCTGGCCGTGGCGCCCCACCTGGGGCGAGCGGCTGACCTGGCGGACATCGGCAGCGGCGGCGGACTGCCCGGCATTCCCCTCGCCATCGTGCGGCCGCAGCTGCAGGTGGCGCTGGTGGAGGCGAACCACAAGAAGGCGACCTTCCTGCAGCAGGCGAAGATCGAGTTGCAGCTCGACAACGTGAGCGTGCATTGCGCCCGCGTCGAGGCGCTGCCGCCGGAGGCGAAGTTCGACGCGGTGATCTCCCGCGCCTTCTCCGACCTGGCCGAGTTCGTGCGCCTGGCCGGGCACCTGGCGGCGCCGGGGGGCGCGCTCATCGCCATGAAGGGGATCTACCCCTACGAGGAAATCGCGCAACTGCCCGCCGGCTGGCGGGTGCGGGAAACGCGGGAGCTGAAGGTGCCGGGGCTGGACGCCCAGCGGCATCTCGTCATCATCGAGAAGAACTAGACATGCACATCTTCGCAGTGGCCAACCAGAAGGGCGGGGTGGGCAAGACCACCACCACCACCAACCTCGCCGCGGCGCTCGCCGCCTGCGGCCAGCGCGTGCTGCTGGTGGATCTCGATCCCCAGGGCAACGCCACCATGGGCAGCGGCGTGGAGAAGCGCGCGCTGCCCCAGTCCGTGTACCACGTCCTGCTCGGCCTTGCCTCCCTCGCCGAGGCACGCCAGGCCTCGACCGCCGGCAAGTACGACACCCTGCCGGCCAACCGCGACCTCGCCGGGGCCGAAGTGGAGCTGGTCGATCTGGACAACCGCGAGACGCGCCTGAAGCACGCGCTCGCCCTGCACGCCGAGGACTACGATTTCGTCCTCATCGACTGCCCGCCCTCGCTCTCGCTGCTCACCCTGAACGGGCTGTGCGCCGCCCACGGCGTCATCATCCCCATGCAGTGCGAATACTTCGCGCTGGAGGGCCTGTCAGACCTGGTGAACACCATCAAGAAGGTGCACGCCAACCTCAACCCGGACCTGAAGATCATCGGCCTGCTGCGCGTCATGTTCGACCCGCGCTCGACGCTGTCCAACCAGGTCTCGGCCCAGCTCGAGCAGCACTTCGGCGACAAGGTGTTCCGCGCCATCGTCCCGCGCAACGTCCGCCTGGCGGAGGCGCCCAGCTACGGCGTGCCCGGCGTCGTCTTCGACAAGAACGCCAAGGGCGCCCAGGCCTACGTCGCCTTCGCCCACGAGATGATCGAGCGCGCGAAGACATTCTGAATCGGAAGGAAGCGCCATGACCCCACCCAAACTGAAAGGACTCGGCCGCGGCCTCGATGCCCTGCTGGCCGGCAACAGCGCCGAGCCGCAGCGCCAGGCGAGCCTGCGCGTGACCCAGCTCCAGCCCGGCAAATACCAGCCGCGCACCCACATGGACCAGGAGTCGCTCAACGAGCTGGCCGCCTCCATCAAGGCCCAGGGCGTGATGCAGCCCATCCTGGTGCGGCCCGTCGATGGCGCCCGCTACGAGATCATCGCCGGCGAGCGGCGCTGGCGCGCTTCCCAACTGGCCGGCCTCGCCGAAGTGCCGGTGCTGGTGCGCGAGATTCCCGACGAGGCGGCGCTCGCCATGTCGCTCATCGAGAACATCCAGCGCGAGAACCTCAACCCGCTGGAAGAGGCCACGGGCATCCAGCGCCTCATCGATGAATTCGGCATGACCCACCAGCAGGCGGCGGATGCCGTCGGCCGTTCCCGCCCGGCGGCGAGCAACCTGCTGCGCCTGCTGCACCTGGCCAAGCCGGCGCAGGAGCTCCTCATGGAAGGCAAGATCGACATGGGCCATGCCCGGGCGCTGCTGCCCCTGCCCAAGGCGAGCCAGGCGGCGCTGGCCACGCGCATCGCCGCCAAGGGCTATTCGGTGCGCGAGGCGGAACGCCTGGTGCAGCACCAGCTCAACCCGCCCAAGCCGAAGGCGGCGAAGAAGGAAGACCGGGACCTGCTGCGCTTGGAAGAAGAGCTTGCCGACAAGCTGGGCGCCCAGGTGAAGATCAAGCTTGGCGCGAAGGGCAGCGGGCAGCTCGCCATCCACTTCGCCAGCCTGGATCAACTGGACGGCATCCTCGACAAGCTGCGCTGAGAGCCTGTGACAGGAAATTCGTTTCGCCGAGCGGGGCTATCCACGTAGCCTCTTGTTGTGGCCCGATAAAATTTTTCAGTTTCCGGTATTGCAAATCGGACCGTAGCATCCTGTTTTCCATGCCAGCCCGGGACGTCCTGTTTTCCATGCCGAACCGTAGCATCTCGTTGTGGCCCGATAAATTTTTTGTTATCATCCTTAGGTTTTATTTTATCGGCAACGAACCGGGCAACGCCTGGGAGGCTGGAGTGCTCCGGAGCAAGCCCATTCGTACGGTACTACGTTGGCAGGTCTTGGCCATCGCCCTCATTGCGATGCTCGCCGGAGCCTGGGCCGGGTGGCAGGGAGCGCTCTCGGCCGTCCTGGGTGGCCTGATCAACGTGGTGGCAACCATCGTCTTTGCGCTGGTGGTCCGGATCAGCGGGTCCGCCACCACCTGGTCGACGCTCTCGACGATGCTGCGGGCCGAAGCAAGCAAGATCGCGTCAATCGTTCTCCTGTTGTGGTTGGCGCTGACGACATACAAGGACATTGTCCCGGTGGCGTTTTTTTCCGCCTTCGTGGTCACGGTGATCCTCTCAAGCATGGCGTTTTTTGTCCGGGATTGATGCCGCGATGGCCGCAGGAACTGAACTGACCCCCACGTCTTATATCAATCATCATTTGTCCTTCCTGGCCAGGCCCGTCGGCGACGGCGACTTCTGGACCCTGCATGTGGACACTCTGGTGACCTCCGCCATCCTCGGCGTCCTGGTCTTCGGCTTCATGTGGCTGGTGGTGCGCAAGGCCACCCCCGGCGTGCCCTCCCGGACCCAGGCCTTCATCGAACTGGCCGTGGAGTTCATCGACGACCAGGTGAAAGGCGTCTTCCACGGCGACCGCCGTTTCGTGGCGCCCCTGGCCCTGACGGTATTCATGTGGGTGCTGTTCATGAACGCCATGGACTTCCTGCCCGTGGACATCATGGCCTGGATCTTCGAGAACGTCTTCCACCAGCACAACTGGCGCCCGGTGCCCACCGCCGACGTGAACACCACCTTTGCGCTGGCGCTCTCCGTCTGGGCGCTCATGATCTTCTACAGCGTCAAGGTGAAGGGCCTCGGCGGCTGGATGCACGAGCTGTTCTGTGCCCCCTTCGGCACCAACCCCCTGCTCTGGCCGGCCAACTTCCTGTTCAACCTGATCGAATACGTCTCCAAGCCCCTGTCCCACTCCCTGCGTCTTTACGGGAACATGTACGCGGGCGAGATCATCTTCCTGCTGCTCGGCATGTGGGCCGCCACCGGTCTCACCGGCGCGTTCTTCAGCGCCCTGCTGGGTGTCGGTTGGGCGATCTTCCACATCCTGATCGTCGCGCTGCAGGCCTTCATTTTCATGATGCTCACCGTCGTCTACCTGTCGATGGCGCACGAAAGCCACTGATTCAACCTTCCCGATTCTTCACTTCTTCGCAACAGAAAGGAAAGCAAAATGGAAAAACTCCAGTACTTGGCGATGATCCAGGCCTACACCGGCATCGGCATCGGTCTCATGATCGGCCTGGGCGCCGCAGGGGCCTGTGTCGGCATCGGCATCATGGCCAGCCGCTTCCTCGAGGGCGCCGCGCGCCAGCCCGAGATGATGCCCACCCTGCAAGCCAAGGTCTTCCTGCTCCTCGGTCTGATCGACGCCTCCTTCATCATCGGCGTGGGTCTGGCGATGCTGTTTGCCTTCGGCAACCCGCTGCTCGCCGTCATCCCGAAATAAGGGGTTCGTCCGCCGTCAACCGAGACCCGTTCGAGGGTGCTATGAACATCAACCTGACCCTGCTCGCGCAGGCCGCGGCCTTCGCGATCTTCATCTGGTTTACCGCCAGGTTCGTCTGGCCGTATCTGTCCACGGCGATCGATGAGCGCCAGAAGACGATCGCCGACGGGCTGGCCCACGCCGAGCGTGCCAAGCATGAGCTGGAACTGGCGGGCAAGCGCTCGGCCGACACCATCCGGGAGGCGAAGGACCGCTACGCCGAGATCGTCGCCCAGGCCGAGAAGCGGGCCCAGCAGATCATCGACGAAGCCAAGGAAGCCGCCAAGGCCGAGGGCGCCCGCATCGTCGCCGGCGCCAAGGCCGAGATCGACCAGGAGGTCATGCGCGCCAAGGAAACCCTGCGCGAGCGCGTGGCCGATCTGGCCGTCGCCGGGGCGACCAAGATCCTGCGCCGCGAGGTGGACGCCAAGGCTCACGCCGACGTGCTCGGCCAGCTCCGCCAGGAACTGTAAGCGAGCATCGCCATGGCCGAAGCCACAACCGTCGCCCGCCCCTACGCCGAAGCGGTCTTCCGCCTGGCCGACCAGAACAACGCCCTGCCGGCGTGGTCGGCCGTGCTGGACACTCTGGCCCAGGTGGCTGCCCACCCCGAGATGCAGGCCGCGATTGGCAATCCGAAGATCGCCCGCGCCGACCTCGTCGACTGGTTCCTCGCCCTCGCCAAGGATCTCACCGAGGAAGGCAAGAACTTCGTGCGGCTCCTCGCCGACAACAACCGCCTGCTGCTGCTGCCGGAGATGCGCGACCTGTACGAGCAGCTCAAGAACGAGCGCGAACGGGTGCTGGAGGCCGAGGTCTACACGGCGTTTCCCCTCGACGAGGCGCAGAAATCCAGCCTGGTCGCCGACCTGGAGAAGAAGTTCAGCCGACGCATCCACGCCACCGTCGCCCTCGACCCCGAGCTGATCGGCGGCGTCAAGGTCGTCGTCGGCGACCAGGTCATCGACGCTTCCGTGCGCGCCCGGCTGGCGGCCATGTCCCTCGCCTTGAAGAGCTAACGGATCGACAGCGCAACAGCGCCAGGAGATAGAAATGCAACTGAATCCATCCGAAATCAGCGAACTGCTGAAGAGCAAGATCGAGAAGCTGGGCGTGGGCGCCGAGATGCGCACCCAGGGCACGGTGGTCTCGGTCACCGACGGCATCTGCCGCATCCACGGCCTGGCCGACGTGATGCAGGGCGAGATGCTGGAATTCCCGGGCAACACCTTCGGCCTGGCGCTGAACCTGGAGCGCGACTCCGTCGGCTCCGTGGTACTGGGCGAGTACGAGCACATCACGGAAGGCGACACGGTGAAATGCACCGGCCGCATCCTGGAAGTGCCCGTCGGCCCCGAGCTGGTCGGCCGCGTCGTGAACGCCCTGGGCCAGCCCATCGACGGCAAGGGCCCGATCCCCGCCAAGATGACCGAGCCGATCGAGAAGATCGCCCCGGGCGTGATCTGGCGCAAGTCCGTGTCTCAGCCGGTGCAGACGGGCCTCAAGTCCATCGACTCGATGGTGCCGATCGGCCGCGGCCAGCGCGAGCTCATCATCGGCGACCGCCAGACCGGCAAGACCGCGGTGGCCGTCGACACCATCATCAACCAGAAGGGCAAGGATCTCTTCTGCGTCTACGTCGCCATCGGCCAGAAGGCCTCGACGATCAAGAACGTGATCCGCAAGCTGGAAGAGACCGGCGCGATGGCCTACACCATTGTCGTCGTCGCCTCCGCCTCCGAGTCCGCCGCCATGCAGTACATCGCCCCCTACTCCGGCTGCACCATGGGCGAATACTTCCGCGACCGCGGCCAGGACGCCCTGATCATTTACGACGACCTCACCAAGCAGGCCTGGGCCTACCGCCAGATCTCCCTGCTGCTGCGCCGCCCGCCGGGCCGCGAAGCCTACCCCGGCGACGTGTTCTACCTGCACTCGCGGCTCCTCGAGCGTGCCGCCCGCGTCTCCGAGGACTACGTGGAGAAGTTCACCAAGGGCGCGATCAAGGGCAAGACGGGTTCCCTCACCGCGCTGCCCGTCATCGAGACCCAGGCCGGCGACGTGACCGCCTTCGTGCCGACCAACGTGATCTCCATTACCGACGGCCAGATCTTCCTGGAGACCGACCTGTTCAACGCCGGCATCCGTCCCGCCATCAACGCCGGCATCTCGGTGTCCCGCGTCGGCGGCGCGGCCCAGACCAAGGTCATCAAGAAGCTGGGCGGCGGCGTGCGCCTGGCGCTCGCCCAGTACCGCGAACTGGCGGCCTTCGCCCAGTTCGCCTCCGACCTGGACGAAGCCACCCGCAAGCAGCTCGAGCGCGGCCGCCGCGTCACCGAACTCATGAAGCAGCCCCAGTACTCGCCCATGCAGGTGGCCGAGATGGCGGTGTCGCTCTTCTCCATCAACCAGGGCTACTTCGACGATCTCGACGTGAAGCGCGTGCTGCCCTTCGAGGTGGCGCTGCACCAGCACATGCGGGCGAGCCACGCCGATCTCATGAACAAGATCGACACGACCAAGGACCTGGACGCCGAAGGCGAAAAGGCTCTCGACGCCGCGATCGCCGAGTTCAAGAAGAACTGGGCGTAAGCCGAGTCACTAGGACTAGGAGCCATCCATGCCCAGCGGCAAGGAAATTCGCACCAAGATCAAGAGCGTGCAAAACACGCGCAAGATCACCAAGGCCATGGAGATGGTCGCGGCCTCCAAGATGCGCAAGGCCCAGGAGCGCATGAAGGCCGCCCGGCCCTACGGCGAGAAGATCCGCCGGCTCGCGGCCAACCTGTCCCAGGCCAACTCCGAGTACAAGCACCCCTTCCTCGCCAAGATCGGGACGGTGAAGCGCGTCGGCCTGATCGTCGTCACCACGGACAAGGGTCTGTGCGGCGGCCTCAACACCAACGTGCTGCGCCTCAGCCTGCACCAGATGAAGGCGTGGGAAGGCAGCGGCGTCACCGAGATGCGCGTCACCGCCATCGGCAACAAGGGCCTGGGCTTCATGCAGCGCCTGGGCGCCAAGGTGGTGTCCAACGTCACCCACCTGGGCGACACGCCGCACCTGGACAAGCTGATCGGGCCGGTGAAGATCATGCTCGATGCCTTCCAGGCCGACGAGCTGGACGCGGTCTACGTGGCCTACACCCGCTTCATCAACACCATGAAGCAGGAGCCGGTGATGGAGCAGTTGCTGCCCCTCACGGGCGAGAAGCTGGAGACGAAGGACCACGGCTGGGACTACATCTACGAGCCGGACGCCCGCGTCGTGATCGACGAGCTGCTGGTGCGCTACGTCGAGGCGCTGGTGTACCAGTCGGTGGCCGAGAACATCGCCTCGGAGCAGAGCGCGCGCATGGTGGCCATGAAGGCCGCCTCGGACAACGCCGGCACCGTCATCAACGACCTGCAGCTGATCTACAACAAGACCCGCCAGGCGGCGATCACCAAGGAAATTTCCGAAATCGTGGGCGGCGCTGCGGCCGTCTGAAGAATCTGTTTATTGGGGAAAGACGATGAGTCAAGGTCAAATCGTTCAGTGCATCGGCGCCGTGGTGGACGTCCAGTTCAAGCGCGAAGACATGCCGAGAGTCTATGACGCCCTCACCATGGAAGGCTCGGAGCTGACGCTCGAAGTCCAGCAGCAGTTGGGCGACGGTGTGGTCCGCACCATCGCGCTGGGTTCCTCCGAAGGTCTGCGCCGCGGCATGATGGTGCAGAACACCGGCAAGCCGATCTCGGTGCCGGTGGGCAAGGCCACCCTGGGCCGCATCATGGACGTGCTCGGCAGCCCGATCGACGAGCAAGGGCCCATCGGCACCGACGAGCGCCGCTCCATCCACCAGAAGGCCCCGGCCTTCGACGAGCTGGCCCCGTCCCAGGAGCTGCTCGAGACCGGCATCAAGGTGATCGACCTGGTCTGCCCCTTCGCCAAGGGCGGCAAGGTCGGCCTGTTCGGCGGCGCCGGCGTGGGCAAGACGGTGAACATGATGGAGCTCATCCGCAACATCGCCATCGAGCACTCCGGCTACTCGGTGTTCGCCGGCGTGGGCGAGCGCACCCGCGAGGGCAACGACTTCTACCACGAGATGAAGGACTCCAACGTTCTCGACAAAGTGGCCCTGGTGTACGGCCAGATGAACGAGCCCCCGGGCAACCGCCTGCGCGTGGCGCTCACGGGCCTCACCATGTCCGAGCACTTCCGCGACGAAGGCCGCGACGTGCTGTTCTTCGTGGACAACATCTACCGCTTCACCCTGGCCGGCACGGAAGTGTCGGCGCTGCTGGGCCGCATGCCTTCCGCGGTGGGCTACCAGCCGACCCTGGCCGAGGAAATGGGCCGGCTGCAGGAGCGCATCACCTCCACCAAGACGGGCTCCATCACCTCGATCCAGGCGGTGTATGTGCCCGCCGACGACCTGACCGACCCGTCGCCCGCCACCACCTTCGGCCACCTGGACGCCACCGTCGTGCTGAGCCGGGACATCGCCTCGCTGGGCATCTACCCGGCGGTGGACCCGCTCGACTCCACCTCGCGCCAGGTGGACCCGAACGTCATCGGCGAGGAGCACTACTCCACGACCCGTGCCGTGCAGCAGACCCTGCAGCGCTACAAGGAACTGCGCGACATCATCGCCATCCTGGGCATGGACGAGCTGGCGCCGGAAGACAAGCTGGTTGTGTCCCGCGCCCGGAAGATCCAGCGCTTCCTGTCCCAGCCCTTCTTCGTGGCCGAAGTGTTCACCGGCTCCGCCGGCAAGTACGTGCCGCTCAAGGAGACCATCCGCGGCTTCAAGATGATCGTCGCCGGCGAGTGCGACCACCTGCCGGAGCAGGCCTTCTACATGGTCGGCGGCATCGACGAGGCCTTCGAGAAGGCGAAGACCCTGCAATAAAGGCTAATCTCGGCTAATCTTTACCCTCTTCACTCACCGGTCGGGGGTCGGGATGAAGGAAGGAAAAATGGCACTATCCGTACACGTGGACATCGTCAGCGCCGAGGACTCGATCTTCTCGGGCCTGGCCGAGTTCGTCGTCCTGCCGGGCGAGTCCGGCGAGCTGGGCATCCTGCCCGGCCACACGCCGCTGCTCACCCGCATCAAGCCGGGCACGGTGCGCCTGAAGATCCAGGGCCAGGTCGAGGAGGAGCTGGTCTTCGTGGCCGGCGGCATGCTGGAAGTGCAGCCTAACCTGGTCACCGTGCTGGCCGACACGGCCATCCGCGGCAAGGACCTGGACGAAGCCAAGGCGCTGGAAGCCAAGAAGAAGGCCGAGGAAGCCCTGCAGAACAAGACCTCCCAGCTCGAATACGCCAAGGCCCAGGCGGAGCTCGCCGAGGCCGTCGCCCAGCTCGCGGCTATCCAGAGGGTGCGCAAGCGCGGGCAGCGCTGAAGCGAAGTTCAGGGGCTAACAGAAAGGCAGCTTCGGCTGCCTTTTTTGTTTCTCCCTCGCCCCGCCGGGGAGAGGGCCGGGGTGAGGGGCAAACGGCCCGAAACCTGCGCCCGGCTTGGCTCTCCGGACAATTACCCCGCCTTACCACAGCGTCTTGAGCTTGTGCGACCGATAGCTACGGCGGATGCCGCCGTCACGGGTGATCAGGGTGTGACGGCCGCGGATCGCCTGCCAGATCAACATGCGATCGAAGGGATCCTTGTGCGCGGTCTTGGGCAGATGGTGGAAGGCGCAGGCGTCCTCCGGGGAAAGGGGCAGCAGCTGAAACGCCTGCGCTTGCGCCGCTTCGAGCAGTGTCTCCGGGCTGCAGCCTTCCAGTGTCAGTTTGCCGATTCCAGTCTTCAGGGCGATTTCCCAGAAGCTGACCGCGCTCACGAACACATCGATGGACGGATCGGTCAGCGCGGCGCGGGATTTCTGGCCGAGCCGCCCGGGCTCCAGCACGGACCAGATGAAGGCGTGGGTATCGAGCAGAAAACTCACGCCTGAAGCAGCTCCTCGTCACTGATGGAAAAATCGTCCGCGAAGCGCGCCTTTGCGCACCCGGCCAGCACGCCAAGCGCGCGCGCCGCAGGCTGTGCGGCGGGCGGATAGGGCACCAGCGCGGCAACCTGCTCATGCTTGCGGCCGTAGCTGATCACAACCGTCTTCCCCGCCCTGACCTCACTCAGCACCTCGGAAAAACGCGCCTTCAGTTCGCCGACCTGAATGGACTTCATGGGCTTTGCCTGAAATTTGATCACACCTGACTTTAGCGCTTACTGGTCAAGTTGACAAGAAGCACGATTGTCTTCCCCCGCCCCTCCGGGGCGAGGGCCGGGGTGAGGGGCACGACCTAAGCCCACAACTCCGGTGCGTTCAGCTCAGGCGCCATCCGCAACAGTGCTGTTTTCCCCCGCACCGCGCGCTCCCGCCAGCCCCTGCCTCTCGCCACGGCATCGTGCCAGGCGGCGTTGAAAGTGCGGGCCTGACCGGTTTGCGCGAAGTAGGCGGCAAGGCTGGCCGCCTGCAGCAAATCCTTGGTTGCCTTGGCGCGCTCCGCCAGCGGCCGTTCGCCGGAGATGATCAGCTTATGCACGGCGTAGCGCTCCGGGGCGGGCAGGTTCACGATGCAGGCGCCGGTACGGCTGATCAGGCAGCCCTGCGTGGTTCCCTCGAGGGAGAACTGCATGAACTTGAGCGGCTCCAGCGTCAGGTTGAGGTCCGGCATCACCACCGGCTTGCCGCTGCGCGTGGCGCTGCTGGTAACGAAGTCCAGCCGCAGTTCCTGATCTGCCGGGTTGCGATACTGCGCACCGGCCCTGCCGTCGAACTGCGCCATCGGCAGCAGGCCCATCTCGAGCGATTCCAGCGCCCCATGCACGTCGATGCGCAAGTCCGCCGGCAGCGCGACGGAGACGTTGCGCCCGGCGTGGGCGAAATCGAGCGTCGCGGCGCCCTCGCTCCAGCGCACGCCAAGCAGATTGCCCATCGCCAGAAACGCATGGGTGCCGATGAGCACGCCGCCCGCGCGGAAAAACCCATATTCGGAAAGCCGCTTGATGATGCGAAAGTGCTTCGGCGCAGTCGGCGCGCAGCCCAATGCCAGGGCGGCCTGCGCCTGCGGCGCAAGGGGTTTGTCCTGCCGGGTCCGCTCGAATCGCTCGACCAGCGCAAGCACCCGCGCATCGTTCGGACCCACATAAGCCATGCGCACCTTGCGGTCGAGATCACGGTAGGCGAAATACCAGTAATCCTGCCCCTTGCGAGCGAGCTTCTGGAAGCTGCCCGTCAGGCCGGTCAGCGCATTCGTTACCTCGAACGCGCGGGTCTGTTCGAATAGCTCGGCATAGGCCGTCTGGGCCGAAAGCGGAAGTTCGGTAAAGCGCATGGTTCCTCCGGGTTGCTAAACAAAATACACGTTTGTTTAGCAACCGGCAGGCCGGGCGCCGTGCGCATTAAGATCCAGGGTCAGGCAGCCTGCCTGATCAACGACTCCGCCGGAATCCCCAGCCCCTTGTGCAGCTTCCACGCCATCGCCATGGTCAGCGGGCGCTTGCGGTTGAGCACCTCATACACGCGGTTGGGCCGGCCGATATAGGGCACCAGATCCTTGACGCCGAGGTTGCGCTGCTCCATCACGAACTTGATGGCCTCGACCGGGTCCGGCAGATCGAGCGGGAAATGCTTGGCCTCGTAGGCCTCGACCAGCGTCACCAGAACGTCCAGCTTGTCGCCTTCGGGCGTGTTGCGTTTCGCCGTCATCAGGTGCTCGACCGCCGCAAGCGCCGCCACGTAATCACGCCGGGTCCGAATTGGTTTGATGTTCATGGGGTCCTCGCTTTCGTCAAACAGCCTGCGCGTCGATCAGATCGTACTGGCGGTGCGTGCCGATGAATCGAACATATACGACGCGGTAGGGGCAGTTGATCCAGACCACGATTCGATATACAGATCGACGGCCGGCATGATCAGGCAGCGGACCACAATGCATTCCTTGCGCGCCTAGAGGCGCACCCCGCGATCTGCGAGGAACTGGCCGAGTTAGCTGGCATCCTTCAGGGCAGAAGCAGTTTGCACTTCGTGCGCGTGCCTGGGCTCGAAGACACGCCGCTATGTCTGCATGCTGCGTATGGGGTAAGAGAGATACTGACGGCTGTTCGCTGGCTGACGGCTCTTAGGCGCTCGCCGTTCCAGGCTGGCGTCCTGCCACTGGCCGAACGCAAAACAGAACTGCTTTTTGTCACGCTCGACAAGAGCGAGGGATATCACGACCGGATCGCCTATCATGACTATGCCATCAGCGCCGAGCGCTTCCATTGGCAGACGCAGAACAGCGCAGGTCCCGACACGATGAGCGGCCGCCGCTACTTGGAAAGTCCGGCAAACGGCTGGCAGTTCCAGTTGTTCGTGCGTGCTCGTAAGGGCGATGCATATCGCGCTTGTGGTCGGGTATCGCTGGAAACGGCAGAGGGGGACCGACCGATGAGTTTGATCTGGCGGTTGGAAATGCCACTGCCAGCGAGGTTGTTCCGTGAGTTTAGCGTTCTGCGCGGCGTGTGATCTTGCGAGCCGGCTCATCGGTACGGCCTGCGTGGCGGCCAAAAGCCATGGCCATGGCTTACTTCTTCACCAATCTCAGATCCGTGACGAACTCCTGCGCCTCCCCAATCTCGATCCTGGCGAATGAAGGGTGCAGCGGGTTCAACAGGAAATTAGTCTCCGCGGGAATGACCACGCTCGGCACGGCCAGCACGGCGCTCGACCGGCGCTTGGCCCATTCGCTGCCCACGGCTTGAAGCCGCTCCCGCGCCGCGAGGCTGCGCCAGTCCGCGGGAAGCTGCTCGGCGGTGATGCGCTCGATCTTCAGGTTCTTCGGCAAGGCGGCCGGGATCACGACGTAGCGGGCGCGCAGCGGCTCGTCCTGCACCAGCAGTTCCAGCATGGCCAGCGACTGGCTGCCGGCGGTGTACACCATCGGCACGCCCTTGCGGTTCCAGCGTCCGCCATAGAGGCGCGCACCATCGCCGGAGAATGCGGTTTGCGCGAACCGGGCCGTGACCAGCCGCCAGACCGTGAGCATCAGGCCGCGGTTACCCGAAGACGCCGTGCTCGATGCGTCCGAGGGTATCCAGCACGCCTTCCGCGCCGATGTCGGTGTCCAGCAGGGACAGCGGCGTGGCGCCGGAAAGCGCGGCGTTCGGGGACTTCAGCCAGTCGAGGGCGGCTTCCAGACTCTCGAAGACTTCCTCCGCCCGCCCCACCACGCGCGCCAGCCGCACCAGCTTGGCGGTTTCCTCGCTGCTGAGCACGCCTTCCTTTTTGCGCCGGGCCAGGGTGCGCTCGGGGATGCCCAGGGCGGCCGCCAGTTCGGACTGGGTGAGGTGAATGGTCTTGGCCAGCGCATCCACCGCCGCCGAGGAAATGCCCTGGCGGATCACCGAGACCCAATCCAGGGGGGTGCGGGGTTTGGCCTGCAGGACGCGCCTGCCGCCGAGCAGGGCTTCGATCGAGAGGCTGGGATGTGCAATTGCGGCGGTCATGACGACCCTCCAATGTCTGCCAGATGGCAGTAATTGTACGCAATTATGGCTGGCACGGCCAGACCCGGATTAACGGGTGATAGAGGTTTCTGCCGGATCGGAAACCACGGAAGGTTGCGGCCGGGAAGGCTGTGCGGGGCGCCATTCGCCATTTGCAAATGGCGAATATGGTGCGGCCATGTATCGTTCCAAGTCGAATCCCCAAGTCGTCCTCCGTCCCCAGGACTTGGTTGTGCTGCTGCGGATTTCCTTGGAGAAAGGGCCGCCACCGACCTATGCGGCCCTCGGCGGCGAACTTGGGCTGACGGCATCCGAGGTTCATGCCGGGCTGGAACGGGCGACACTGGCCCAACTCGCGCACAAGGACCAGGCCGGCAAGGCGTCGGTGGTGCGTGAGGCCCTGCGGATGTTCGTCCAGCACGGGGCGCGCTACGCGTTTCCCGCCACACGGGGGGAAATGAGCCGTGGCGTCCCCACCGGCTATGCGGCACCGCCGCTGAAAGACAAGATCGTCCAGCCCAACGAGCCCCCGCCCGTATGGCCGCACAAGAGCGGCAGCGTGCGCGGCGCGGCGTTCTATCCGCTTTACCCCACCGTTCCGGAAGCGGCGGTCCGAAACCCGGCCCTCTATGAACTCCTGGTGCTGTTCGATGCCGTGCGGGGCGGCAGTCCCCGCGAGCGTGCCATTGCCCTGCAGCTCCTCGACGAGCGTCTGGCGCCATGAATCCCAATGACCCCAATGTGGCCATGCTGGAACTGGTGGCCGATCGCTTGGGCGAAGGGTTGCGCGAACAGCTTGTCTTCGTGGGCGGCGCCGTGGCGGGCCTGTTGATTACCGACCCGGCGCAGTCAGCCATCCGCCCCACCGCGGATGTGGATCTGATCGTTCAGGCAGCCGTCCGCGGCGACTACCAGCGCGTGGAACAGGCATTGCGCGAGGGCCTCGTCGAAGAGTGCCGATGTCTGGACGAAGAATTGAAGGACTATCTGCGCGACTGGATGCGCCGTCTGTTGGCGACGCCCGCCTTCCTCGAAGCCCTCGCCGGCCACCTTCCCGGCGATGCCGCGAACCAGGCGCGATTGCCCGACCTTGTCGACCGGCTGCACCTCTTGGCGAACCTGGACTGACCACTACCTCGGCAGGTCCTGGCGCGTTCTTGCGCAGGCGGGGCGCCGCTGTCTTATGATGCGCTGGCTATGAAGAACACCCGGTCCGCCAATCTCCTCCCCCCACCCAACGCCCCCTTCGGCCACGGCCTGCACGGCTTGTGGACGCTGGACCCTGCCATCCACTTCCTCAACCACGGCTCCTTCGGCGCCGCCCCACGCCATGTGCTCTCAGCGCAGGCGCGCTGGCGCGCGGCGATGGAGCGCGAGCCGGTGCGCTTCATGGTGG
>CAYZLI010000014.1:0-36179 GCA_964479195.1 uncultured Rhodocyclaceae bacterium
GCCCTTGCATACTTGCCGCGCATAGGCAAGAACGGCCGGTAGTTACCGGTTACGGCGCAGATACACAAACTCTGGTTCGCGCTTGAACAGGGCATAGCCGACGGAACCACCATCTTCATCGAAGAGGACTGCCTCGTAGTCGCCCTGAAGCCACGACGACATTCGATCGCGAAGTGCCGGAATATCCATGGGGTTTCGATGCCCTTCGTCGCGGATGAGTTGTAGGTTCATCGAAGCAATGACGTCGGCGTCTTCTGGCGAGGCGAAGCGATACCGCGTGTTCATGTGACGGCTAACGTGGAGGTCACCGGCGCTGCGCGGCTTTATCGCGCAGCGTCCGGTGGACCGCAGGGTTAGCCGTGACCATTGGTGCCCCCAGATTGCTTGCTCGATTTGCGCTGTGCAGCTTGCAAGGCAAGGCCGAAAGCCGTGGTTGGTGAAGCTTTGGCAGCGAGCGGTGTATGAGGGTTGACTTCGGAATTTGGGGGAGTGGTCTGTGCGTCAAATTCTCGATATACGACACCGCCGTCGGTAGACAGTAAGAAGTAGCCGAATTTGAAACATCCATTCTTTTCCTCACGAGCATGCATAAGAGTGTGTGCGGGCACCACTTCGGACTTTGCAAAGAAGACCTTCTTCTGGCCCCCGTACGACCCGGATAGGCGACACCACGATTCGTCATTGGGCAGTGCTCGTATTTCGCGGCAAATATACGGACGCCAGCCGGCTGAATACCAAGCCGGGGCGTTTGAACTCGGCGTACGGCCAGCGACGAATATTCGTCGTTTTGGAGCGCTGCCCGATGTGCAAGGATGTTTAGGCCACGGGGGGCCAAGTTCATCGAAATAGACTTTGCCGCCATCGGGCGATTGATAGAAATAGACTTGTGCGTGGCAGACTGGACAACGCGCATTTGGGTTGACATAGCTCGATTGTTCTCTGTATCCAGAAGGCGTTACGTCCGTGGCGCGGTTTTGAGGGCGCGGAGGCGGCGCGTGTGTGGGAAGCAAAGTGCCGGGGCCGCGGATGCCTGCATGGCCGATGCCACCCCATCCGCACATACAGCCCCACCAGTGATTCCATGCGTTGCACATAGTGCGCTGTCACGGCTAACGTGAAGTCGGCGCCCTAAAAGGTGCTTTTGAAGAGCACCCTACCACTGGATACAATGACAGCAGCGGGGCGTAAGTTGTTGTCATGGCGCCAGCTTACGCCACTTGCCGGACGAATAAAAGCGTCGGACAAACGCACCTTCGGACAGGCCAGGCAACCCAGGCTGTTGGGGCAGGTTCGGGATCGGATCAGGAATTGGTGGCGCCCCTGCGCGCCCAGATCGCGCGGGCGAAGGCGGTGCATGAGGCCGACCTGGCGCGGGGCAAGGGCGAGGTGTGGTCAGCCCACTCGACCGAGTGGGCCGAGGCGAAGCATTGCCGATTTCTAGGGTGCGGGGTTCGTGTACCGCAGGTGGATCGCCTCGATGCCCGCCAGCACTTCTGCCGGGAGCGCCGCGTCCAGCGCGCCGATGTCCTCTTCCAGTTGCGCCAGCGTCGTTGCGCCGATGATCGTGCTCGCCACGAACCAGCGGCTGCAGACGAAGGCGAGCGCCAGTTGCGCCAGGCTCAGGCCGTGGCCGCGGGCGAGCTCCGCGTAGGCGGCCACAGCCGGGCGCAGGTTGGGCTTCTCGTAGCGGCGGCCGAAGCCGGGGAAGAGATGGATGCGCCCCGGCGCCTGCGGGTCGGCGAGGTACTTGCCGGTGAGGTGCCCCATGGCGAGGGGCGAGTAGGCGAGCAGGCCGATTTCCTCCCGGAAACAGAGTTCCGACAGGCCGTACTCGAAGATGCGGTTCACCAAGCTGTAGGCGTTCTGCACGGAGACGAGGCGCGGAAACCCGCACTCCGCGGCCAGCCGGACGAACTCGCCCACGCCCCAGGGCTGCTCGTTGGACAGGCCCACGTAGCGGACCTTGCCCTCGTTCACCAGCGCGTCGAGCGCCTGCAACTGCTCGACGATGGGCGTGCACACCCGCTCTTTGTCCGGATCGAAGCTGCCGCCGGCGCCGAACAGGGGCACGTTGCGCTCGGGCCAATGGAGCTGGTAGAGATCGATATAGTCCGTCTTGAGCCGGCGCAGGCTGCCCTCGATGGCCTGGCGGATGTTCTTGCGGTCCAGCGCGGGCGGGCCGCCGCGGATCCAGTCCATCGCCCGCCCCGGCCCGGCCACCTTGGTGGCGAGGATCACCCGGTCCCGCGGCTGGCGCTTGAGCCACGAGCCGACCATTTCCTCGGTGCGATTGCAGGTCCCGGCCCGGGGCGGCACGGGATACATCTCGGCCGTGTCGATGAAGTTCACGCCCCGCGCGAAGGCGTAGTCGAGCTGGGCATGGGCCTCGGCTTCCGTGTTCTGCTCGCCGAAGGTCATGGTGCCGAGACAGGCCGCCGAGACCTTCAGGTCGCTGCGGCCGAGCGTGTTGAATTTCATTCCTGCTTCCGCTGGATGCTATTCGGCTATTATGGCCCCTAAGGAGTCCGATTTGATCCCGCTTTCGCCAGAAGAACTCGACCGCCAGTACAACGCCCGCGCCGCCATCCCCGAGCACCCGCAGATCTTCGCGCGCTGGGCGGCGCAGTCGGCCGCGGCCCGCACCTGCCTTGGCTGGGAGGCGGACTGCCGCTTCGGCCCGGCGCCGGAGGAAACCCTGGACCTGTTCCCGGCGCGCAATGCCGGCGCGCCGCTCCTGGTGTTCATCCACGGCGGCTGGTGGCGCTCGCTGGACAAGAGCGACTTCTCCTTCCTGGCACCGGCTTTCGTGGACGCCGGCATTTCCTTCGCCGCGGTGAACTACACCCTCGCTCCCCGGGCGAGCATCGAGGAGATCGTCCGGCAGATGCTGCGCGCCTGTGCCTGGTGCTGGCGCAACGCCGCCGCGTTCGGCGCGGACCCCGGGCGCATCTGCGTCGCCGGCCATTCCGCGGGCGCCCATCTGGGGGCCATGATGCTGGCTGCCGACTGGCCCGCCTATGCCCCCGACTTGCCGCCGGAACTGCTGCGCGGCGGGCTGGCCATCTCGGGGCTCTACGACCTGGAGCCCGTCGCCCGCACGCCCTTCCTGAAGAGCGACCTGCGCCTCGATGCGGCCCGGGCGCGGCGCGTCAGCCCGGTCCGCTACCGGCCGGCGCGCCCCGTGCCGCTGCACACCGCGGTCGGCGAGCGCGAAAGCGGCGAGTTCCACCGCCAGACGCAGCTCGTCCGCGAGGCCTGGCGCCATTGCCGGGGCGAGCACCTGACCCTGACGGGGCGCAACCATCTCACCGTGCTGGACCCGCTGGCCGACCCGCGCAGCGCGCTGTCCGGCGTGGCGCGGCGCATGATGGTGCCGCCGCAATGACGCCGGCTTCCCTCGCCTGCGTGCTGCTCTACTGCCGCGCCGGCTTCGAGAAGGAGTGCGCCACCGAGATCATGGAGCAGGCGGCGGCCGCGGGCGTATCCGGCTACGCCAAGGCCAAGCCGGACAGTGCCTATGTAGTTTTCACCCCGCACGAGGCGGAAGGAGTGTCCGCCCTGCTGCGCGGCCTGCGCCTCGACCGACTGGTCTTCGCGCGCCAGCTCATCTACTGCACGGACCTGGTGAAGGACCTGCCGGTGGCCCACCGCACCGTGCCCCTGGTCCAGGCCGCGCAGGCGCTGGGCGCGCGTTTCGGTGAACTGCTTCTGGAGACAGCGGATACCAACGAGGCCAAGGAAACCCTGGCCTTCTGCCGCAAGTTCGCGCCGCACATGCGCAAGGCCCTGGACGAAGCCGGCCTGCTGCGCGAGGAGGCGGAGGGTACGCAGGGGGCGCCGCGGCTGCACCTGTTCTTCCTCGGCTCCGCCGCGGCCTATGTGGGACTTTCCTATCCTGCCAATTCCTCGCCCTGGCCCATGGGCATCCCGCGCCTGAAGATGCCCCGCGAGGCGCCCAGCCGCTCGACCCTGAAGCTGGTCGAAGCCTTGTACACGCTGCTCGACGACGGGGAGCGCGCCGAGCGCCTGAAGCCCGGCATGCGCGCCGTGGATCTGGGCGCCGCCCCCGGCGGCTGGAGCTGGCATTTGGCAAGCCGCGGCATCCTGGTCACGGCGGTGGACAACGGGCCGCTGGACAAGGCCTTGGTTGCCGGCGGCATGGTGGAACACCTGCGCGAGGACGGCTTCCGCTTCCGGCCGCGCAAACCCGTGGACTGGATGGTCTGCGACATGGTGGAGCAGCCCGCCCGCATCGCCGCGCTGGTGGCCGAGTGGGCAACCGCCGGGCTGTGCCGCGACTGCGTCTTCAACCTCAAGCTGCCCATGAAAAAACGCCACGAGGAGCTAAGCCGCTGCCGCGAGATCATCGAGCAACGGCTGACGCGGGAGAGCGTGGGCTTCGAGCTGCGCCTGAAGCAGCTCTTCCACGACCGGGAGGAGGTCACCGGCTACCTGCACCTGCCGCGGCCCGACCGTGTATAATGCGTGCAAGTTTGTCCCCGCTCCTCCGGTTGGCGCACGCAAACCCGCCCGGTCGATTCCGACCAAGCAAGCTTCCCCACTAATCCTCGCTGCCTGAACCGGTATCACGGAACTTTCCGTGACAGGCCGAATCAGGAGAATCAATGCGATTCGAAGAACTCGGGCTGCTGCCCGAACTGCTCAAGGCCGTGGCCGAAGTCGGCTACACCGAGCCCACCCCCATCCAGGCCCAGGCCATTCCCGTCGTTCTCTCCGGCAAGGACGTCATGGGCGGCGCCCAGACGGGCACGGGCAAGACCGCCGGCTTCGTCCTGCCGCTGCTGCAGCGGCTCGCCCGCCACGCCAGCACCAGCCCCTCCCCCGCGCGCCACCCGGTGCGCGCCCTGATCCTCACGCCGACGCGGGAACTGGCCATGCAGGTGCACGAGAGCGTGCAGACCTACGGCAAGTACGTCCCGCTGCGCGACCTGGTGGTCTACGGCGGCGTGGACATCAAGCCGCAGATCGAGGCCCTGAGAAAGGGCGTGGAGATCGTCGTCGCCACCCCGGGGCGGCTCCTCGACCATGTCCAGCAGAAGACCGTCAATTTCGGCAGCGTGGAGGTGCTGGTGCTGGACGAGGCCGACCGCATGCTGGACATGGGCTTCATCCCGGACATCAAGCGCATCCTGGCCCTGCTGCCCAAGGATCGCCAGAGCCTGCTCTTTTCCGCCACCTTTTCCGAGGACATCAAGCGGCTCGCCGACTCGATGCTGCGCGAGCCGGTGCTGATCGAGGTGGCGCGGCGCAACGCGCTCGCCGAGACGGTGACCCATCGGGTGCACCCCGTGGAGCAGGACCTCAAGCGCCAGTTGCTCGCCCACATGCTGAAGACCAGCAGCGTCAGCCAGGTGCTGGTCTTCGTGGGCACCAAGTTCGGCGCCAGCCGCCTGGCCCACTACCTGGAGAAGCAGGGCATCAACGCCACGGCCATCCACGGCGACAAGAGCCAGCAGCAGCGCACCGAGGCGCTGGAGGCCTTCAAGAACGGGACGGCCCGCGTGCTGGTGGCCACGGACGTGGCGGCCCGGGGCCTGGACATCGACGACCTGCCCCACGTCATCAATTACGAACTGCCCCACGTGCCGGAGGACTACGTGCACCGCATCGGCCGCACCGGCCGCGCCGGCAAGGAGGGCGATGCCACCTCGCTGGTGAGCGCCGAGGAGCGCGGCAAGCTGGCGGAGATCGAGAAGCTCATCAAGCGCCAGATCGAGCAGACGGTCGTGCCGGGCTTCGAGCCGGAGGAAGGGTTCTACGGACCGATGGCGAAGGGACGCCGTGGCGCCCAGCGCGGCGGGGAGTATGGCCGTAGCGCCGAAAAGCACGGCGCACAAGCGCGCGAAGGGGGCCGCGAGAAGGCGGCCGCGCCCCGCGTGCCCCGGGAGCCCCGGGAGCCCCGCGAGGCCCGCGAGCCCCGGGAGCGGCGGGAACCGCGGGAGTCGGCGCGGCACATCGCCCCCGCCCGTCCCAAGCTGCCCAAGCTCGACTTCGACGTGACCAAGCCCTACGAGTCCAAGCCGGGTGCCGCGCAGCAGCCGGAGGAGCAGAAGCGTTCCCACCACAAACCCAAGCGGCCCGTGGCGGCGCTGCTGGGAGGATTGCCCAAGCAGGAATCCTGATTGCAGTGGGCACGGCACGCAGAGGCCGGCCCGCAACCACCCCTAAGAGAGGAGACCGCCATGAAGCTCGTGCGCTACGGCCACGACCGCCATGAAAAACCGGGGCTGATCGACGCCGAAGGCCGGCTGCGCGATCTCTCGGAAATCGTTCCCGCCATCGACCAGGAGGCCATTTCCCCCCGCGGCCTGGCGGCGCTGCGCCGGATCGAGCCCGAGTCCCTGCCGGTGGTCCAGGGCCACCCGCGCCTGGGCGTGCCCTTCACCGGCATTTCCAAGATCGTCGGCGTCGGCCTGAATTACCGGGACCATGCGCGAGAGGCCGGCATGCCCATTCCCACCGAGCCCATCCTCTTCCTGAAGGCCACCACCTGCATCAGCGGGCCCTTCGACCCCATCGTGCTGCCGAAGGGTTCGGTGAAGACCGATTGGGAGGTGGAGCTGGGCATCGTCATCGGCGCGCTCACCCGCCACGTCTCCCGCGAAACGGCCCTCGATCATGTGGCCGGCTACTGCGTGGTGAACGACCTCTCCGAGCGGGAGTACCAACTGGAGCGGGGCAGCCAGTGGGACAAGGGCAAGGGCTGCGACACTTTCGGCCCCATCGGGCCCTGGCTGGTCACCCGGGACGAAGTGCCCGACCCCCAGGCCCTGCATCTGTGGCTGGCAGTAAACGGCGAGCGCGTACAGGACGGTTCCACCGCCAACATGGTTTTCGGCTGCGCCGAACTGGTGAGCTACATCAGCCGCTTCATGACCCTGCTGCCGGGCGACATCATCGCCACCGGCACGCCGCCGGGGGTGGGGCTGGGCATGAAACCGCCCCGCTACCTCAGGCCAGGAGACACGGTGCGCCTGGGCATCGACGGCCTGGGGGTGCAGGAGCAGCCGGTGTACGCCTGGCCGGGGCCGCAATAACCCCCCCTCGCCAAGGGCCCGGCATCGCGCCCGTTTTCCTTACCGGTGGACGCTGATGCGTCCGTGCCGGTAGTCGCGCATCAGTTCGACGAAATCCCGTCCGCTGACATGCATGAGCGATTCGTGGTCCCCGGCTTCGAAGTAGATGTCGGACTTCTCCGCGAGGGCGTCGTCCCACACCATGTCCATCCCATAGGCCTTGCCCAGGGCGGGAATGGCGCCCACTTCGCAATCGGGAAACATCTGGGCGAACTCCAGCTCCGGCACGAAGTGCAGGTTGCGCCCCGTGGCGTCCCGCAGGCGCTTGAGCTTGACCTGGTGGGAGGCCGGCACCACCGCCATCATGTAGCCGCTGTCGTCGCCCACCATCACCGCCTTGGCCACGCACTCCGCGCTGATCTGGGCCGACATGGCGGCATCCAGCGCCGTCGCGGTATGCGGATGGGGCACCATATCGCACCGCACATGCCGCTCTTCGAGGAATTTTCTGACGGTCGTCGCTGCAGACATATGCACCTCCTTTTCCTCCGGGGCCAATCCCGGGGGAGCGGATGCGGCCTCGCGCGGCCCCCGCTCCGCCGCCTAGAGTGCCGGACGGAACTGGCCGTCCCGGTCCGGCCGGCGAAACGAATCCGCCGGGACCGCATCCTTGATTTCAAGATAGCCCAGGCGGCGGGCAATGCAAGGGCAGGGCGGTCCGCAAAAAAACCAGCTAGGTAAGCCAGGTATCCGTGAAGGTGGAGGTGCCGGCGAGCCCCGCCACGGCATACGTGGTGCCGAGGAGCTGGACCGTCTGGTCGGCGGCGGCCGTGACGGTGCCGGAGCCGGCCGTCACTTCATTGAGCAGGGTCGTCAGGTCCGCCAGGGACATGTCGCTGCCATAGGCGTACTGGAGATTGACCAGCAGCGTGGCCCCCGAAATCTTGTTGTCGATGTAGTCCTTGCCCGCCGTGCCGGCGGGCACGCCATTGGCGGCGACGAGCATGTCGGCCACCACCGTGCCGCGGCCCCGCCCGGGGATGAGACTCGCCCAGTAGCCGTTGTCGTCGGGCTCCTTGTTGAAGACGTTGAGGTAGATGGCGCGGATGAACTCCGTGGCGCTCTGCCCGTCCGGATAGCCGTTCGCCTTGACGATGTCCAGGGTGAGCCAGTTGTCGATCATGGCGCCCAGGCTGGCGAAGGTCGTGCCCAGTTGGCCCTCCCAGTACTGGAAGCCGGAGGGCTCAGGAGCCCGCCCGAACATGGCGAAATAGGCCCCGGTCACGTTGCTGTCGCTGGTGCTGGCCAGCCGGGTGAGGTTCATGGTCTGATTGCCGAACTGCAACTGCTCGATCCCGGTGAGGGTGTCCGTGCCATCCGGACCGGAAACCGTATAGCCCGTGGCCGTCCGAGTGATCGTGTAGGCGGAACGGCTGCTGCTGTACTCCGCCACATCGGTGCCGGCGCCCCCTTCCAGGGTGTCGTCCCCGGGCCCTCCGGTCAGGTCGTCGTTTCCCTCCCCGCCGTCCAGGGTGTCGGCCCCGTCATCCCCCGTCAGGGTGTCGGCACCCGCGCCGCCGTCCAGGTCGTCGTTGCCGGTGCCCCCGTCCACGACATCGTCCCCGTCCCCGCCGGTGAGGGTGTCCGCGCCGTCCTCCCCGGACAGGTTGTCGTTGCCCGCTCCGGCGTCCGCGATGTCGTCCCCGGCTCCCCCGCTCACCGTGTCGTCACCGGCGCCCCCCTGGAGATTGTCGTTGCCCGAGCCGCCCGTCACCGTCTGGGGCGCGGCGGTGTCGTCGTCGAGTATGGTCACCTGGATGGTCGGGGTGGCGCCGATGCTCCCGAAGGTGACGGCGGTCACGCGGACCGTGATGAGCTCGTTATTCTCCGGGGCCACGTCCGGGATGACCCGCAGCGCGACGGTTTTCGAGGTCTCGCCCTGGTCGAATGCGATGTCCTGCTCGATCGGCTCGAAGTCCACCCCGGGGGTGGCCGAAAGGGTCTCGCTGCTGCTCACATGCACCGTGGTGGCCACATCGGCGGCATTAAAGCTTCTCGTGAGCGTGAGCGGATACAGGAGGCTGGCGTCCCGGGTCTCGTCCACGCTCGTACTGGCCAACTGGAATTGCACCACGGGGGGAAGGGTGCTCATCTGCCCGGTCACCTCGACCGCGCCGACGTCCGGAACAGCGACCTCCTCCGGAACCGGTACGGAGGCGATAAGGCTGAGAATTCCTCCGTCGGCGCTCATGCTAGCGCCGAGCGCGAAGAGGTAGCCGGAATCCACGGTCATGGTGAGATTCCCCGGCGTGCCGCTGATTCTGCCGTCGCCGGAAACGGATTCCTGGACGGCCTCGCCGTCCTCGAGCACATACGATGCCTGGCCGGAATAGGTCCAGGTTCCCGACAGGATGTTTCCCACGGCGACGGACAGAGAAGCGCTGAGCTGGCCGCTCACGGCGCCGCCTGCGCCGCTGAAGGTGCCTGAGTAGGTCAAAGGCATATGGCTGGCTCCCTATTCGTCCGATGGGCTCGTCGTTCGATCATCTATACCCGCTTCCCAGGTATAGTTATTCCGGTAGTGAATATCAAGGCCGGTACCGGAAGCCCGGTACCCGGCGGCCAAGGAGGCCGGCGGCCGCTCAGGCCAGCCAGGAGTCGGTGAAGGTGCTGGCCCCCGCCAGGCCCAGAACCCCATAAGTGGTGCCGAGAAGCTGGACCATGTGGTCGGCGGCGCCCGCGATACTGCCGGCGCCCGCCGTGACCTCATTGAGCAGGGTCGTCAAGTCGTCCAGCGACATGTCCTTGCCGTAGGCGTACTGGGCGTTGACCAGCAGGGTGGCCGCCGAAATCTTGTTGTCCACATAATCCTTGCCGGCGGTGCCGGCGGGCACCCCCTGGGCGGCCGCCAGCATGTCGGCCACCACCGTACCCCGGCCCCGTTCGGGAATGAGCCCTGCCCAATAGCCGTTGTCGTCCGGGTCCTTGTTGAACACATTGAGGTAGATGGAGCGGATGAACTCGCTGGTGGTCTGTCCGTCCGGGTAGCCGTTGGCCTTGACGATGGGAAGCGTCAGCCAGTTGTCGATCATGGCGCCGAGGGTAGTGAAAGTCGTACCCAGTTGGCCCTGCCAGTACTGGTAGCCGGAGGGCTCGGGGGCGCGGCCGAACATGGCGAAATAGGCCCCTGTGACGTCGCTGTCGCCGGTGCTGGCCAACTGCCCTAAGTTGAGGAGCTGGTTGTCGAACTGCAGATGCTCGATGCCGGTGAGGGTGTCGCTGCCGTCCGGGCCGCTCACCGTGTAGCCCGAGGCGGTGCGGGCAATGGTGAAGTCCTGGCGGGTGCCATGCAGATGGGCGGTGTCCGTGCCGCCTCCCCCGTCCAGGCTGTCGTCGCCGGCGCCGCCGTCGAGGTGATCGCTGCCCGTGCCGCCCGTCAGGGTGTTGGCCAGGGTGTTGCCCGTCCCGCTGAAGTTCCCTGTGCCGGTGTAGGCGAGGTTCTCCACTTCGGTGAGGGAGGCCAGGCTGTAGGTGGCCAGGGTGGTGCGCACGGTGTCGTTGCCCTCGCCGGCCAGTTCCATGACCACATCGGCGACGTTGTCGACCCCGTAGGTGTCGTCGCCCGGGCCGCCGCTCAAGGCGTCGACCCCGGCGCCGCCGTCGAGGAGGTCGTCGCCGCTACCCCCGTCCAGGACGTCGCTGCCGTCGTTGCCGGCGAGCGTATCCGCGCCGTCTTCCCCGTTCAGGGTGTCGTTGCCCGCGCCGCCGTCCATAGCATCGTTGCCGCCCCGCCCTTCCAGCCGGTTCGCCGCCGCGTTGCCGGTGATGAGATCGTCCGTATCGGCGCCCACGGCGTTTTCGATCGTCGCGCCGTAGGCGATCGCCACCGTGTCATCGCTCGCGCCCAGGGCCGATCCGTCGGCGTTGAAGAAAGTCAGCGGGTTGCCCAAGCGGCTGAACGCCCCGGCGCGCAGGTCGATCACCGCCCCTTGCGTCGTCCCGCTCCAGACGATGGTGTCGGTGCCGCCCGCATCCCAGATGGTCAGGAAGTAATCCTGGCCCTGGGTGAAGGTGTAGGTGTCGTCGCCTGTGCGGTAGCTGGTGTTGGCGCCGTACAGGTACTGGATCGCCGCGATGTCGTAGAGCATCGGCGTCGTCGGGTTGAAGCCGACGGAGGAGCCGGGGACCCCCTCCTTGGCCGAGTAGCTCATGACCGTGTTGCGGTAGCCGTCCACCGAGGCGTCCAGGATGGCGTTGTTGGAAGGATTGGCCTCGGTGGAGTATTTGAGGCCCAGGCCATAGCCGATACCGCGCATCAGGGCGAGGTAGCCGGACTGCCCGGACGAAAAGCCGTTGCCCCCGTCCCAGGAGGCATTGGCGTTCAACCACAGGTCGCCGGCCTCGGGAATCCCGGATGGCAGGCGCGCCCCGGCCTGGGTGCCGGCGGGCACCGCCGCGCTGAAGGCGAAGCGCAGCTCGCCGACCGTGGTGGCGTCGTCCGTCAGTTGGGTGAATTCGATGTTCGCCGCGTCGGCCCAGGCCTGCAGGGCATTACGCACCGCCGCCTGCTGGGCGGCATCCAGCGGGGCGTAGCCGCTCAAGGGCTCCCCCGCTCCGTATCCGGCCCGCCAAGTGGCGGCAGCGCCGGGGAAGCTGTAGGTCAGGATGACGCCGGTGCCGGCCGTGGAACTGCCCCACTTCACCCCCGCCAGCAGGCCGTCGAAGTAATAGCTCGGCGTCGATACGTCGTCGGCGTGTACCGAATTGGCGGTGGGCGTGGCCATGCGTTCTCCAAAGGCATCCCCGGGGGCGTGGGGTTCCTTCACATATACGCAAGCGCATGCGCACCGGCAATGCGGCGGATTGCCTAATCGGAACTGGGGTCTGTACGGCGGGCGTGAGGACCGGCCCGGTGGGTCGGTAATCGGCGTAGGGCGCAATAGCGGAGCGTATTGCGCCGCATGGATGCATTCGGCGCATACGCCGCGAGCGCGGCTATTGCCATCCGGCGCAATGCGCTGCGCTTATTGCGCCCTACGGCTGGTCGCGGGGAATGCAGATCCCCCGGCGGCGCTCAGGCCGCCATCGTCTTGATGTTGGCGATCACCTCGGCGATGGCCTGCTGGGCGCTGCCGTAGAGCATGCGCGTGTTCTCGCCGTAGAACAGGGCGTTCTCGATGCCCGAGTAGCCCGTGCCCTTGCCGCGCTTGTTGCAGATGACGTTCTGCGCCTTGTCGGCGTTGAGGATGGGCATGCCATAGATGGGGCTCGACTTGTCGGTGCGCGCCGAGGGGTTCACCACGTCGTTGGCGCCGATCACCAGGGCCACGTCGGCCTGGTGGAACTCCTCGTTGATCTCCTCCAGGTCGAAGATCATGTCGTAGGGCACGCCCGCTTCGGCGAGCAGCACGTTCATGTGGCCGGGCATGCGGCCGGCCACCGGGTGGATGGCGAACTTCACCTCCACGCCCGCTTCCTGCAGCAGCCTGCTCATCTCCCACACCTTGTGCTGGGCGCCGGCCACCGCCATGCCGTAGCCGGGGACGATGATGACCTTCTGCGCGTAGCGCATCATGGCCGCCGCGTCCATGGCCGAGGCTTCCTTCATGGTCCCCTCGACCGCACCGCCCGCCTGCGCCTCGCCCGTGATGGGGTTGAACAGGATGTTGGTGATCGGGCGGTTCATGGCCTTGGCCATCAACTGGGTGAGCAGCGTACCGGCCGCGCCCACCACGATGCCGGCGATGATGAGGGCCGGGTTGCCGAGCACGAAGCCCTCGAAGCCCACAGCAAGGCCGGTGAAGGCGTTGAAGAGCGAGATCACCACCGGCATGTCGGCCCCGCCGATGGGCAGGGTGATGATCGTGCCCAGCACCAGGGCCAGGATGAAGAAGGACACGATCTGCAGCGGGCTGGCGTGGCCGCTCATGGTGATGCCCATGCCGATGAGGACGGTCAAGAGCCCGAGGATGACGTTCACCGCGTTTTGCGCCGGCAGACGGTGGGCCTTCTTCATCAGCCCCTGCAGCTTGGCGAAGGCCACCAGGGAACCGGAGAAGGACACCGCGCCGATCAGCGCACCGGCCGCGGCCAGCCCCGTCACCACCGTGCCGTGCCCCGAGCCGGAGGCGAGCCCCAACTCGCCGCGGGCGAACTCCAGGGCGGCGATGGCCGCCGCAGCGCCGCCGCCCATGCCGTTGTAGATGGCCACCATCTGGGGCATGTCGGTCATCTTCACCACCTTGCCGGCCCACCAGGCGAGGGCGCCGCCGACAACGACCGCGATCATCATGAGCGGGAAGTTCTTCATGCCCGGAAAGGCGAAGGTGACGGCGGTGGCGATGGCCATGCCCACGCCCGCCCAGATAATGCCGCGCCGCGCCGTCACCGGCGAGGCCATGCTCTTCAGGCCGAGGATGAACAGGATGGCGACGAAGAAGTAGGAGGCGTCGATCAGCCACTTGGCGGTCATTTGCCCGCTCCCCAGCCGAATTTCGCGCACAGCGCCACAACGCTCCCAGTTCGAGTTTCGCGCGCAGCGCCACAACGTTCCCCTCTCCCGCAAGCGGGAGAGGGGCTAGGGGTGAGGGTGCGGCGCTCGCTCCCCCTCATCCCCAGCCCTTCTCCCCAGAGGGGAGAAGGGGGCTTCGTGCGGCCTGCGGCCACCCATGGGACGGAGGGGCTAGGGGTGAGGGTTGTGAGGTCGATCATCATTTGCTCCCCTTCCCGGTCTTGAACATGGCGAGCATGCGCTCCGTGACCACGTAGCCGCCGGCCGCGTTCGCGGCGCCCAGGAGCACGGCGACGAAGCCGATGGCCAGTTGCAGCGGGTCGTTGGGATCGGCCTGGCCCAGGGCCACCATGGCGCCCACCACCACCACGCCGTGCACGAAGTTCGAGCCGGACATGAGGGGCGTGTGCAGGATCACCGGCACGCGGGCGATGACCTCGTAGCCGGTGAAGGCCGCGAGCATGAAGATGTAGACTGCGGTAAAGCCTTCCATTACGCGGCCTCCCATTCGAAATTCGCGCAAAGCGCCACGAAGCTCCCCTCGCCCTTCCAGGGAGAGGGGATGGGGGTGAGGGTTCGGCGGCCGGACATCACGCACCCTCCAATACTTTGCGCACGCCTTCGTGCTTGATCTGCCCTTCGTGGGTGAAGCAGGCGCCGGCCACCACCTCGTCCGACCAGTCGAGGTTCAGGGCGCCGTCCTTGACGAAGGGCGACAGGAAGTTGAACAGGTTCTTGGCGTACATCTCCGAGGCATGCACCGGCATGCGGCTGGGCAGGTTCAGGGGGCCGATGATGGTGGCCCCGCCCACCTGCACCGTTTCGCCCGCTTGGGTGCCGGCGCAGTTGCCGCCGCCTTCGGCCGCCATGTCCACCACCACGGCGCCCTGCTTCATGCCGGCGATCATGGGCTCGGTGATAATCAGCGGCGAGCGCTTGCCGGGGATGGCGGCGGTGGTGATGAGCACGTCGGCATTGGCCACGGCCTTGCCCAGCCTCTCCGCCTGGGTCTTCTTCTCCTCCTCGGTCAGCTCGCGGGCGTAGCCGCCCATGCCCGCCGCCGAGACGCCGGTGTCCACGAACTTGGCGCCCAGGGACTCGATCTGCTCCTTGGTCTCCGGGCGCACGTCGTAGGCCTCGACGATGGCACCCAGGCGCTTGGCGGTGGCGATGGCCTGCAGGCCCGCCACGCCGGCGCCGATCACCAGCACCCGCGCCGGGCGGATCGTGCCGGCGGCGTAGGTGAGCATGGGGAAAAACTTGGGGCAATGGGCGGCGGCGATCAGCACGCACTGGTAGCCTGCGCAGGCCGCCTGCGAAGAAAGCGCATCCATGCTCTGGGCCCGCGAGATGCGCGGGATCAGCTCGACGGCGAAGCTGGTGATGTTCTGCTCGCAAAGAAGTTTCGCCCGCACCTTGTCCTGGTAGGGCTGCAGGAAGCCGACCAGCACCGTGCCCGGCTGCATGGCGCGGATCTCGTCCGGCGTGGGCGCCTGCACCTTGAACACGACAGGCACCTTGCCGAAGATCGGCGAGCCGCTCGCCGCGCCGACGGCGACAAAATCCTCGTCGCGGATCGAACTGCCAATGCCAGCGTCCTGCTCGATGAGGAAGTCGGCACCCAGGGACTTGAACTTTTTGACGACCTCGGGGACGACGGCAACGCGGCGCTCTCCCGCAGCCATCTCCTTCGGCACGCCGATGACAAGAGGCATGGAATCCCTCGCGTGGTTGGAGTTTACGGAAATCGAATACGCCAAGACGCCAGCCGGCCTTGACGCAGCGCACCAATCATACTGAAATCGTTCGGGAATGGGTAGCCACCGCCCGGATCCGCGGCGGGGGCAGGCAAAGCCCGCGATCGCGGGCTGGGTGTGGTGGCTGGGGCGGCTGCGCCCCGCCGTTCAGGACATCAGCGAAACGAGCACTTCGTCGAGCATCTTCTTCGCGTCGCCGAAGAGCATGCGGTTGTTGTCCTTGTAGAAGAGCGGGTTGTCCACGCCCGCATAGCCGGAGGCCATGCTGCGCTTCATGACGACCGAGGTCTTGGCCTTCCAGACCTCCAGCACCGGCATGCCGGCGATGGGGCTCGCCGGGTCCTCCTGCGCCGCCGGATTGACGATGTCGTTGGCGCCGATCACCATGGCCACGTCGGTTTCCGGAAAGTCCGCGTTGATCTCGTCCATCTCCAGCACGATGTCGTAGGGCACCTTCGCCTCGGCCAGCAGCACGTTCATGTGGCCGGGCATGCGGCCGGCGACCGGGTGGATGCCGAAACGCACGTTGATGCCCTTCTCGCGCAAGTGCCGGGTGATCTCGAAGACCGTGTGCTGGGCCTGCGCCACCGCCATGCCGTAACCCGGCACGATGATCACGTTCCTGGCCTCGCGCAGCAGCTCGCCGGTCTCGGCGGCGCTGAGCGCCGTGACCTCGCCGGCCGGCTGGGCGCCGCCGCCGGCCGCCACAGTGCCGCCCGCGGTGCCGAAACCGCCGGCGATGACGCTGATGAAGTTGCGGTTCATGGCCCGGCACATGATGTAGGAGAGAATCGCGCCGGAGGAGCCTACCAGGGCGCCGGTGACGATGAGCAGGTCGTTCGACAGCATGAAGCCGGTGGCCGCCGCGGCCCAGCCCGAATAGCTGTTGAGCATGGACACCACGACCGGCATGTCGGCGCCGCCGATGGCCATCACCATGTGGATGCCGAAAAGCAGCGCGATGACGGTCATCACGATCAGCGGCATCATGCCGTCCTGGATGGACTGGGCATGCACGAACTCGCGCCCATACCAGATCACCACCAGCAGGCCCACCAGGTTGATCCAGTGGCGCGCCGGCAGCAGCAGCGGCTTGCCGCCGATCTTGCCCGAGAGCTTGCCGAAGGCGATGACCGAGCCGGAGAAGGTGACGGCACCGATGAGGATGCCCACGTAGATCTCGACCTCGTGAATCGCCTTCTCGGCCCCCTCGAACTGCACCGACGGATCGATATAGTTGGCGAAGCCCACCAAGCAGGCGGCGAGACCCACCAAGCTGTGCATCAGCGCCACCAGCTCGGGCATCTGCGTCATCTTGACGACGCGCGCGGCGTAGAGGCCGATGGCGCCGCCGACGACCATGGTGCCGATGATCCAGGTGAAGCCGCCCGCCGTGACGCGCGGGCCGAACACCGTCGCCAATACGGCGATGGTCATGCCGATAATGCCGTAGAGGTTGCCGCGGCGGGAAGTTTCCGGATGGGACAGGCCACCCAGGCTCAGGATGAACAGTATCGTCGCTCCGATGTAGGAGACGGTAGCCAGACTTGCAGACATTTCTTCGTCTCCTCGCTTACTTGCGGAACATTTCCAGCATGCGCCGGGTGACGGCGAAGCCGCCGAACATGTTGATCGCCGTCAGGGCGATCCCCACCCCCGCCAGACCCTGAATGAGGGCTTCCGGCCGTGTCATGCCGGCATCCAGCGGCGGCGCGATCTGCACCAGGGCGCCGATGGCGATGATGCTGGAAATCGCGTTGGTGACGCTCATGAGCGGCGTATGCAGGGCGGGCGTCACGTTCCACACCACCATGTAGCCGATGAAGCAGGCCAGCACGAAAACCGTGAAGTGGGCGAGAAAGGCGGACGGCGCGCCGGCACCGATGAGCCAGAACAGCAGGGCGCCGAAACCGAACATCGTCGCGACGCGGGCCGGCGAGGCGGGCGAGCCGGCGCCGTGGCCGTGGGCGGGCGGCGGCGGCATAGCCGCCTTGGGCGCCGGTGGGGCCGGCAGTTTGAGGGGCGGCGGCGGCCAGGTGATCCCGCCCTCTTTGATGACCGTCAGGCCGCGGATGGCGTCGTCGTCCATATTGACGTTGATGATGCCGTCCTTGGTCTTGCAGAGTTCCTCGGTCAAGCGCAGCAGGTTGTTCGAATACAGCGTCGAGGCTTGCTTCGACAGGCGGCTGACCAGGTCGGTGTAGCCGACGATGGTCACACCGTGCTTCACCACCACCTGGCCGGGCTCGGTCAGCTCGCAGTTGCCGCCCTGCTCGGCCGCCATATCGACGATGACGCTGCCGGGCTTCATGCTCTTCACCATGTCGGCGGTGATCAGCTTGGGCGCAGGCTTGCCGGGAATCAGCGCGGTGGTGATGATGATGTCCACCTCCTTGGCCTGCTTGGCGTACATCTCGCGCTGGGCCTGCTGGAAGCCTTCGCTCATCACCTTGGCGTAGCCGCCGCCGCCGGAACCTTCTTCCTCGTAATCGACCTTGACGAATTCGCCGCCCAGCGACACGACCTGGTCGGCCACTTCGGCGCGGGTGTCGTTGGCGCGCACGATCGCGCCCAGGCCGGCTGCGGTGCCGATCGCCGCGAGGCCCGCCACGCCGGCGCCGGCGATGAAGACCTTGGCCGGCGGAACCTTGCCCGCAGCGGTGATCTGGCCGTTGAAGAAGCGGCCGAAGGCATTGGCGGCCTCGATGACGGCGCGGTAGCCGGCGATGCCGGCCATGGAGGTCAACGCATCCATCTTCTGGGCGCGGGAGAGTTGGCGCGGCAGCGAGTCGATGGCCAGCACGGTGGCTTTCTTCGCGGCGAGCTGCTGCATGAGCTCGGGGTTCTGCGCCGGCCAGATGAAGGAGACCAGCGTGGTGCCCTCGCGCATCAGGCCGATTTCCTCCGGACTCGGCGCGCGCACCTTGAAGACGATGTCGGACGCGGCCCACAGCCGGGCCGCCCCTTCGACCACTTCGGCACCAGCGGCGCGGTAGGCATCGTCGTCGAAGTTGGCCGCCGCCCCGGCGCCAGACTCCACGGTGACGGCAAAACCCAGTTTGATAAGCTTTTCAACGACTTCTGGGACGGTGGCGACGCGCTTTTCCCCCGCGGCCGTTTCCTTCGGCACGCCTATGACGAGCGGCATGGGATTCCTCGTTTCCTTGAAGTGTATAACAATCTGCTTATAGCTTCTATAAGCGCAGATTATATCAAGACGTAAACTTTCTCAAGCCGCCGATCAGGGCGATGGGCGGGATGGCGGCCAGGGCATCCGCGTCCAGGTCCCGCACGTCCAGGTGGTCCTGGCGGCTGCGGATGCGGACCTGCCGGATCGCCTCGATGACCTCGGCGATCCTGACGCCCTTGGGACAGCGGGTGTTGCAGGTGAGGCAGGACACGCACAGCCAGATGGCCTCGGAGGAAAGGAGTTCGTCCTGGAGCCCGAGTTGGGCGTAGCGGATGACCTCGTTGGGCAGAATGTCCATGTAGCCCGCCATGGGGCATCCGGCCGAGCACTTGCCGCACTGGTAGCAGGCCAGCAGGTCCTGCCCGCTGAGCCGCTCGATCTTGTCGGTGAAGGCCGCGGCGACCGGGTCGGCGGAAATTCGCACGGTCATAGGACTACCTTCCCCCCATCCCCCTTCCCGAGGAAGGGGGTGATGATTGTTCGCCGCCGCGCGGCTCCGTGTTGTGGCTGCGCCGCCCTTGGGGCGGCCCGGCGGACGGCGCTCATAAATGGGTCTTCCGCTCGCCGGGCGTGAAGCGGCTGCGCAGCATGGAATGGCGCGCCGGAATGTTGCCAAGGCGGGCCATCTGCTGGATCTTGACGTCCTCCGGCGTGTAGGACGGCAGGATCAGGGGCGAAACCAGGTCGGTGGCAATGCCCTCGCGCACCAGTTCCTCGGCATGGGCGCGCACGTGGTCCACGGTCAGCCGGCCCAGCGTCGCCGACTTGGCGTATTGGCTGGCGTACTGCCCGGCGCGGCGGCCAAAGACGTTGTAGTCGAGCACCGAGTTGCCCATCAGGCGGTTGCGCCCATGCACGCCGCCCGAGGCTTCGCCGGCGACGTAGAGGCCGGGGATGCTGGTCTCGCAGCGCTCGTTGATGGCGATGCCGCCGTTCTGGTAGTGCAGGGAGGGATAGACCAGCATCGGCTGCCTGACGATGTCGATGCCGAAGCGGTCGAACTGGCGGCACATCCCCGGAAACTGGTGGCGGGTGTAGCCCTCGCCGTGGATCATGTCGATCAGGGGCGAATCCAGCCACACGCCGGAGCGGCCGGCGTAGGTATCGACGCCGTTGTTGCGGTCGGAGCTGCACTCGCGGATGATGGCCGCGCTTTCCACATCCCGCGGCTCGCGCGGGAAGACGAAGAGCTCGCCGAACTTGTTGAGCGGCTGGCCGCCCGCACCGCGGATCTTCTCGGTGATGAGAAAGCCGGCGATCTGCTCGGGGAACACCGCTCCCGTGGGATGGTACTGCACGGAGTCCATGAACTTGAGCTGCGCCCCGGCCCGGTAGGCGATGACCAGGCCGTCGCCGGTGGCGCCGTAGTGGTTGGTGGTGGCGAAGCCGCGGATGTGCAGCCGGCCGAAACCGCCCGTGGCAATGACCGTGGCCTTGGCCTTGACGGTGAGGAACTGCTCGGTGTCCAGGCTGTAGAGCACCGCGCCCGCGCAATGCCCCTTGTCGTCGAGGATCAGCTCCACCGCCGGCTCGAACTCGCGCACCGAGATCATGTCGGGGTGGTTCTTCACCTCGTCCATCAGGGTGCGCATGATGATGGCGCCGATGTAGTCGCGGCAGGACACCATGCGCTTGCGCGAGGTGCCGCCGCCGTGCAGCACCTGCATGCTGCCGTCGGACATCTTGTCCCACATGACGCCCAGGTTCTCCAGCTCGCGCACGACTTCCGGGGCATCCTCCGTCAGCACGCGCACCAGATCGGGCACGTTCTCGAAATGACCCCCGCCCATGGCGTCGAGGTAGTGGCGCGTGGGCGAATCGCTGCGCGCGACTGCCGCCTGCATGCCGCCTTCGGACATCATGGTATTGGCGTCGCCCATGCGCAGCTTGGTGGCCATGAGCGACTTCACGCCGTTGCGCGCGGCGGTGATGGCCGCCCAGCAGCCGGCGCCGCCGCCGCCGATGATGAGCAGATCCGTCTCATAGTCGGGCTCGCGCAGATGGATGTCCATCAGCTTGGGCTCGATCATGGAGTGGGCCTCCAGCATCTCGGCCACCTCGGTGGTGATGTCCTCGCCCCGGTTGGGGCCGATGCGGATCGGCCGCTTGGCGCCGGCCGAGAAGTCCGGGTGGTACTTGGACAGCACGTCCTGGCGCTCGTCCGCGTTCATGGGCGGATAAACGGGCTGGCCGCTCAAGGCCAGATCGAGCCGCTTGGCCCGGGTGCGCTCTACCGCTTTCAGCGACTCATTGAGATATTCCGGATACATCGTCGTCCTCCCCGCTCAGGGCTCCATGTCGCGGTCGTAGTAGAGCTTGCTCAAGACCGCCTTGCCCATGTCCATCAGCTCGGCGTATTCCGCATCGAACTTGCCGTCGCGCACCTGCCGGATGCGCTCGTCCAGTTCCGCGCTCTCCTTGCGCAGGTAGCGGCCGGTCAGGCGCTTGGACAGGATGCCCACTTCGTGCTGGATGATCTCCGCCGGGCAGCGCAGCGCGCACAGGCCGCAGGCCACGCAGTCGAAGGACAGGTCCGCCACGGCGGCGATGTCGCCGCGCATGGCCGCCTGGATGTAGTCCATCACGGGCAGGCCCTGCGGACAGGCCTTGCTGCAGGTGCCGCAGGCCACGCAGCGGAAGGTGACCGGATAGACCTGCTCGATGGTGTTGGCGTCGGGCTTGAGCTCCTCCAGGTCGTAGACCGCCTTTTCCATCGGCACGTAAGGGATCTGCGCAAGCGACATGCCTTCCTTGACCAGCGTGGTGCAGGCCAATCCCGTGTGCAGCTTGTAGTCGCCGGGCAGGCGGTAGATCGTGCCGCAGGCGCCGCAGAACCCCTCCCGGCAGCCGGCGCCGCGGATGATCTGGTGGCCGGCGTATTCGATGGCGCGCATGATGGTGGCGTGCTCCGGCACCACGTAGCGCTTGCCCATGATGAACACGTTCACCATGTTCGTGCGCACCCGCTGGCGCTTGCCCCCCTCCTGGCGCGTCTTGTCGTCGGTTTGCATTTGCGTTCCTCGTTCTTGGTCCATGGCCCCTTCCCGCCGCGCGCTCATGCGGCCTCGCGGAACTCGCCGATCCGGTCGAAGTTCATGTAGCGGTAGACGTCCGCCGCCTTCTGGCTCACCGCCGTGAGCTGCTCCATGTATTCGGCCACCGTCGGGATGCGCCCGAGCGCCGCGCAGACCGCCGCCAGCTCGGCCGAGCCCAGGTAGACCCGGGTATCGAGGCCCAGCCGGTTGGGGAAGTTGCGCGTGGAGGTGGACATGGCCGTGGCGCCCTTGCGCGCCTGCGCCTGGTTGCCCATGCACAGGGAGCAGCCCGGGATCTCCACGCGGGCGCCGGCCTGGCCGAAAGCGCTGTAGTAGCCCTCGTCGCGCAGCACCATGGCGTCCATGCGGGTCGGCGGGGCGATCCACAGCCGGGCGGGCAGGTCCGTCCTGCCGGCCAGCACCTTGCCGGCGGCGCGGAAGTGGCCGATGTTGGTCATGCAGGAACCGATGAAGACCTCGTCGATCTTCTCGCCGGCCACTTGCGAGAGCAGCCTCACGTCGTCCGGGTCGTTGGGACAGGCGACGATGGGCTCCTTGATCTCGGACATGTCGACTTCCATCACCGCCGCGTACTCGGCGTCGGCATCCGGCTCCAGGAGCTGGGGATCCGCCAGCCAGGCTTCCATGGCGGCGATGCGCCGCTCCAGGGTGCCGCTGTCCTGGTAGCCGTTGGCGACCATCCACTTCAGCAGGGCCGCGTTGGAGCGGGTGAACTCGATCACCGGCTCTTTCGCCAGGCGTATGGTGCAGGCGGCCGCCGAGCGCTCCGCCGAGGCGTTGGCCAGCTCGAAGGCCTGCTCCACGGTCAGCTTGGGCAGCCCCTCGATCTCCAGGATCGCCCCGGAGAAGACGTTCTTCTTGCCCTTCTTCTCCACGGTGAGCAGGCCCTGCTGGATGGCCACGTAGGGAATCGCATTGACCAGGTCGCGCAGGGTGATGCCCGGCTGCATCTCGCCCTTGAAGCGCACCAGCACGGATTCCGGCATGTCCAGGGGCATCAAGCCCGTGGCGGCGGCGAAGGCCACCAGGCCGGAGCCGGCGGGGAAGGAGATGCCGATGGGGAAACGGGTGTGGGAGTCGCCGCCGGTGCCCACGGTGTCGGGCAGCAGCATGCGGTTCAGCCACGAGTGCACCACGCCGTCCCCGGGCCGCAGGGCCACGCCGCCGCGGCTGGAGATGAACTCCGGCAGCGTCTTGTGCGTCTTCACGTCCACCGGTTTCGGGTAGGCGGCCGTGTGGCAGAAGGACTGCATGACGAGGTCGGCGGAGAAGCCGAGGCAGGCGAGGTCCTTCATCTCGTCGCGGGTCATGGGCCCGGTGGTGTCCTGGGAGCCGACGGTGGTCATTCTCGGCTCGCAGTAGGTGCCCGGACGGATGCCCGCCACACCGCAGGCGCGCCCCACCAGTTTCTGCGCCAGGGTGTAGCCCTTGCCCCGCATTTTTGTTGACTCCGCCGGCTGCCGGGGCCGGCGGAACAGGGTGCTCGGCGGCAGCCCCAGCGCCTCCCGCGCCTTGGCGGTCAGGCCGCGGCCGACGATGAGCGGAATGCGGCCGCCGGCCTGGACCTCGTCGAAAATGACATCGGACTTGATCTTGAACTCGGCGATCACCGCGCCGTCCTTCAGTGCCTTGCCTTCGTAGGGACGCAGCTCGATGACATCGCCCATGTCCATCTTCGACACGTCCAGCTCGATAGGCAGGGCGCCGGCGTCTTCCATGGTGTTGTAGAAGATGGGGGCGATCTTGGCGCCGAGGCACACGCCACCGAAGCGCTTGTTGGGCACGAAGGGGATGTCCTCGCCGGTAAACCACAGCACGGAGTTGGTGGCGGACTTGCGCGAGGAGCCGGTGCCCACCACGTCGCCCACGTAGGCCACCAGATGCCCCTTGGCCTTCAACGATTCCAGCAGCTTGATCGGGCCGCGTGCGCCCGGCTCGTCCGGCGTGATGCCGGCGCGCGGGTTCTTCAGCATGGCCAGGGCGTGCAGGGGGATGTCCGGACGGCTCCAGGCATCGGTCGCCGGGGACAGGTCGTCCGTGTTGGTCTCGCCGGAGACTTTGAACACGGTGACGGTGAGGCTCTTCGGCACCTTGGCACGGGAGGTAAACCACTCCGCCGCGGCCCAGGACTTGAGCACCGCCTGCGCGTGGGCGTTGCCGGAATCGGCCAGCGCCTTGACGTCATTGAAGTAGTCGAACACGAGCAGCGTGCTCTTCAGCGCGCGGGCCGCCTCTTCGGCGCATTCCCCGCTGGCAAGCAGCTCGATCAAGGGCCGGATGTTGAAGCCGCCCAGCATGGTGCCCAGCAGCCCGGTCGCCCGGACCTTGGCGATCAGCGGACAGGTCTCCTCGCCCTTGGCCACCTTGGCCAGGTACTCGGCCTTGACCCGGGCGGCGTCGTCGACCCCGCCCGGCACCCGGTGCATGATCAGTTCGAGCAGCAGGTCTTCCTCGCCCTTGGGCGGGTTGCGCAGCAGCTTCACCAGATCGCCGGTCTGGGCCGCGGTGAGCGGCAGGGGCGCAACGCCCAGCGCGGCCCGCTCGGCAACGTGGGCCTTGTAGGCGTCGAGCATGGACGGTTCGGCGCCGCCGAGGGCCGCCAGCGCCGCGTTCAGGGTCGCGCTGGGCCGCATGGCCCGGGAGGCCTTTGCAAAGTCCGGACGGTAGTAGCCGCCCAGGTCCACGGGCTTGCCCTGGGCGCCGATCAGCTCGGCGTTGATCTTCGCCTCGTTCTCGGCGAGGGTCTTTGCGAAGGGCGCAAAGCGCGCCTGCAGCTCCTTGTCCTTGCTCTGCCCGGCCAGCGCCTGCGCCCAGTACAGGGCGAGGTAGAAGTGACTGCCCCGGTTGTCCAGTTCGCCCACCTTGCGGGCCGGCGAGCGGTTGTGGTCGAGGATATTGCCGTTGGCCTGGTCGAGCGCGTCCGCCAGCACCTGCGCCTTCGCGTTCTTGAAGGTCTGCGCCAGGTGCTCCAGCGATACGCCCAGCGCCAGGAATTCGCCGAGGGAATCCCAGCGCAGATAGCCCTCCTCCCGGAACTGCTGGACATGCTTGGGGGCGGAACCGCCCGCCCCGGTCTCGAACAGCCCGCCGCCGTTCATGAGCGGAACGATGGAGAGCATCTTGGCGCTCGTGCCCAGCTCGAGGATCGGGAACAGGTCGGTGAGGTAATCGCGCAGCACGTTGCCGGTGACGGAGATGGTGTCCTTCCCCGCCCGGATCCGCTCCAGCGAAAAGCGCGTGGCGTCCACCGGGGACATGACGCGGATGTCCAGGCCGCTCGTGTCGTGGTCCTTCAGGTAGCGCTCCACTTTCCGGATGATCGCCGCATCGTGTCCGCGGTTCTTGTCCAGCCAGAACACGGCCGGCGTCCCGCTGAGCCGGGCGCGCGTCACGGCGAGCTTGACCCAGTCCTGGATGGGCGCGTCCTTGGTCTGGCACGCGCGGAAGATGTCGCCCTGCTCCACCTTCTGCTCCAGCAGCACGTTGCCGGAGGCGTCCACCACCCGCACGACGCCGTCGCCGGCAATCTCGAAGGTCTTGTCGTGGGAGCCGTATTCCTCGGCCTTCTGCGCCATCAGCCCCACGTTGGGCACGCTGCCCATGGTCTTCGGGTCGTAGGCGCCATGCTTCTTGCAGTCCTCGATGACCGCCTGGTAGACGCCGGCGTAGGCGCGGTCCGGAATCACCGCCTTGGTGTCGTGCAGCTTGCCGTCGGCGCCCCACATCTTCCCCGATTCGCGGATCATGGCCGGCATGGAGGCGTCGACGATCACGTCGCTGGGCACGTGCAGGTTGGTGATGCCCTTGTCCGAATTGACCATGGCCAGTTCGGGACGCGCCTTGAAGCAGGCCCGGATATCGGCTTCGATCTGCGCCCGCTGGGCCTCCGGCAGCGTGCCGATCTTGGCGTACAGGTCGCCCAGCCCGTTGTTGGGATTGACGCCCAGCTCCTTGAATACGGTCGCGTACTTGTCGAAGACGTCCTTCAGGTACACGGACACGGCGTGGCCGAACATGATGGGATCCGAGACCTTCATCATGGTGGCCTTGAGGTGCAGGGACAGCAGCGCGCCGTTCTTCTTCGCGTCCTGCATCTGCTCCTCGAGGAAGGCGCGCAGCGCCCGCCGGCTCATCACCGCCGCGTCGATCACCTCGCCCGCCTTGAGGGCGGTCTTGGCCTTGAGGACCGTGGTGCCGCCGTCCTCGCCCACGAACTCGATGCGCACGTCGCAAGGCTCCGGGACGGTGACGGATTTCTCGCTGCCGTAGAAGTCGCCGGCGCTCATGTGCGCCACGTGGGACTTGGACTCCGCAACCCAGGCACCCATCTTGTGCGGGTTCTTGCGCGCGTATTGCTTGACCGAGGCCGCCGCCCGGCGATCCGAGTTGCCCTCGCGCAGGACCGGGTTGACGGCGCTGCCGAGCACCTTGCCGTAGCGGGCCCTGATCTCCTTCTCGGCCTCGGTCTTCGCCTCCTCGGGGTAGTCCGGCACCTTGTAGCCCCGGGACTGCAGCTCCTTGACGGCGGCTTTCAACTGGGGCACGGACGCGCTGACGTTGGGCAGCTTGATGATGTTGGCCTCGGGCTGGAGGGTCAGCGCGCCCAGCTCGGCGAGCTCGTCCCCGATTCGCTGGCTCTCGCCGAGATGCTCCGGGAAGTTGGCGATGATCCGGCCGGCGAGCGAGATGTCCCGCGTCTCCACGCTGATGCCGGCCGCGTCCGTGAATGCCTGGACGATGGGCAGCAGGGAATAGGTCGCCAACGCCGGCGCCTCGTCGACTTTCGTCCAGAAGATCCTCGGTCTCTGCGTGCTCATGTTATTCCCCCCTCGATTAGCCATTTCGGATGTTTTTCAGGCGCCGCCGCACGTCCCCGGTCACGAAACGTAGGTGCACTGGGAGGCGGGCGTGCGCGTGTCCATGTTGCGCCCGCGGTTGATGTGGTCGTCGATCTCGCCGGCGCAGCCCACCATGCGGCCGAACAGGAAGGCGGTGAAGGCGGCGGTCTCCAGCGCCTCCTCCGAGAAGACGCCCGACCGGTAGCGCGGCCACAGGAGTTTCAGCAGCAGCGCGGCAATGACCGCGTCGATGTTCACGCAGAAGACGTTGGCCGTGACCCCGCTGTCGTAGAGCGCCTGCACCAAGGCGCTGTAGAAGTCGTGGAAGACGTTGGTCTCGCCCCGCTCCCTGAACAATTGCGACAGGTACACCTCGCGCGGGTCCTTGTTGACCAACTGGCCCTTGAAGACCGGGTGGTTCACGCCGGGGATGGCGCGCACGCCCTCGCCCACGCCTTTCCGGGCCTTCTTCTCGGCGGCAAAGGCATTGGCGAAGCGCGTGCCCATGGCCGTGAGATCCAGGCCGTGCTTCGGATCGCCGGCGTCCTTGAGATTCGTGTCGCCGAACTGTTCGATGAGGAACTGGATGCCCTCGAAGCCGTTGCCGCCATGGGCGAAGCCGGTGTGGGTGAGGAAGCCCATCATGGCCTTGTTGATCTGCACCCGCTCCGGCGATTCCGGCCCGTCGGCGGACACCGCCCCCTTGCAGCCCTGGGCCGAGATGGTGCCCACGCCGTTGGAGATGATGAGGCCCAGCAGCACCTGGAAGGGGAAGAGCTTCTCCGGCGTCGGCTTCTCGCCCAGCAGGGCCAGGTAGGCGATCTCCGTGGCCGACCACTCGCTCACCAGCTTCCGGGTGGAAACGCCGCAGAAACTGTCGCTCTTGAGCCGCGAGCCGTCCACCGCGGCGCCGATGATGGTGGCGAACAGGCGGACATACCACGGCAGGTTGCGGGCCGTCGTACGCGCGATCTTCTTGCGCATCAGCGCGCCCCAGCAGATGGTCGTGGTGATGGCCGCCAGCACCGCGTCGGCGCTCGGGTGGCCGCCCAGGGAACGCAGATAGTCCACGAATACGGAGCGGGCGCCGCGCGCCTCCAGGCCGTGGAGCATGGCCTGGGCCTTGGGATCGGCGGCCGTGCCGAGCAGGCAGGCCAACTGGCCGGCATCCGCTTTGACGGCGGAGAAGCCGAAGCCGGCCTGATCGCCCGAGTGCAGGCCGGAATGGCCGAACAGCTCGATCAGCACATCCGCCGCCCGGCGGGCGCCGTCGACGCGCCGCGGCCCGAGCACGGCGCAGGCCGCCGCCAGCACGGAGTTGGGAGCGTTGCCCGCTTCGCGCGCCGCGTCCGCCGCCGCCATGGCAGCGTCGCCGTGCAGATTGACGTCGGCAGCAATGGCCGTGTTGAAGAGGGCGTTGTCGTTGTCGTCGCTGATCTCGCGAATCAGCGCAAGGCAATAGTTGGACTCCAGCGGATACTTGGCGGTGTCCAGGATGGAGACGCCGCTGACCCTGGTCACCTGGGTCTTCGCATCCATGACGGAACTGCCCGAGCGGTCTTTCATGGATTCCCGCGGGAACACGGTGCCCACCTGCCGGGTCAGATCGGCGATCTGGTCCTTGTAGGGCTGGATCGGCTCGACCAGCGGGATGTCGAGCTCGGCCGGCAGGGGCAGCCCCTGGTTGTCGCCGAACCAGGGCTTCAACGTCAGGTCGCCCTCGGGGGCGAAATCCGGCTCGATGCCGTTCAACTTCATCACGGCGGTCAGCGCCGCCGGGATGTGGGCGATGTTGGTCACCACCGCGCCGGCCTGGGAGACGACGGGCCTTTCCGGCGTATAGATGCCCTTCACCTTGAGGATGCGCTGGAACCACTTCTCCTTGGCCTCGGCGGAATCGCCGCTGCCGGCGATGGCGCCGGCATGGCCCACGGCGCGCGTGAGCTTGGCCTTCCAGCGGCCGACCACGCAGGCGATGAGCGGCTTCCTGAACGCGAGGTTCTGCTCGTAGTAGCCGCCCGGCTCGATGTACATCACCGCCGCCCGGCTGCGCGCGTCGTGGTCGAAGGCGTGGGCGAATTCCGCCGGGGCGAAGTGGATGTAGAGGTCCTTGCCGCTGGAGATGCTGGTAGTGGTGCCCCAGCCGCCCGCGGTGAGATAGGTGGCGATGGTGGTGGTGAAGTTGCCCGAGTTGGAGTAGATCGCCACCGAGCCGCGACGCAGGGATTCCTCGGGTTTGTCGCCGCCCAGGGCGCCGCCGATGCGGACGTGGTTCCAGGCGTCGGCAATGCCCAGGCAGTTGGCGCCGAACACGTCCACCCCGCGCTGCTGCGCCAGCGCCCGGATCTCCCGGGCGTCATGCACCGGCACCTTCTCGGTGAGGATGACGATCTTTTCGATGTCGCGGTTGACCCGGATCAGCTCGAACACGCCGTCGCGCACCGCCGCCGGCGGCAGGTAGACGACGCCCACGTTGAACCCGTGGCCGTCCTCCATGCCTTCGCGCACGTTGTTGTACACCGGGATATCGCCCGCCGCGGTCTCCAGCACCTCGCCACGCCGGCCGGGCGAAGTGCCGAACACCACGTTGCCCCCGGAGTAGGCGTGGCTCACCGGGGTGACCCCGCGGGATTCGTTGCCGAGGATGTTCAGGACGCACACCCGGTCCTTGCAGGTGGCGATCTCGGCCAGGGAATTGATCCCGACGAAATACTTGAACTTCCCGTTCGCTTGCTCGCTCATGGCACCCTCTTTCGTTACGCCGCGATACCCAGCTTGGCGGCGACCAGCTCGCGTCCGCCGCCCTTCATCCAGCGATCGGCTGCCTGGGCGTAGCGCACCACGTCCGTCATGGCCGAGTCGTAGGCGAAGATGCGGTAGGGCAGGCCCACGGAGTCCACCACGTCCTTGAAGGCCAGGAGGCCGCGCGAGAGGTTGGGGCCGCCGCGCCCGACCACCACGTAGAGCGGCGTCGGCCCGCGCTCGCTGAAGTACTCGCGCAGGGCATCGGCCATGGCGCGGAAGGTGACGAAGATGTCCGTGTTGTTGGCCTTGCCGCCGATCACGAACAGCACGTTGGTCTGCTGCAGCCAATGCTTGAGGCAGATGCGCATGACCTCGCGCATCTTCTCGTAGGGCGGGTTGCCGCCGAAGTCCGATGAGATGATGGCGTCGTCGCCCAGGAACTCGGTCACCAGGGAGTTGGCGCCGCCGCCGAAGGTGGGGGCGAGAATGGTGCCCTTGGGGTTGATCACGCCCACATCCGACTGCCCCTGGTAGGTGCGCAGCTGGTTGATCTCCTGCTCGAAGTCCGAGTAGTCCACGGCGAACAGGTCGTTGGGCAGGTTGAGGCGGCGCACCCGCGGGTCGTCCCGGTCGAAGCCGCACTTGAAGTCGCACGCCACCGGGATCAGGCCGCCCTTGCCGGTGGGCGCCATGCGGATCGGGTTCAGCTCCAGCGTCGTCATGCCGTTGTGGTGGAACAGGTCCCACAGCTTCGGCAGGTTCTGCGCCAGCGGCGAGATGATCTCCTTCGGCGCCCGCAGGTCCGACAGGGCATTGGTGATGACGAAGGACTTGAGGCCGGTGAGGGGATCGAAGGGGACCTCGACGATCTGGTCCCGGGGCAGCTCCTCGATGTCCATGCCGCCATGGTGGGTGAGGGTCAGGGCCGGCGCCCGGTAGCGGGTCGAGTCGGCGATGGAGACATAGACCTCGTGCTCGGCGGGCACCGCCCCCTCGAAGGTCACCCCCTGGCTCTTGGCGACGGCGTTGCCGTGGCGGTGCTCGACGAAGTACAGGCGCTCCTTTTCCTTCAGCGCCGTTTTGAGATCCCGCGCCCGGCCGATCAGCCCCGACTTGCCCTTCTTGCCCACGCCGCCGCGGAAAATCGGCTTGACGAAGACTTCGCCGCACCTGGCGATCAATTCCTTGATTTCGTGGTCGCCCGCTTCGGGCCCCAGCACCTGCGAGGTCGGAAAGTCGACCAGCCGCAGCAGCTTCTCCCCATACAGCATCCCTGTAACGTTCATTTCCGCTCCCCCTGCTGAACAGGTGTCAGTACTCTTGCGGCAGATCCTTGAGCTGCGCCCAGGAATACACCGGGCCGCTCACGCAGACGTAGTCCTTGCCGACGTTGCAGCGCCCGCACTTGCCGACGCCGCACTTCATCTTGTTCTCGATGGTGGTGTAGATCTGCTCGTCGGCGAACCCCATGTCCTTGAGGTTCTTGATGACGAACTTGATCATGATGGGCGGGCCGCAGGTGATGGCGATGGCGTTCTCCGGCGACTGCGGCTTGTCCATGACGTTGGCGGGCACGAACCCGCAATAGCCTTCCCAGCCCTCCTCGGGCGAGTCCACCGAGAGGTGCACGTCGGCCGCGCCGCGCAGCTTTTCCAGTTCGGCCTGGTAGAGGATGTCGCGGGAGGTGCGCCCGCCGTAGAACACGGTAATGTTGCCGAAGTCGCCGCGGTTGGCCACGGCGGTCTGGATTACCGGCCAGATCGGCGCCAGGCCGCAGCCGCCGCCGATGAACACCAGGTTGCGGCCCTGCCAGTCGGCCACCGGGAACTTGTTGCCGTAGGGACCGCGCACGCCGATCACGTCGCCCACCCGCAGGTCGTGGATGGCCGCGGTGACGCGCCCCACCCGCATGATGCTGAACTGCTTGTAGTCCTTGATGGACGGCGCCGAGGCGATGGAGATCATGGACTCGCCCTTGCCGAACACCGAGATCATGGCGCACTGGCCGCACTCGTGCGCGAAGCCGCCGCCGTCCAGGAACTCGACGCGGAAGGTCTTGATCGCCCGCGGACCGCCCACCTCGTCCTTGATGTGGGCGATGCGCGCAAGCTGCGGCAAATAGACGTTGTCGTTCATGCCTCGGCCACCTCGTGCGTGACGCGGACGATGTCGATCCCCACCGGGCAGTGGGTGATGCAGCGGCCGCAGCCCGTGCACTGCTGGATGTTGTGGTTCTCGACGAAATAGAGCAGCTTGTGGGCCACCCGCTGGCGCAGCCGGGCCCCGGTGTCGTGCCGGGGGTTGTGCCCGGAGGCGTGCATGGTGAAGTCCGGGAACTGGCAGTTGTCCCAGGTGCGTACCCGCTCGCCGCCCGCCGGCGACTGGCTGGTGAGTTCGTCGTTGATGTCGAAGCAGTGGCAGCTCGGGCAGAGATAGGTGCACGCGCCGCAGCCGATGCAGGCCTGGGCGAGGCGCGCCCACTTCGGCGACTCGAAATTGCGCTTCAGCCCTTCGGCCACCTGCTCCATGCCGGCGATGCTGCGCTGGGAATGGCTGCGGGAGGCGGCGTGGGCCTGCTTCACCTCCTTGGTATCTTGCGGCCCGACGCCGTCGAACAGCGCGCGCGCCCCTTCGACGAGTTCCGCGCCCCGGGCCGTCAGGGCCTTGACGTGGTAGCGGCCCGCCAGCTCGGTCATGAGCACATCGAGGCCGTCCTCGGAATGGGGCGAGCCGCCCACCGACTGGCAGAAGCAGTTGGGCGAGGGCGGCGCCGCGCAGGCCAGGCCGACGAAGGCGACCGTTTCCCGCCGCGCCTGGTAATAGGGATCGACCGGGCCGCAGGCGAAGACCTTGTCGTTGCGCACCATGGCCCGCCCGTCGCAGGGGCGCACGCCGAACACCACCGTCGGCTCGGGCGTGGGCACGGTGGCGGTGATCTGGGGCGCCTTGCCGGGCTCCAGGCGGAAACGGTAGAGCACTTCCCGCTGGGGAAAGACGAAGTTCTTGGGCGGGCGCGTGGTATTGCCGTAATCGAGGGAAATATCGGCACCGGCCGTCGGGCCGAAGGCCCACACGTCGTCGGCGAAGGCGGGGGCGAACACCCGGGCGGAAGCCCCGACTCGCGCCACCCACTCGCCCAGCCTGTCTTTCTTGAGAATCGCTTCCATCGGGCTACCTGACGAAATCGTTGGGATCGCCGTCCCGGAACGAGGAGATCAACGACGGGCTGGCGGGATCCGTGCCCGGCACGTACTCGAACGCGTCCAGCGCCTCCCGCTCCAGCACGTTGTTGAGCAGGCGCACCGGGATGTTCACCGGGCACACCCGCTCGCACTCGGCGCAGTCGATGCAGCGCCCCGCCAGGTGCATGGCTCGGACCAGGTGGTACATGGCGCTCTCCGCGGCGTCGGGCGAGCGCTGGATCCAGCGGATGCGGTTGGCCTTCTCCTCGGCGCTGGTCGTCGGGGTGACGATGAATTCGGTGCTGTCCACCACGCACTCGTCGCAATAGCACATGGGACACACGGCGCGGCAGGCGTAGCAGCGGATGCAGCGCTCGAAGTGGCCGTTCCAGAAGGCGCGGCGCTCGTCGGCCGGCTTCCCGGCAATGGCGTCCAGGGCGGCGAAACGCGGTCGGTGGGCGCGCTCTTCGGCCTTGTCGCCGAACAGGGTGTCGTTGAGCTCCGGATACGCCTTGGCGCATTCCAGGCAGCGGTCGGCCAGCACCTCGGCTGCCGGCAGGGTCACTTCCCCGTCGGCCAGCGTGACCTTGACCGCACCGGCGCCGGCGCAAGCGACCGCGGTGGCGGACTTGCCGCGCAAGGCCCCGTTCAGCTTGCGCGGGTCGATCATGCCGCCGTCCTCGCAGGAGACGCCCAGGACCACGACCTCGTCGCGCTTGATGTGGTTTTCCTGCAGCAGCACGACGAGGGCGCGGCTGTCGCAGCCCTTGGCGATCACGGCCAGCGGCCGCGTATCGGCGGCGCGCTCCTCCTTCTGCCGCTTCTTCTCGTTGACCACGTAGAGGGCCAGGTTGTGCACGCAGGTGGGATCCCACACCAGGGTGGCGGCTTGCTGCGGATCGGTCACGAACACCGGCTCGGCCAGCGCGCCGGCGGAACCCCGCCGATAACCCAGCACGGCGCGGACCTTGCCGCCTCCCAGCAGATCCCGGGCGTGCGCCCGGATGTCGTCCATGTGGACCATCAGCGTTTCGCCCCCAGCTTGCCGTGCGGACCCAGGGGTTTCAGGTCCTTGACGAAGTCCGAGATTACCTGGGCGTATTTGGTGCCCTCGGCGGCGGACACCCAGGACATGCGGAAGCGGTTGGCGTCCACGCCGACGAACTGCAGCAGCTTCTGCACCAGGTAGATGCGGCGGCGGGCGAAGTAGTTGCCTTTCAGGTAGTGGCAATCGCCCGGGTGGCAACCCGACACCAGCACCCCGTCCGCCCCCTTGTTGAAGGCGGACAGGATGTAGATGGGGGACACGGATCCGGAACAAGGCACCGTGATGGGCACCGCGTTGGACGGATACTGCAGGCGCGACACCCCGGCGAGGTCGCTGCCCGCCGAGGAGCACCACTTGCACAGGAAGGCAACGATCTTCGGTTCGAACTCGCCCGCCTCCTGAGCCTCCTTCTTGATTTCCACCGCCGCCGACACTGTGTTCATCCTCCCATGCACGCGGAGATCATTTCGTGGATTTGCAACTGCGTGACATTCTTCACGTCGATGGCCGCGCGCACGCAGGTGCCCGCGCAGGTCCCGCAGCCCTCGCACAGCACTTCGTTGACCCGGGCCTTGCCGCCGACCAGGGTGATGGCCTCGAACGGGCAGGCATCCACGCACATCTCGCAGCCCGTGCAATGGGAATCCCGCACCTTGGCCACGCTGGGGCTGTGCTCCAGCTCGGGCTTGGACAGCAACTGGATCACCTTGGACACCGCCGCACTGGCCTGGCACACGGTCTCCGGGATGTCCTTGGGCGACTGGGCGGCGCCGGCGAGGAAGATGCCGCCGGTGACGCTCTCCACCGGCCGCAGCTTGGGATGCGCTTCGGCCAGGAAGCCGTCCTTGTCGCGGCCGATCTTCAGCGTCTTGGCGATCTCGCCCGTGCCCTTGGAGGGCACCATCGCCTGGGCCAGGACCACCATGTCGGCGTCGATCTCGACGTTCTTGCCCGACAGGGTGTCCACGCCCATCACCTTGAGCTTGCCCTTGGATTCATAGACCTTCGACACCCGGCCGCGCAGGTAGACGACGCCGTCGCGCTCCATGGAACGCTGGACGAACTCCTCGTAGCCCTTGCCGCCGGAGCGGATGTCGATGTAGAAGACGTAGGCTTGGCCGTCGTGCACCTTGTGCTGGTACAAAGTGGCGTGCTTGGCCGTGTACATGCAGCAGATCTTCGAGCAGTAGGCGCAGTGGTTCTCCGGGTCGCGCGAGCCGGAGCACTGGATAAAGACGACGTTCTTCGGCTCCTTCTGGTCGGAGGGGCGCAGCACCTGGCCGCCGGTGGGACCGGAGGCCGAGCACAGGCGCTCGAACTGCAGGCCGTCCAGCACGTCGGCGTACTTGCCGTGGCCGTACTCGCCCAGCTTTTCCTTGCCGTAGAGGTCGAAGCCGGTGGCGGCGACGATGGCGCCGATTTCGTACTCGGTGCTCTTCGGACGCACGTCGTAGTCGATGGCCCCCGCCTCGCAGACTTCCTTGCACTTGCCGCAGCGGATGGGGTTCAAGCCGAGGCAGGCCTCCTCGTCCAGGGTGTAGCTGGCGGGGATGGCCTGGGCATAGGGAATGAAAATGGCGCGCCGGCCCGTGAGCCCCAGGTCGTATTCGTTGGGCACGACCACCGGGCAGACGGCCGTGCAGTCGTCGCAGATCTTGCACTTCTCGGGGTCGACGTAGGCCGCCTTGGAATCGACCCGCACCTTGAAGTTGCCGACGAAGCCGGAGACGGATTCGACCTCGCTCTGCGTCAACAGGGTGATGCGCGGGTTCTTGGACACCTCCACCATCTTCGGCGACAGGATGCATTGGGAGCAGTCCAGGGTCGGGAAGGTCTCCGACAACTGGATCATGTGGCCGCCGATGGTGGCCTGCTTTTCCACCAGCACCACCTCGAAGCCGGCATTGGCCAGATCCAGCGCGCTCTGGATGCCGGCGATGCCGGCGCCCACCACCATCACCTTGCGCGTCACCGGTACGCCGATGGGGGTGAGGGACTCGTTCCTGCGCACGCGCTTGACCGCCGCGCGGGTGATCTTGATCGCCTTGGGCGTCGCCTTGGCCTTGTCCTTGTGCACCCAGGCGCATTGCTCGCGGATGTTGGCGATCTCGCACTGGAAGGGGTTCACGCCGCCCGAGGCGGAGACGTCGCGGAAGGTCTTCTCGTGCAGGGTGGGCGAGCAGCAGGAGATGACCACGCTGTCCAGGTCGTGGTCCTTGATGGCGTCGATGACCGACTGCTGCCCCGGGTCGGAGCACATGTAGACGTAGTCGTTGGAAAAGACCACGCCTTCATCCTGCCCGAGTTCCGCCGCCACGCGCTTGACATCGACCGTGGCGGCGATGTTGGTGCCGCAGTGGCAGACGAAGACCCCGGTGCGACGTGTCACTGCGTGGCTCCGGCGGCGGACTCGACCCGGGCGGCGCCGCGCAGTGCCAGCCCATGTTCGTAACCTTTATCGAAGGCCTGGATGTTCTTCTTGAGGAAGCGGTCGGGCACCAGTCCAGGCAGCGCTTTCTTCATGGCTTCGGCCGTCACCGCCCCGGTGATGGCCGAGAAGCAGCCAAGCACCACCAGGTTGGCGAAGAGGCGGTTGCCCAGTTCCTCGGCGAAGCGGGTCGCCGGGATGGGATGGCGCCGCACGCGATTCGCATCGCCCGCCGGCTTTACCAGGTCCTCCTCATAGATGAGGACGCCGCCGTCGCCCAGGCCGGGTTCGTACTTGTCGTAGGCTTCCTGGGACAGGGCCACCAGCACACGCGGCGTCGTGCAGTACGGATAGAGCACACGCGTATCCGAGATGATCAATTGCGAC
>CAYZLI010000014.1:36279-37810 GCA_964479195.1 uncultured Rhodocyclaceae bacterium
CGGCGTCGTGCAGTACGGATAGAGCACACGCGTATCCGAGATGATCAATTGCGACTGGCAGGCGCCGCCGCGGGCCTCGGGGCCGAAGCTCTGGGTCATGGTGGCGAACTTGCCGTCATGGAGCGAAATCGCCTTGCCGGTGATGAGGGCGCAACGCACGATGCCCTGGCCGCCGAAGCCGGAAAACTTGATCTCCCACATCACGCATCATCCCCGCAGCAGGTTTGCTCCTCGCACTGGGCGGCGAGCAGCCCGGCTTCCTCTACCGCCTTCTTTTCCTGGGGCGTCTTGCCGTACAGCTCGTAGTCGTCGCCGATCACGTTGACGTAGTGGGAATTCACCGCGTCGAGGTAGGTCTTCTTCTCCCGGTCCACGAACTTGCCCGTGGCGATCTTGCCCTGGTAGCCGATGTCCACCGTGCGGGTGTCGGCGCCGTGCTGGAGTTCGGCGGCGTCGTGGTAGTACTGCATGGCGTCCAGCCCGTCGCCGAGGCGGTTGCGACGCTGGTACAGCGTGGTGCAGGGGGTGACCACCTCGATGAAGGAGAAGCCCTTGCGGTTCAGGGCTTCCTCCATGGACTGGGTGATGTTGCGCGCGTTGAGCGACGTCCACCGCGCCACATAGGTGGCGCCGGCCGCATCGGCGAGGAAGGGCAGGCTGAACGGGTATTCGTAGTTGCCGTAAGGCGTGGTCGAGGCGTTGGCCGTGGTCGGCGTCGTCGGCGTCATCTGCCCGCCGGTCATGCCGTAGGTGAAGTTGTTCACGCAGATCACCACCAGGTCCATGTTGCGGCGGGCGGCGTGGATGAAGTGGTTGCCGCCGATGCTGAACAGGTCGCCGTCGCCGGAAAACACCACCACCTTGAGCTCGGGGTTGGCGAGCTTCAGCCCCGTGGCGAAGGGGATGGCGCGGCCGTGGGTGGTGTGGAAGGAGTCGAAGCGCACGTAGCCGGCCACCCGGCCGGTGCAGCCGATGCCCGAGACCACGGCGATCTTGTCCATGTCGTAGCCGCCGTTCTTGATGGCCTCGGCGAACGAGGTGACAACCGTGCCGATGCCGCAGCCGGGGCACCAGATGTGCGGCATGCGCTCCATGCGCAGAAACTTCGCCATGGGGTTGTCTTCGCGGAAGCAGGCGTCTTCGTTCTTCATTGGGCGGCCTCCTGGATGGCGGCGAGGATCACTTCGGGGTCGTGCACGGCCCCGCCGCAATGGTTGACGCTGACGACCTTGCACCGACCGGCGGCGCAGCGTTCGACTTCCAGCACGACCTGCCCGTAGTTGATTTCCGGGACGACGATCGCCTTCACCTTGCCGGCCAGTTCGCGGATCTTCTTCTCGCAGAAGGGCCAGACCGTGATGAGCCGCAGCACGCCCACCTTGAGGCCGGCGCGCCGGGCCTCCTGCACGGCACGGATCGCGATGCGCGAGGTGATGCCGTAGGAGAGCACGACCACGTCGGCACCCTCGATGCCGTCCTCCTCCACGCGGATGATCTTGTCGGCGTTGGAATCGATCTTCTCGATCAGATG
>CAYZLI010000014.1:37910-40830 GCA_964479195.1 uncultured Rhodocyclaceae bacterium
AGGTCGAAGCACTCCTGGGGCGAGTCCGGCACCAGGGCGATGATGCGATAGTCGCCGTGGGAGCCCCAGCGCGCCTGCATCATGTCCTGCTGGGCGGTGAGCGTCGGCAGGCCGGTCGAAGGGCCGCCGCGCTGCACGTCGGCGATCACCAGGGGCGTTTCCGTCATGGCGGCCAGGCCGATGGTCTCCATCATCAGGGAGAAGCCGGGGCCGGAGGTCACGGTCATCACCTTCTGCCCGCCCCAGGCCCCGCCGATGAGGGCCGTGGCCGAGGCGATCTCGTCCTCCATCTGGATGAACAGGCCGCCCACGCTCGGGCAGCGCTCGGCGAAACGCTCGGCGGTCTCGGTGGAGGGGGTGATGGGATAGCCGGCGAAGAAGCGGCAGCCGGCGGCGAGCGCCCCTTCGGCCAGGGCGTGGTCCCCGTCCATGAAATGAGCCCCCGAGTCCACGCCCTTCGGATCGGCGGCGACGGTATTTTCAAACTGCGGCACTGGCCTGCTCCTCCTCGTTTTCTGTCGTCACGTAGATGGCAAATTCCGGGCAGACGAGCTCGCAGAACTTGCAATCGCGGCAGTCCTCCGCCGTCTTCACCTGGGGCGGGTGATAGCCCTTGGCGTTGTAGCCCTTGGACATCTCCAGCACCTTCGTCGGGCAGTACGCCACGCAATAGCCGCAGCCCTTGCACCAGGCGGGGTTGATGGTCACCCTGCCGTTGGCCTTCTTGAGCTTGCCGAAGAACATTCCCCGCTCCTCAGAGAAGTCCCTTCTCCGCCAGCAGGGGCCGCGGAGAATGGTGGTGGAGCTCCAGCTTCAGCACGTCTTCGGAACAGCCGAAGGCGACGGCCATGAGCTGGGTGAAATAGACGACGGGCAGGCCCTGGAAGTCGGGGTAGAGGCGGTGCGCCACCTGCTGGCGATGATCCAGGTTGAAAGCGCAGAGGGGGCAGCTCACCACCACCATGTCCGCCGCCTGGTCGCGCGCCGCCGTCAGAATCTGGCGCGTGCGGTCGGCAACGATCTCGGGCTTGTCCACCGTCTGGTAGGCGCCGCAGCACTCGGTCTTGTGGGAAAACTCCACCGCCTCGCCGCCCAGCGCCGTGACCAGCTCATCGAGCAGCACCGGGGCCTCGACGTCGTCGAAGGCAATGGAGCGCGGCCGCACCAGCAGGCAGCCGTAATAGCAGGCGACACGCAGGCCGGCGAGCGGCTTGACGACCTTGGCGGAGACGGCACCGAAGCCGGCCTTGAGCTCGCGCAGGATTTCAATGACGTGGAGGACGTCCACGTCGCCTTCGTAGGAGACCTTCTCGTCGTACATGAAGGCGTTCATGCGCTCCCGCAGGGCCGGATCGGCCCTGACGCTCTCGTTGGCGCGCTTCAGCGTGTTGTAGCACATGGCGCACGCCGTCATGACGCGGGAGGCGTTCGCCTCCTTGACCCGGATCAGGTTGCGCACGGGGGCGAGCCGGCGCATCACGTCGTCCTGGGCCAGCGACACGACGGTGCCGCAGCAGTTCCAGCGGTCGAGTTCCTCGACTTCCACGCCCAAATGCCGCATCGAGAAGCGCATCGACTCCTCGAAGTTCGCGGCGTGGTTCTTCATGGTGCAACCTGGGTAATAGCTCAGCTTCATCATCGGCAAAGGCTGTGAAAATCCTCCCCCAGAGCGGGGCCGCCGATAGCTTGAGCCGGGTGCGTGCAGCGATGCACGCAATAGGAATCGACAGGCCACCCCGGCCAAACCACCGCTTTTCCGCTTCTGCTCACTCCGCGTACCCGAGGTCGGGCACGGCGGAGCATCTGTTACGGGGTGTCCTGCTCAATGTTGAGATTCGCCCGGCAGACCTGCCGGTCGGGCGAATCAGACAGCACCGGGCTGTTCTTGTAAGTTCTGTGTAAGCTTTGTGGGGCGAAAACTAAACCCGCAAAGGCATAAGGGCTATTAATTGTTTCTTATCGTTTCGATAAGCTGGCGCTGCTAATGGGAGGCATTCGCAACCAGTAGGCGGGCGCGGGGGGCGCCCCGCCCACCGGGGAAATGCGAAGAGAGGGCCGCTACGCCGAGTCGCGCAGCAGTTCGTTGATGGTGGTCTTGGCGCGCGTGCGCGCGTCGACCTTTTTCACGATGACGGCGCAGTACAGGCTGTACTTTCCGTCGGCGGAAGGCAGGCTGCCGCTGACGACCACCGATCCGGCCGGCACGCGGCCGTACGTGATTTCGCCCGTGGCGCGATCGTAGATCTTGGTGCTCTGGCTGAGAAAGACGCCCATGGAGATGACGGAATTCTGCTCGACGATCACGCCCTCGACGATTTCGGAACGGGCGCCGATGAAGCAGTTGTCCTCGACGATGGTCGGGGTGTCCTGGATCGGCTCCAGCACGCCACCGATGCCCACACCGCCGGACAGATGCACGTTCTTGCCGATCTGGGTGCAGGAGCCGACGGTCGCCCAGGTGTCGACCATGGTGCCTTCGTCCACATAGGCCCCGATGTTGACGTAGCTCGGCATCAGCACCACGTTCTTCGCGATGTAGCAGCCGCGGCGGGCCACGGCAGGGGGCACGACGCGGATGCCGCCCTTCTCGAAGTCCTCGTGGTCATACCGGGCGAACTTGGTCGGCACCTTGTCGAAATAGCGCATCGGGCCATTCTCCATCATGTGGTTGTCCTCGAAACGGAAGGACAGCAGCACCGCCTTCTTGATCCACTGGTGGGTGACCCACCGGCCGTCGATCTTTTCCGCCACGCGCAGCCTGCCCGTGTCCAGATCGTTCAGGATGTGTTCGACCGCCTCGACGATCTTCGCCGGGGCGCGACCGGGCTTGTATTCGGTCCGGTATTCCCAGGCTTCTTCGATAGTGTTTTGCAGCGTCTGCATGTTCTGCCCTCCTTTGTGGTGTATCGATAATGGTTTT
>CAYZLI010000015.1:0-16611 GCA_964479195.1 uncultured Rhodocyclaceae bacterium
CCGCCGTCGCCTCGAGGATCATCAACGCCGCGCCGCCGACCGCACGGCTGCCGTAATGCACGAAATGCCAGTCCGAGGCCAGGCCGTCGCGGGCCGAATACTGGCACATGGGGGGAATGCCGATGCGGTTGGTCAGGACGATGTCGCGCAGTTGGAGCGGTTCGAACAAATGGGCCACGGTTGCCTCCCGGTGGATAGGTGTGGGCAGAGTTTAGCGAATGCCGGGCGGATTGTCGGCCTGCCCATCCCGTTTCGTCACGCCAAGGTACAGTAGCGGCTTCGCCCCCCGCCGGAAACCCATGAGCCGTACCGCCTCTGCCTCCCGGACCGTCGCCCTGCTCTGCCATCCTGCCACGCCCTGCCCCGGCGTGGAGCGCATCGAAGTGGAGGTGGGCTTCACGGCCGCCGGCGGCCTATCCCTCGCCTATCGGCTGCGGGGCCGGATCGACGCGCTGCGCATCCCCGCGCCGCAGCCAAGCCGCGCCGCCGAGGGCCTGTGGGAGCACACCTGCTGCGAGGCCTTCGTCGCCGCCGGCAGCCCGGCCTACCGGGAGTTCAACTTCTCGCCCTCGGGGCAGTGGGCGGCCTATGCGTTCGCGGGCTACCGCCAGCGCACAGAAGCCGCCGCGCCCGGTCCGGCGCCGGCGATCACCGTGCGCCGCCTGGCCGACCGGCTGGACCTGGACGCGCTCCTCGCCCCGGCGCTGCTGCCCGGCACCGGACCGGGGTGCGGGGCGGCGCTGGAACTGGGGCTCGCCTGCGTCGTCGAGGCGGCGGACGGCAGCCGCAGCTACTGGGCCCTGGCGCATCCCGCTGCCCGGCCGGACTTCCACCAGCGCGCCGCGTTCAGCCTGCGGCTGCCGGCATACAATACGAACCCCTGAAAGCCTTGCCATGACCCGCCCCATCCGATTCGGCCTCGATCGCCTCATCGCCGAGCCCGCCCTGCGCCGGCCCCTGGTCGGCCGCCGCCTCGCCCTCCTGGCCCATCCGGCCTCGGTGACGCAGGACCTTACCCACTCCCTGGATGCGCTGGCCGCGCTCCCGGACCTGCGCCTTGCCGCCGCCTTCGGCCCCCAGCACGGCCTGCGCGGCGACAAGCAGGACAATATGGTGGCGTCGCCCGACTTCCTCGATCCGCAGCACGGGATTCCCGTGTTCAGCCTCTACGGCCATGTGCGCCGCCCGACCCCGCCGATGCTGGACAGCTTCGACGTGCTGCTGGTGGACCTGCAGGACCTGGGCTGCCGCATCTACACCTTCATCACCACCCTGCGCTACGTGCTGGAGGCCGCCGCCGCCCACGGCAAGGCCGTGTGGGTGCTGGACCGGCCCAACCCGGCGGGCCGCCCGGTGGAGGGCCTAGCCCTGCGTCCGGGCTGGGAGAGCTTCGTCGGCGCCGGGCCCCTGCCCATGCGCCACGGCCTCACCCTGGGCGAGCTGGCACGCTGGTTCGTCGTCACCCTCAAGCTCGACGTGGACTGCACGGTCGTCCCCATGCAGGGCTGGGCGCCGCAGGCCGCACCCGGCTACGGCTGGCCCCTGGGTGAGCGCGCCTGGGTGAACCCCAGCCCCAATGCCGCGAGCCTGGCCATGGCCCGCGCCTATGCGGGCACCGTCATGCTGGAAGGCACGACCCTCTCCGAGGGGCGCGGCACCACCCGCCCCCTGGAGCTCTTCGGCGCGCCGGACCTGGACGCCCGGGCGCTGCTCGCGGAAATGCGGCGCCTCGCCCCCGAGTGGCTGGCCGGCTGCCGCCTGCGCGAGTGTTGGTTCGAGCCCACCTTCCACAAGCACGCCGGCATGCTCTGCCACGGCCTGCAGATCCACGTGGAGGACGGCGCCTACGACCATGCCGCCTTCCGTCCCTGGCGCCTGCAGGCGCTGGCCTTCAAGGCCCTGCGCCGCCTGCGGCCGGACTACCCCCTGTGGCGCGACTTCCCCTACGAGTACGAATACGAGCGCCTCGCCATCGACCTGATCAACGGGTCGCCGCTGCTGCGGGAATGGGTGGACGATGCGGGGGCGACGCCGCGGGATCTCGAGGCGCTGGCGCGCCCCGACGAGTTGGCCTGGGAAGCCGAGCGCGAGCCCTTCCTGCTCTACCGCTGAGCGGGGACGCCCTGCCTACAGGCCCAGCGCCTCCACCGCGCGCCGGTAGTCCTCCGGCCGGACGTGGATGATGTAGCCGAAGCTTCCCTTCCCGTCGGCCACGCCGCTGGAGGCATAGACATTCACTTTGGCGTCGTGCAGCTTCATGTGCACTTCCGCCAGCGCGCCCAGTTCGTCATCGCCCCGGACCAGCAAGGCCGGGTGCGGGCCGTCCAGCAGGAGCCCCGTCTTGCCGGCCTCGCTCATCAGCCTCTCGGTATCCTGCGGAAAGATCGTCAGGTGCGTATGCACGGGCCCGACCGGGACGCCCGTAAAGGCCAGCAGATTGATGCCCAGCTCCGCCAGGGTCGACAACAGCTTGTAGGCTTCCCCCGGCTCATCCCCGACCGTGGTGTGGAAGTAGTCGACGCGCTGGATGGTGAAGGCCATGGTCATGCCTCCCGCTGGGCCGCCCCGAGGGAGGCATGCGCCCCCTCGGGGGGCAGCGACCGAATGGGTGCGTGGGGGTAGTTCATTGCCTCCTCACCCTTTTATAGCACACAGGTTCGCGTGGGCCGACCCGCCGCCGTCAGCGGGCGCGCAGGCCGAGGAGTTCCTTCTGGGCTCTCGGCGCGCCCGCAAGGAACGTCCGGACGTCGTTCTCGATGGCCGCATCGGTATCCGGGACCATGGGCAGGTTGTAGACGAAGTGCCGTATCGCCCGATAGAAGAACATCCCGTGCAGACCCCAGGCCAGCTCGATTTCCGCCTCCAGGAGCGGGATCGTATCGGGGCCGGGAAGGCCATGCGCATGACGCATTTCGAGGCACACCGGCTCGAGCACCTTGGCGCGGATGATGGCCAGGTAGCGCTCATTGATGGCCATGCCCTTCAGACCCGAATAGACGAAGATCCGCACCCAGACGTAATCGTAGACCGCACCCGCATACTCCTTGTAGAACTGGCACAGGCGCCGCACAAGCGGGCGCGTGCGATCCGCGATCAAGCGGTCCCATGCCGGATTCCAGCGGCGGATATAGACTTCCTGATAGACGCGATCGATGAGGCTTTCCTTGCTCGGAAAGTACCGGTAGAGCAAGGGCTGGGTCGTGCCGATACGCTTGGCGAGGTCGCGGGTCTTGCCTTCGAATCCGTGCTCGGCGAAGAATTGCACCGCTTCCTGGACGATCAACGCCTCGCGCTCTTCGGGGTTCATGCGCTTGCGGACCGGCGCACGCTTGCCGGGTCGGGCGGGTCGGGCTGGTGGCGATGCCGGCTTCGACCTGTTCATGGTGGGCTGCCGTCCATTCGAAAACGCTTCCTCAAGGAGCCTATTACCACGTTCCACCCGCGAATCGCAATCGTTCTCACTGAGTCCTTTGCGCAGCGCAGCGTTGACGCGCTGTTTATCGCGTGGTAAATAGCTATTTAGCTATTGATAATTATAACGCCAACCGGCGGAGCGGGGCCGCGCGAAATCGCGGCCCCGTGAGGAGAGAGACTTGAAGTCGCGTTCATTCAATTATGTCCGGGCGTGCTCGCTCGGCGAGACTCTCGCCGTGCTCGATCGGCACGGGGACGAGGCCAAGATCCTTGCCGGCGGTCAGAGCCTCGTCCCGGCGATGAGCATGCGGGTTGCCGCGCCTGCCGTGCTGGTCGACGTCGCGATGGTCCCCGACCTGCACGGAATCACCGTCGAAGACGGGTTTCTCCGCATCGGCGCCATGTGCCGCCATGCGGACGTGCTGGAGTCCGGAGAAATTGTCCGACATGCCCCGCTCATCGCGGCGGCGATGCCCCACATTGCCCACCCGGCGATACGCAACCGCGGCACCTTCGGCGGGTCCGTATGCAACGCCGACCCCGCGGCCGAGCTTCCGGCGTGCACGCTCGCGCTCGGCGCGCAGTTCGAAATCCACAGTTCGCGCGGCGTCCGCAGCGTCTCCGCGGACCAGTTCTTCCTCGGCACGTATACGACGTGCCTGGAACCGACCGAGGTTCTGGTGGCGATCCGGATTCCCAGGGCCGACGCGCAGACGCGCTCGTTCTTCGACGAGTGCGCCCGGCGCCGGGGCGACTACGCGATGGCCGGACTGGCCGCGCACACCGTGCTGCGCGACGGCCGAATCGGGCAGACGCGCTTCGTCTTCTTCGGCGTCGGCGAAAAGCCGCTCGCCGCGCCGCGGGCGCAGGCGACCCTCGAAGGCCGCGCGCCCGGCGAGATGGATGCCGAGGCGTTGTCCGGGGCAATTTGCGCCGGCATCGAGCCGATGGGCGATCTGACCACAAGCGGCGAAACGAAGGCGCATCTGATGCGGGTTCTCACCCGCCGCGCGCTGCGCAGCCTCGCCCGCACCGAGGAGTAGGCAATGAACGGCGATCTGGTTACGGTGACAATCACGGTCAACGGCGAGCGCATGACACGCGCGGTCGAGCCGCGCCTCAGTCTCGCCGACTTCCTGCGCGCGGAAGGCCTGACCGGCACCCATGCCGGCTGCGAGCACGGCGTATGCGGCGCGTGCACGGTCCGGCTGCAGGGGCGCACGGCACGCAGTTGCCTGACGTTTGCAGTCCAGTGCGACGGACTTGAGGTCGAGACCATAGAAGGAGCGACCGCCTCGGGCGCAATCCGCGACCTGCAGGAGAACTTCGTCGCGCGCAACGGGTTGCAGTGCGGCTTTTGCACGCCGGGCATGTTGCTGAGCGCCGCCGAGCTGCTCGAGCGCAATGGGTCTCCGAGCCGCGAGGAGATTCGGGAGCACCTGTCCGGCAACTATTGCCGCTGCACGGGGTATCAGTCGATCGTCGACGCGGTCGAGCTTACCGCGCAACAGCGGCTGCGGGGAGACGGGAAGTGACGGAGACCAAAGGCCAGTCCGGTTTCGACCGGCCGGACTCATACATCGGGAAGAGCGTTCCGCGTCCGAATGCGAAGCGCCTGGTTCAGGGACGCGGCAGCTATGTGGACGATCTCGATCTGCCGCGCATGGTCCACGTGGCATTCACCCGCAGCCCCTACGCCCACGCGAGGATCGCCTCTGTCGATACGGCGCAGGCGAAGGGCCTGCCGGGCGTGGTCTGCGTCGTCACCATGGACGAGCTGCGCGGGGTGTGCACGCCGTGGGTCGGCGTACTGAGCCATCTGAAGGGAATCAAGTCCGCGCCCCAGTGGCCCCTCGCCAACGGCATGGTGTTCTCGCAGGGCGAGCCCGTGGCGGCCGTCGTGGCGCTCTCCCGCGCGATTGCCGAGGACGCGACCGAACTGGTGGAGGTGGACTACGAGGAGCTGGAGCCGGTCACCGACATGCTCACCGCGCTCGATGCGAAGACGCCGGTGATTCATCCGGAGCTGGGCGACAATCTCTGCTTCGAGCGTCGCATCGACGCGGGCGAGGTCGACCAGGCGTTCGCCGAGGCCGCGTGCGTGGTGCAGGAGACGTTCCATTTCAACCGCCACACGGGCGTGACGCTGGAGCCCCGTTCGATCGTCTGCGACTTCAATCCGGCCGATGAGACGCTGACCCTCTACATGTCGGTCCAGTGTCCGCACATGTCCAAGAACCTGTTCGCCAAGCACCTCGGTCTGGACGAAAACAAGGTGCGCGTCGTTTGCAAGGACGTGGGGGGATCGTTCGGCGTCAAGATCCACACCTATCCGGACGAGATGACGGCGGCTGCCCTGTCCGTCATGCTGGGTCGTCCGGTCAAGTTCATCGCCGACCGTCTCGAGAGCTTCGTGACGGACATTCACGCCCGCGATCACGTCACCACGGCGCGCATGGCGTTCGCGGCCGACGGCCGGATTCTCGCGCTCGAGATGGACGATGTCACCGGCGTCGGCCCCTACTCGGTCTATCCGCGGACCTCGGGGATCGAGGCGAATCAGGTGCTGAATCTGACCGGGGGACCCTACGCGCACCGCAGTTACCGCGCCCGCACGAGGGTCGTCTTCCAGAACAAGAACGTCATGTGCCAATACCGGGGGGTCGGGCATCCGATTGCCGTGGCGATCGCCGAGCACCTGGCCGACCAGGGCGCGCGCAAGCTGGGACTCGATCCGGTGCAGCTGCGCATGCGCAGCTTCATTCCCGACGACGCCTATCCGTACACCGCGCCGTCCGGCGCCATCTACGAGCGCCAGTCGCACCGCCAGTGCCTGGAGAAGCTGACGGGTACGATGGACTACGCCGGCTTGCGCGCCGAGCAGGCGGCACTGCGCGGCAAGGGCATCTACCGGGGCATCGGCTTCGCCAGCCTGATCGAAATCACCAATCCGTCCCCGGCGTTCTACGGGGTCGGCGGCGCCCGCATCGCCTCGCAGGACGGCTGCACCATCCGGCTGGACCCCACCGGCGGGCTCACCTGCCTGACGGGCGTGACCGAGCAGGGCCAGGGCACGGAAACCATCATCGCGCAGGTCGTCGCCACGGCGGTCGGCGTGCCGGTGGGCCAGGTTCGCGTGATCACCGGCGACACGGACGTCATCCCTTACGGCGGCGGAACCTGGGCCTCGCGCGGCGCGGGCATCGGCGGCGAAGCGGCACTGCAGGCGGGCAAGGCGCTCAAGGTGAATGTCCTGCGCGTGGCCGCGTCGATCCTGCAGGCCGAACCCGACACGCTGGACGTCCGCGACGGCAGGATCGTCGATGCGGGCACCGGCAATGAGCGCATGCCGCTCTCGGAACTCGGGAGGATCGCCTACTTCCGTGGCGACACGCTGCCCGCCGACGTCCAGCCGGAGCTCATCGTCACGCGGCATTTCGTCTCCCGGGCTTTCCCCTTTGCCTTCACCAACGCGGCCCACGCCTGCTATCTCGAGGTCGACACCGATACCGGGCTGGTGCGGCTGCTCAAGTACTGGGTGATCGAGGACTGCGGCACCGTCATCAACCCCCAACTGGTCGCCGAGCAGACCCGGGGCGGCGTCGTGCAGGGCATCGGCGCCGCGCTGTACGAGGAGTGCCTGTACTCGCGCGAGGGCCAGCTGCTGAACGGCTCGATGGCGGACTACCTCCTGCCCATGGCCGGCGAGATGCCCGACATCGTCGTCGGCCACGTCGAGACGCCGACGCGAACGAGCGAACTCGGAGCCAAAGGCGTCGGCGAAGCGGGAACGGCGGGAGCGCCGGCCGCCGTAATGAACGCCATCAACGACGCGCTGAGCCCGTTCGGGGCGACGCTCGCGCACATGCCGTTTACACCCGACCGCATTCTGCGGGCGCTGGGGAGGACAAGCTCCCGATTTCCGGGAGCGGATTCGTCGTCGTCATGAACGACAAACCACAATGGAGGAGGCAAGGATGAGCGAGAAGACCACGACCGAAGGCACGGGCCTCGAGACTGCCAACATCGGCCGCCGCAAGGTCCTGAAGGCCGCTGCAGGCGCGGCCGTAGCGGCAGCGTCGCCGTTCTGGATCAATATCGCCCGGGCCCAGAGCGAACCGATCAAGATCGGCTTCCCGGTGCCGCTGACGGGCCCGTTCGGGGCCGAGGCGCAGGATCAGGTCCGCGCCGCGCAGGTGGCGGTCAAGGAGTTCAACGACGCGGGCGGATTCAACGGGCGCATGGCCGAGCTGCTGGTGCGCGACGACAAGCTGAATGCCGGCGAGGCGGCGATGCGCACCCTGGAGCTGATCGAAAAGGACAAGGTCAACTTCATCGTCGGATCACTGTCCGCGGCCGTGCAGCTCTCGGTGAACAACGTCACCAAGGAGCGCAAGGTCCTGTACAACTCGATCAGCCAGTCCGATGCGATCAACGAAGCGAAAGACTGGAGCCCCTACACCTTCCACGAAGCGCTCAACCCGCACATCACCGCCGGCGCCGTCGGGCGTCACGTGTTCTCGAAGCATGGCAAGCGCGTGGTGTTCCTGACCGCGGACTACGCTTACGGGCACGAGATGGTACGGGGCTTCCAGCGGGCGGGCAAGTCATTCGGCATCGAGACGCTCGCCGACATCCGCCACCCGATCGGGGCGTCCGACTACTCGGCCTTCCTGCCGCAAGTCCAGGCGCTCAAGCCCGACTTGCTGATCCTGTGCAACTTCGGCCGCGACGTGCTCAATTCGGTCAAGCAGGCGACGGACTTCGGCATCAAAGCGACGACCAAGATCGTGGCGCCGGTGTTGCTGTATACCGGGCGCGTGGCCGGCGGAGCGGAAGCCTACGAAGGCGTGATCGGCGGCACGTCCTACTACTGGGGGCTGGAGGACCGCATCCCCTCCGCGAAGGCCTTCAACGACAAGTTCCGCAAGGCTTACAACGGCGCGGTGCCGTCGGACTACGGCGCTCTCGGGTACGGGGGCGTGCGCACGGTGCTCGAGGCGGTCCGCAAGGCGGGCACGACGGAGACCGAAAAGGTGTGCGCCGCGATGCGCAGCATCAAGTACGACTATTACAAGGGGCAACAGTACTACCGCGGGTGCGACCATCAGTCCGTCCAGTCGGTGATCATCGTCGAGTCGAAATCGAAGGGCATGAAGGACAAGAACGACGTGTTCAACGTCGTCTCGATCGAGCAGCCCGAAGAAAAGAACCTGCGCAGCTGCCAGGAGTTGGGACACAAGGCGTAGCGCAGCGCAATGGCGTGCGCCCGTCCCGGCATGCGCCGGGCCGGGCGGACGCGCCACGCCTGATTCGCGAAGCGTGGATGCGCAGGGGTCCGGGATGGCGGAAATCAATCTGAATCTGTTCCTGCTTCAAGTGATCGCGGGGATCGCCCTCGGGTCGGTGTATGTCCTTCTCGCCCTCGGCCTGTCGTTGATCTTCGGCATGCTGACCGTGGTGAATTTCGCGCACGGGGCGTTCTTCATGGTCGGCGCCTTCATCGGCGTCTACTTCCTGGGTCTGACGGGGAGTTTCTGGCTCAGCCTCGTCGCCGTGCCGCTGGCGGTGGGCCTGATCGGCCTCGTGACCGAACGCCTGCTCATCCGGCCGCTCTACGGCCGCGGCGTCGACTATCCGTTGTTGCTCACGTTCGGGTTCTCGTACGTGCTCGTCGACACGATTCGCGTCGTGTTCGGGATCGAGGGGCTTTCGATGGGGACGCCGGCCGCGTTGCGGGGCGCGGTGAACATCGGCGTGGGGTTCTTCCCCGTGTACCGGCTGTTCCTGATCGTGGCGATGGCCGCGATCGTGCTGGCCCTGTGGCTTTTCATAGAAAAGACCAAGTACGGGCTCATCATCCGCGCCGGGGCGCGCGATCCGGAAATCGTCCGCGTGCTCGGGATCGACGTCTCGCGCGTGTGGCTGGTGATCTTCGGCCTGGGCACGGCCCTGGCAGGGCTCTCCGGCGTACTGGCCGCCCCGATCCGCGCGGTGACGCCGGAGATGGGGATCCCGGTGCTCGCCGAGTCGTTCGTCGTCACGGTGGTCGGCGGCATGGGATCGCTGCCCGGGGCGGTCGTCGCGGGGCTTCTGGTCGGGGTGGTGTACAGCCTCACTTCGCTCTATTTCCCCGCGCTGGCCGAGATGTCCATCTTTGCGCTCATGGCTCTGGTGCTGCTCTGGCGGCCGCAGGGCTTCTTCGGCCGCGCCGGGCTGATGGGTTAGCACGTGCACAGCGTCCACGATTTCGTCGCGAAACACCGGATGGGAGCGGTACTCGCGTTCCTGTTCGTTTTCCCGTGGCTGATGCCCTACGAGGCGCTCGCCGTCAACATCCTCATCTTCGGGCTCTACGCCGTGGGGTTCAACCTGGTGTTCGGCTACACCGGCATGCTTTCGTTCGGGCATGCGGCGTTTCTCGGAGCGGGCAGCTACGGTACCGGGATCGTCATGGTCCATTGGGGCTGGCCCTGGTGGGCCGCGATACCGGTCGGCGTCGGCCTCGCGACCGTCGTCGGCGCGGCCATCGGATTCCTGGCGATCCGCACCCGCGGCATCTATTTCGCCATGGTCACGCTCGCCCTTGCCCAATGCGTCTATTACGTCTTCTACAAAATGGAGGCGCTCACCGGCGGCGAAAACGGCCTTCGCGGTGTAAACGCCGCACCGCTGAATCTCCTGGGCGCGCGGATCGACTTCCTCGATCCAATGACCAAGTATTACGTCGTGCTGGCCTTCGTCGCCCTGGCCCTGTGGTTGGTATCCCGCGTGCTCGCAAGCCCGTTCGGGGCGGTGATCGAGGCGGTGCGCGAGAACGAAAAGCGCGCGGAAGCGTGCGGATACGACGTCGCCAGAACCAAGCTCATGGCTTTTGTCGTCTCGGCGGCAGTCTGCGGCCTGGCCGGAACCTTGCGCGCCTTGCATCTTTCGATCGTTCCGATCGACTCCCTGCACTACCTGACGTCGGGTCATGCGGTCATGATGTGCCTGTTGGGCGGGATGGGAACCTTCTTCGGACCGTTCGTCGGCGCGGCCGCATTTCTTCTGATCGAGGAGTTCGTCACGAACATCACCCGCTTCTGGCAGCTCGTGGCCGGCGCGGTGTTCATCGTCTTCGTCCTCTTTTTCCCCCGGGGAATCTGGGGTTCCGTCTTGCACTGGCTGCGGCGATGAAGCGCCCGATCCTGGAAGTGCAGGGCATCAAGAAGCAGTTCGGCTCGTTTGTCGCGCTGACGAATGTCTCCGTGTCCTTCGAGCCGCATTGCCTCACCGCGATCATCGGCCCCAACGGCGCAGGCAAGAGCACCTTCTTCAATGTCGTGTCCGGCGCCTGTCCGCCGACTGCCGGGCGCGTGCTGTACGAGGGGCGGGACATCACGGGAAACCGGCAGCATCAGTTCGCGCGCGACGGGATCGCCAAGTCGTTTCAGATCACCAATGTGTTTCCGCAGCTATCGGCGCGCGAGAACGTGCGCGTCGCCTTGCAGATGCAGCGGGCCCGCTTCGACCTGTGGACGCCGCGGGACTCGATGCGGGACCTCGTCGAGCGCGCCGACCATCTGCTCGGACGGGTCGGCCTCGCGGATGCGCGCCTCCGGCCGGCGCGCGACCTCGCGCACGGACAGCAGCGCTGCCTCGAGGTGGCCATGGCCCTGGCCTGCGATCCGCGCCTGCTGCTGCTCGATGAGCCCACCGCGGGCATGTCGCCCGAGGAGACGGTCGTCATGATGAATCTTATCGTGCAGCTTGCGGCCGAGAGGACCGTGATCCTGGTCGAACACAAGATGAAGCTCGTCATGGGCATCTGCGAGCGGCTGATCGTGCTCCATCACGGGGAACTGCTCGCCGAAGGAACACCGGCGGAGATCCGCGCAAACAGCGACGTCAAACGCGTCTATCTGGGCCAGTCGGCATAGCGATGCTGAAGATCGAAAATCTCAACGCGTGGTACGACCGCAGCCACATCATCCAGGGCGTATCGCTCCAGGTGAATGCGGGGGAGATCGTCACGCTGCTCGGGCGAAACGGCGCCGGGAAGACCACGACGCTGCGCACCGCGATGGGCCTGGTCGCCAAGCGCACGGGAACGGCGTTGTTCGACGGCAAGGACATTCTTGCCGACCCGCCGTACACGCGCTATCACATCGGACTGGCGTACGTACCCGAGGAAAGACGCATCGTGCCCGGCCTGTCGGTTCTGGAGAACCTGCGCCTCGGATTGATCGCGACGCGGCGCCGCATCGATGAGAGCGAAGTCATCGAGCGCATCGCGCAAACGTTCCCGCGCCTGAAGGAGCGGCTCGGACAGGACGGAACCTCCCTTTCCGGCGGCGAGCAGCAGATGCTCGCGATCGCGCGCGCGATGGTCGCGCAGCCCAAGATGATCCTGCTCGACGAACCTTCCGAGGGGATCATGCCGGTGCTGGTGGACGAGATGTTCGATCTCTTCCGTGAGCTCAAGCGCGCCGGTACCACGATCCTGCTGGTCGAACAGAACGTCGAGCGCGCCCTCTCGGTCTCGGATCGCGCGTACATCATGGATCACGGCGTGATCGTCCATCACGACACGGCGGAACGCCTGCTGGCGGACAAGGCGATCCAGGAGCGCTACTGCTCCGTGTGACGCCTTGGACGGGTGAACCTGGAGAACGAAGCATGGACATCAAGGGCGAATACGTCATTCCTGCGCCGCAGCGCGAAGTCTGGGACGCGCTCAACGAGGCGGCCGTGTTGCGGACCTGCATTCCCGGGTGCGAACGCCTGGAAATGGTTTCGGCGACGGAGTACGCCGCTAGGCTCGTACTGAAGATCGGCGCGGTGAAGGCGGGCTTCAAGGCCGACGTGACGCTCTCGGAGGTCGACGCGCCGAACAGCTACACCATCAGCGGCCAAGGCCAGGGCGGCGTCGCCGGGTTCTTCAAGGGCAGCGCGGACGTCGTCCTGTCGGGCGCCGCAAATGGCGGAACGACCCTCCGCTACCAGGCGCGCACGGAGGTCGGCGGGAAGCTTGCAGCCGTCGGCAGCCGCGTGATCGAGGGTATAGCAAGGAAGATGGCGGACGATTTCTTCGGCGCGTTTGCGGCCCACTTGCAGGCAGGCGCAGCACCGGCGGCGACGGCGGCCACGGCAACCGGCGCACCGGCCGCGGCGCAGGTCATCGGCGCAGCGACGAGCGAACCTGCCGCCGGGCCCCTGCCGGGTTCGCGGGTCGTATCGCCGAGGGCGCCTCGGCGCGAACTGCCGGGCACCGTACGGGACCTCATCTGGTTCGCCGTGGGCAGCGGCGTCGGCACGCTGATCGGCTGGGCGCTGGCGCACTGACGCTCCGCGGCCGGCCGTCGGCGATGGCCGCCGCGGCTGGTCCGCCTTGCTCACGAACCTCAGCGCTAGCGGAACCGGACCACGTCCTTCACCGGCGGCATCCCGAACAGGCGGCGGTATTCGCGGCTGAACTGGGAGGGGCTGTCGTAGCCGACGCGGCGGGCCGCGACGGAGGCGTCGAGGGATTCCGTGAGCAGCAGGCGCCGCGCCTCCTGGAGGCGGATCTGCTTCTGGTATTGCAGCGGACTCATGGCGGTGAGCGCCTTGAAGTGGTGGTGCAGGGAAGACTTGCTCATGTTGACCGCGCCGGCCAGGGCGTCGATGGAAAGCGGCTGGTCGTAATTCGCCTTGAGCCAGTCGATGGCGCGCGCGATGCGGTGGCCGTGGCTGCCCGCCACCACGATGTTGCGCAGCCGTTCGCCCTGCTCGCCCGTCAACAGGCGATAGAGGAGCTCCCGTTCGATCAGGGGCGCCAGGACGGGAATGTCCCGGGGCGATTCGATCAGGCGGGCCAGGCGCAGCACCGGGTCGAGAATTTCCCCCGTGAGGGGCGCCACCGCCATGCCCCGAGCCACGGTCTCCGCGGGCTGCCGGGACAAGGCCATGTCGCCGATCAGCTCGCCGATCTTGCGGGCATCGAGATCGAGCACCAAGCAGAGAAAGGGCTGCTCCGGCGAGGCCTCGGTCACCTGCCCCATGACCGGGAGGTCCACGGAGGTGACCAGGTAGCGGTTGCCGTCGTACTCGTAGGTTTCATCCGCCAGGGCGACGCGCTTCGCCCCCTGGGCGACGACGGCGAGGACGGACTTGTAGACGCCGCAGACCGGCCCGCTCGCGGAGGACGTGCGATAGAACGCGAGGCCCGCGATGGCCGTTGCATAGAGGCCGTCCCCGCCGCAATATCGTTCAATGATGGCGGCGAGCTCCCGCTGCCGCTGTGTCAAGGCCTCATGGTCGTCCGTGCCGAAAAACCTTTTGTGGCCCATGGCTTCTCTGCCCTCCGCGTATGGCGGAGATTACCGCTTGCGCGCGATGTCCGGTGGAACATTGCTTTCTGTTTGCAGGATCAGGCAAGAACTTCGCATGATCGTGCAATGGCACCCGTCCCCCGCTGATCTAGAATTTTTCGTATGCGGCCCGCTGCAATGCGCTCCCCGGCCGCCACGATCAATTTCCCACGGAGCTTTGCCCATGATCCAGCTTAGTGTGAATGGCAAACGGCGGCAGGTCGATGTGGCTCCCGACACGCCGCTGCTCTGGGTGTTGCGCGACACCCTGCACCTGACCGGCACCAAGTACGGCTGCGGCCAGGCCTTCTGCGGCGCCTGCACGGTCCACGTGGACGGCGCCCCTGCCCGCTCCTGCAGCGTGCCCGTCTCGGCGGTGGCCGGGAAGAAGATCACCACCATCGAGGCGGCGGACACGCTGCGCGTCGGCCAGGCGGTGCAGGCGGCGTGGCGCCGGCTGGACGTGGTCCAGTGCGGCTACTGCCAGTCGGGCCAGATCATGAGCGCCATCGCGCTGCTGAGTGCCAACCGCCAGCCCAACGACGCCGACATCGACCAGGCCATGGCCGGCAACCTGTGCCGCTGCGCCACCTATCAGCGGGTGCGGGCGGCGATCCACGAAGCGGCCAAGTCACTCGGTTAGGAGGGCGACCATGTCCGATCTCGCCATCGAAAACCTGAGCCGCCGCCGCTTCCTGCAAGGCAGCGCCGGCCTCACCCTGGGCTTTTGCCTGCCCAGCGTTCTCGCGGCCGCCGCGGCCGGCCCCGGCAAGGCCGGCGCGGGCCTCGCCGCGCCCCTGCATTTCGCGCCCAATGCCTTCCTGCGCATCGGCGCCGACAACACGGTCACCGTGATCTCCAAGCACCTGGAGATGGGCCAGGGCACCTACACGGGCCTGGCCACCATCCTGGCGGAGGAACTGGATGCGGACTGGAAGACCGTGCGTGTGGAAGGCGCCCCCGCCGACGCCACGCGCTACAACAACCTCTTTTGGGGCGCCGCCCAGGGCACGGGCGGCAGCACCGCCATGGCTAACTCCTGGGAGCAGTTGCGCAAGGCGGGGGCCGCCGGGCGCACCATGCTGGTGAGCGCCGCGGCGCGCAAGTGGCGCGTGCCCGCGGCGGAGATCGAGGTGCGCGAGGGCCTGGTGAGCCATGCCGCTTCCGGGCGCAAGGCGAGCTTCGGGCAACTGGCCCGGGACGCGGCGGCGGAAGCGGTGCCGGCGGAGGTCAAACTCAAGGACCCCAGGGACTTCCGCCTCATCGGCAAGCAGGCGCCGCGCAAGGATTCCGCCGACAAGACCAATGGCAAGGCGATGTTCACCCAGGACGTGCAACTGCCCGGCATGGTGGTGGCGGTGGTGGCCCATCCGCCGCGCTTCGGCGCGAAGGTGAAGAGCTTCGACGCCAGCGGCGCCAAGGCCGTCAAGGGCGTGCTGCGCGTGGTGCAGATTCCCCAGGGCGTGGCCGTGCTCGCCAAGGACACCTGGAGCGCCAAGCGGGGCCGCGACGCCCTGTCCGTCACCTGGGACGAAAGCAAGGCCTTCAAGCTGGGCAGCGAGGAAATCCTCGCCGGCTACCATGAGCTGGCCAAGACGCCGGGCCAGGTGGCCCGCCAGGAGGGCGACCCCGACCAGGCCTTCGCCCGGGCGGCCAAGGTGCTGCGCGCCGCCTACGACTTCCCCTACCTGGCCCATGCCGCCATGGAGCCCATGAACTGCGTCGTGCGGCTGAACCGCGACGGCTGCGAGGTGTGGAACGGCGAGCAACTGCACACGGGCGACCAGCACGCCCTGGCCGCCCTCTTCGGCCTCAAGCCCGAGCAGGTGCGCATCCACATGCTCTATGCCGGCGGCAGCTTCGGCCGGCGCGCCTGCAAGGATTCCGACTACGTGCTGGAGGCGGCCCAGATCGTCAAGGCCATCGGCGGACGCGCAGCCGTGAAGCTCGTCTGGCTGCGCGAGGACGACATGCGCGCCGGCTATTACCGCCCCCTCTTCCACCATGCCCTGGAGGCGGCGCTGGATGCCAACGGCCGACTCGTCGGCTGGCGCCATCGCCTGGTGGGCCAGTCCATCCTTATCGGCTCGCCCTTCGAGCAGATGCTGGTGAAGGACGGCCTCGACCAGGTGTCGGTGGAAGGCGCCGCCAACCTGCCCTACGCCATCCCCAACCTCCGGGTGGACCTGCACACGCCGCGGGACATCGGCGTGCCGGTGCTGTGGTGGCGCTCCGTGGGCTCCTCCCACACGGCCTATTCCACCGAGGTCTTCCTCGATGAGGTGGCCGCCGCCATGGGCAAGGACCCGGTGGCGCTGCGCCTGGAACTCCTCGCCGCCCATCCGCGCCATGCGGGCGTGCTCAAGCTCGCCGCCGAGAAGGCCGGCTGGGGCACGCCGCTCAAGGTGGGCCCGGCCGGTGAGCGACGCGGCCGCGGCGTGGCGGTGCACGAGTCCTTCAACTCCTACGTAGCTCAGGTGGCCGAGGTGACGGTGGCGCAGGACGGCGCCATCAAGGTGGACCGCATCGTCTGCGCCGTGGATTGCGGGATCGCCATCAACCCGGACAACGTGCGCTCCCAGGTGGAGGGCGCGGTGGGCTTCGCCTTGAGCGCCGCCCTGCACGGGGAGATCACCCTCAAGGAGGGGCGCGTCGAACAGGGGAATTTCGACGCCTACCCGCTGCTGCGCATCGACGAGATGCCGGCGGTCGAGGTGCACATCGTGCCCTCGACGGCGCCGCCCACGGGCATCGGCGAACCGGGCGTGCCGCCCGTCGCGCCCGCCGTGGCCAATGCCATCGCCGCGGCCACGGGCCGCCGGCTCACGCGGCTGCCCTTCCGTCGCACGGAACTGGCGGCCTGAAG
>CAYZLI010000015.1:16711-18311 GCA_964479195.1 uncultured Rhodocyclaceae bacterium
GGGACACGCAACCCCGGTTTGCGCTGCGCTCCATCCGGACTACTTTGCGGCGGCGAGATCCTCGGGCCGATCCACATCCAGGAAGATGGCCTCGTCGTCCAGGGCGAGGCGCTGCACGCGGCCGGCGTGCTTCTCCAGCAAGCCGCGCGCGCCCTTGTCGCCCGAGACGGCGCTCATCTCGGCGAAGAACTCGCGCGGCCACAAGATGGGATTGCCGCGCCGGCCGTCCTTCTCCGGCAGCACGATTGCGGGCTGCGCCGGATCGAAGGCTTCGATGAGGCGGTCCACGTGCGCGGCGCTGATGCGCGGCATGTCGGCCAGCAGCACCACCACAGCCTGCGTATCCGCCGGCACCGCGGCGAGGCCGCGGCGCAGGGAGGTGGACATGCCCTCGGCGAATTCGGGGTTGTGCACGATGTCGAGCCGCCGCCTAGCCAGCGCCGACTTCACGCGCTCAGCCTCGTGGCCCGTCACCACCGTCACCGAGGCCGCGCGCGAAGCCAGGGCGGCATTTACGGCACGCAGTACCAGGGGCACGCCGTCCACTTCGGCCAACAGCTTGTTGTCCCCGCCCATGCGGGCGGAGCGCCCGGCGGCCAGCACGAGGGCGGCGACGCGGGGCGCGTCCGGCGCGAAGACCGGTGCGTTCTCCTCCTCGCCCTCCTCCTCGTCCTCCGGCTCCAGGGGGCTGCGGATGAGCCCGCCCACGCCCATGCGCATGATCTCGGCGCGGGTGACCGGCAGCCCGGCGAGCAGGCGCTGCAGCACCCAATCGAGGCCGTTCGTGCGCCGCGAGCGGGCGCAGCCGGGCAGCACCACCACCGGCACGGGGCCGATGCGGGCCAGCAGCAGCATGTTGCCGGGCTCCACCGGCATGCCGAAATGCTCCACCATCCCCCCCGCGGCGACTACGGCGGCCGGCACCACGTCCTTGCGGTCCTTGGTCACCGTGGCCCCGGCGACGAGCAGCAGGTCGCAGCCCGCCGCCCGCGCCTGGCGCAGCATGGCGGCGACCGCGTCCTGGTCGTGGGCGCAGCGCAGCACCAGGGCGAGGCGGCTGCCGAGGCCTTCCAGGCGGTTGCGGGTGGCCGTCACCGTGCCGCGGAAGACGTTCTCCTTCATGCCGGGCAGCTCGCTCATCACGAGGGCCGCACGGGCAGATTTCAGCTCGGCCACGCGCAGCGGCGGGCCACCCGCCGCAACGTCGCGGCAGGCCTCGATCAGGCGGCGCGGCACGGCGAAGGGGATGATCTTCACGGTGGCGAGCACCTGGCCGCGACGCACCAGGGCGTGGGGCGGCAGCGTGCCGATGGCCACCGCTTCGTCGAGGAGGTTGAGCCGGTCGATGCGCTCGGCATCGACGAGGACCAGGCCGCGCGTCGCGGCATGCAGGTTGCAGCGGCCGGTGTAAGGCATGCGCGTCTCGGTATTGGCGCCCACGAGCAGCGCTGCGATCTGCGCAGCGGCGGGATTCTCCGCCACGTCGTCCGCCTCCATGCGCGCCCCCGAAACGGACGCAATGCCGGCCGCGCGCAGCAGCGCCACGTCCGGCGCGGCGAGCACGCGGCCCTTCTTCAGGGTCTTGCCGCCCACGTTGAGG
>CAYZLI010000015.1:18411-20737 GCA_964479195.1 uncultured Rhodocyclaceae bacterium
ACGGCGATCTCGGCCGGGGAGCGCCCGCCCAGGTCCAGGCCGACCGGCGCCTGGATGCGCCCGACCAAATCCCCCAGGCCCTCTTCCGTCAGCCGCGCCACGCGCTTGGCGTGGGTGCGCGTGCTGCCCAGGGCGCCGATGTAGAAGGCGTCGCTCTTCAGGGCGGCGATAAGGGCGGGATCGTCCAGCTTGGGATCGTGGGAGAGGGTCACCACGGCGGTGTAAGCATCGATGCCGATGCGCGCCAGCGCCTGGTCCGGCCATTGGGTCGTCACCGTCACGCCGGGCAGGCGCTCGGCGGTGGCAAAGGCGCGGCGCGGATCGACGACGATCACTTCGAAGCCGGCCATGGCCGCCATCGGCGCCAGCGCCTGGGTGATGTGCACCGCGCCCACCACCACCAGGCGCGGCGCCCGGGCGTAGCAGCGCACGAACAGCGCTCCGTCGGCGGCCTCCGGGGAACCGCTGCGGTCCGCCAGCAGCCGGCCGCGCGCTTCGGCGAGCTGCTCCGCCGTCAGGGCCAGGTCGCCGGAAACATCGCTCCCGTCGATCAGGGCCTGGGCGCCGTCGCCCAGGCGCGTTACCAGGGCCGCGGGCCGCTTCGCGGCGCGGGCGGCGGCGAGCCGGTCGAACAAGGCCGCCTTCATCCGATGCGCTCCACATAGACCTGCACGCGCCCGCCGCAGGCGAGACCCACTTCCCAGGCCCGCTCGTCGCTCACGCCGAATTCCAGCAGCCGCGGCCGGCCGTCGCCGATGGCCGCCTGCGCCTCGGTGATCACGGCCGCTTCGATGCAGCCGCCCGACACCGAGCCGACGAAGGCGCCGCCCGCCTCGACCGCCAGGTGGCTGCCTTCGGGGCGCGGCGACGAGCCCCAGGTGCGCACCACCGTGGCCAGGGCCACGCCCTTGCCGGCGGCGCGCCAGGCTTCGATTCTCCGGAACAGCTCGTCGTCGGTCGCCGGCGCGGCGGGCGCGGACACACCGGCCGCGCCCGCCCCGGACACCCTGTCCTTCAAGCGGCGCCCGAGGCCCGCTGCGCGGCCGTGGGCCTCGATGCAGTCGATGAGCTCGGGCACGCCTTCCCCGCGCGGGGCGACCGTGCGCAGCACCCTCACCTCCCAATCGGTCCGATGGCGCAGGCCGCGGGCCGTTTCGAGATCGAGCACGGTGCGCCCGGCGAGCGGCTGGTCCGCCTTGCTGACCACCAGGATGTCGGCGATCTCCAGGATGCCCGCCTTGATCGCCTGCACCTCGTCGCCCAAGCCGGGCGGGCAGACGACGACGCTGGTGTCGGCGTAGCGGCTGACGTCCACGTCGGACTGGCCGGCGCCCACCGTCTCGACGATCACCACGTCGAAGCCCGCCGCGTCGAAGAGGTCGATGATGCGCCCCGTGTTGCGCGACAGCCCGCCCAGATGGCCGCGCGCCGAGACGGAACGGATGAAGACCTCCTCGTGGTGGCCATGCTCGCCCATGCGCACCCGGTCGCCGAGCACGGCGCCGCCGCTCACCGGGCTCGATGGATCCACGGCGACCACCGCCACGCGGCGCCCGCGCCGGACCAGCTCGCCGAGCAGGGCGTTGATCAGGGTCGACTTGCCCGCGCCGGGCGCCCCCGTGATGCCGACCACATGGGCACGCCCGCAGTGGGCGGACAGGGCCGCCAGCAGCTCGTCCGCGCCGGGCCGGTCGTTCTCCAGGAGGGTGATGGCCCGGGCGAGCGCCGGGCGCGAGCGGGCGAGAATGGCCGATAGATCCATGGGCTGCTCACGAAACTTGCACTATATTGCCGTTATTGATTTGTTGATGCAGTACGTTGCACTTTTGCATCATATCATGCTATATATCCCATGAATCCTCCAATAGGGGCACACCATGTGCGACGGCCGGACCCTCACCCCTAACCCCTCTCCCGATGGGAGAGGGGAACTACGTGGCGCTTCGCGCGAAAATGGGACGGACGGTTTTCTCGACTGCAAGGGGTGGCAAGCGATGCTCGATCGCGAGTGTAGCGAGTGTATCCCCGTTGCACAGGCTTCGATCGGCGTGTTGCGGCGCACCGATTTCGCCGCGCGCCGGGGTATGCTGCTCCTCTGGCAGGGCGGGGCCGACGGCGCCCGCGCCAGCTTGCACGAGTATGGCGGCGCCACCGGCGCCGACGTGGCGATGCTCCTGGTCGCCGACGGCGAGGCGGTGCGAGCCCTGCGGGATCGGGGGCTGGTGTCCATTCCGGCCCTGGTGCGCCAGGGCAAGCTGCATCCTTACATGCTCAAGACCCTGGACGAACTGGAGGCGGTGGGGCTGGCCGATTTCGTCGAGGACCT
>CAYZLI010000015.1:20837-39024 GCA_964479195.1 uncultured Rhodocyclaceae bacterium
TCAAGACCCTGGACGAACTGGAGGCGGTGGGGCTGGCCGATTTCGTCGAGGACCTCGGGTTGGTGTTCCCGAAGCACTGATATGAGCGCCCTGGCCGAGAGCGTGTTCGGGGAGCTGGGCGCCTGGCAGGCCATGCTGGACCGCCACGCCGAGCTGTTCTCCGAAATGCTGCCCGGCGCCTGTGTCGCCTTCGTCCGCCGCGCGGGCTCGGGCATCCTGCCGGGCAAGCATGTGGCCGGCCTGACGGAGGCCGCCGGCGGCGGCGAGGTGATGCGCTGGCGCGTGGGCGACGGCGGCATCGAGGCGAGCCTCGCGCCCTACGCCGGCTTCGCGAGCGCCAAGGCGGACCTGCTCTTCGTGGCCGAGGACGAGGCGCTGGAAGCGATGTACGCCGCCCTGGACCAGGACGCCCTGTCCACCATGAAGCGCCTCATCCGCCAGGGCGGCATCATGTTCTACGTGATGCGCACGAAATACGAGTTGCAGGACGCCGGTTACGAGGAGTTCCTGGATTCCCTGGGCCTGGCCTTCCTCGGAGCCTGCCGGTGATCTTCCACAACCCCAGCGGCGCGCCCGAACTGGCCTGCGACCAGTGCGGCTGCCGCTGGTTCGACCGCATGACCAACACCTGCTACGAGTGCGGCACCGCGGTCACCCCGGAGAACCTCGCCGAGTACCGGCGGGCCCTGGAGGCATTCGCAGCACAGCGGCAGGCGGCAGCAGGCAACGCGACTGGAGGGCAACGATGAGCACGGAGACAAAGAACGCCGCGGAACTGGAAAAGCAGCTCGCCCGCAGGTCGCGCGACTGGCAGTCCATGATCCGCATCACCCACGACTTCTTCCACGCCTGGCGGCGCTGCGTCGCCGACAAGCAGGGCGAGCCGGCGGCGCAGGACATGGAGCTCGCCTTCTGGGAGCGCATCGGCGTGGGCACCGGCGAGATGTATCTCGCCCGCGGCGGCCAGCCCGACAGTCCCGAGCAGATCGCCTTCACGATGCTGCGCGCCAGCGAAGTGATGGGCGAGACCGCACGCATGGAAAAGGACGGTGAGGCGGTCCTGCTCATCCACACGGCCTGCCCGTGGCTGGACTCCTACCGCGCCAATGGCATCGCGAACCAGTGCGGTCTCGGCTGCGACCACTGGTTCCAGACCACCGCGCGGACCATCTCGCCGCGGATCCGGGTCGTGACCGAAAGCCAGTTGCCGGCGGGCGGCACCACCTGCACGCGGCGTTTTTCGTTGGCCTAGAAGGAAGATCGGGGAAGCCATGCTGCTGAAAGACAAGATCGCGATCGTCACCGGCGCCGGCCAGGGCATAGGCAGCGCCATTGCCCTGGCCTACGCCCAGGAAGGCGCCCGGGTGGCGGTCGTGGACATGAACCGCGCGGCCGCCGACGAAGCGGCCTCCGACATCCGGCTCGCCGGCGGCGAGGCGCAGGGCTTCGCCTGCAACGTCGCCGACCGGGCCCAGGTGGACAAGATGGCGGCGGACGTCGTCGCCCTCTGGGGCCGCGTGGACATCCTGGTGAACAATGCCGGCATCACCCGCCCCGCCATGCTGCACAAGATGACGCCGGAGCAGTGGCAGCAGGTGATCGACGTGCACATGAACGGCAGCTTCCATTGCCTGCAGGCGGTGGTGGGCGGCATGATCGAACGCAAGTACGGGCGCATCATCAACGTCACCTCGACGGCCGGGCTGCTCGGCACCATCGGCCAGATCAACTACAGCGCCGCCAAGGCCGCCATCGCCGGCATGACCAAGTCGGCGGCGCGGGAACTGGGCCGCTATGGGATCACCGTGAATGCCATCGCGCCGGGCGCGGCCACGCCCATGACCGAGGTCATCCGCACCGACGAGCGCTTCAAGGACAAATACCTGGAGCGCATCCCCCTGGGCCGCTGGGCCGAGCCGCACGAGGTGGCGCCGGCCTTCGTTTTCCTCGCCTCGGACTGGGCGAGCTACGTCACCGGCCAGATTCTCGCCGTGGATGGCGGCCTGACCATCCACTAACACTCTCGATTGGAACCGACATGAACAAGCCGACCGAAAAGCTTGCCGCCCCCTTCAAGTGGGACGACCCCCTGCTGCTCGACCAGCAGCTCCGCGAGGAAGAGCGCATGGTGCGCGATGCCGCCCAGGCCTACGCCCAGGACAAGCTGGCGCCGCGCGTCCTGGAGGCCTTCCGCCATGAGCGGACCGACCCCGCCATCTTCCGCGAGATGGGCGAACTGGGCCTCCTCGGCCCCACCATCCCGCCCGAATACGGCGGCGCGGGGCTGAACTACGTCTGCTACGGCCTCATCGCCCGCGAAGTCGAGCGGGTCGACTCGGGCTACCGCTCCATGATGAGCGTGCAGTCCTCCCTGGTGATGGTGCCGATCCACGAATTCGGCACCGAGGAACAGAAGCGCAAGTACCTGCCGAAGCTCGCCACCGGCGAGTGGATCGGCTGCTTCGGCCTGACCGAGCCCAACCACGGCTCCGATCCGGGCAGCATGGCGACGCGGGCGAAGAAGGTCGCCGGCGGCTATTCCCTCTCGGGCTCGAAGATGTGGATCACCAATTCGCCCATCGCCGATGTCTTCGTCGTCTGGGCCAAGACCGAGGACGAGGCGATTCGCGGCTTCATCCTCGAGAAAGGCATGAAGGGCCTCTCCGCCCCCGCCATTCACGGCAAGGTGGGGCTGCGCGCCTCCATCACCGGCGAGATCGTCATGGACGAGGTGTTCGTGCCCGAGGAGAACCTGATGCCCGGCGTCAAGGGACTCAAGGGCCCCTTCACCTGCCTCAACTCCGCCCGCTACGGCATCGCCTGGGGGGCGCTGGGCGCGGCAGAATTCTGCTGGCATGCGGCGCGCCAATACACCCTGGAGCGCAAGCAGTTCGGCCGCCCCCTGGCGGCCAACCAGCTCATCCAGAAAAAGCTCGCCGACATGCAGACGGAGATCACCCTGGGCCTGCAAGGGTGTCTGCGCCTCGGGCGCATGAAGGACGAGGGCACGGCCGCCGTCGAGATCACCTCCATCATGAAGCGCAACTCCTGCGGCAAGGCCCTCGACGTGGCGCGGATGGCGCGGGACATGCTGGGCGGCAACGGCATCTCCGACGAGTTCGGCGTGATCCGCCACATGGTCAACCTGGAGGTGGTCAACACCTACGAGGGCACCCACGACATCCACGCCCTGATCCTCGGTCGGGCGCAGACGGGGATTCAGGCCTTCACGGGCTGAGACGCCATCGCGGCATCCGCGGCGGCGCGAAGCTCCACGCGGATGCGGGTGCCCCCGCCGGGGTGGGATTCGAACTCGAGCCGTCCGCCTGCCAGTTCCGCCCGTTCGCGCATGGTGAGCAGGCCCAGGCCGGGCCGCTCCAGGGTGGCCGCATCGAAGCCGATGCCATCGTCGGCGATGTCGATGCGCAGTTTCGGCCGGCCGCCTTCGAGGACGATCGTCACCGAGCGCGCGCCACTGTGCTTGGCGCAGTTGGCGAGCGCCTCCTGGACGATGCGGAAAGCCGCGTTTTCCAGGTCGTGGGGGAGCTGCTGCGCCTCCAGCGCGGCGGCGTCGACCCGCACGGCGATCCCGGCCCGCCGCAGGAACTGCTGCGCATAGCTGTCGATGGCGGACACGAGGCCGAAATAGTCCAGGGACGCCGGCCGTAATTCGAAGCCGATATCCCGCAGGCTGGCCGACGTCTCGTCCAGCAGCGCCATCATCTCTTTCAGCCGCGAGAAGGTCGTCGGCTGGCCCTCACGGAGCTCCTCGGCGATCAGATCCAGGTTGAGCTTGATGGCGGCGAGGTTCGGGCTGGTGCTCTCGTGCAGGCTTTGCGCCAACCCGCGTCTTTCTTCCTCCTGAACGGCGATCAGGCCGCGCGCCAGGTCGGCGGCCCGGCGCGCTTCCTCCTTTTCGTCCCGCTCCTTTTCCCGCTCCACGACGCCGCGCATGAGTTCGTCCAGGGCCGAGGCCAGGTTGCGGATTTCGTCGTCGCATGCCGCGGCGGCCTCCGACATGGGCCCCGTCACCTCGGGGGTCAGCCGCTGGCTGCGGCCGAAGCGCGCGCAGCCCTCCCCCAGCCGGCTCACCCGGCGCCCGGTGCGCAGCAGCCAGCGGCCCAGCACTAGGCACGTGGACAGCGCCATGACGGCGAGGATGACCACCGCGGAGACCAGTAGCTCGCCGCCGGAGATGGGGTTCGCCACCTGATGGCGCAGGACCAGCGTGGGACGCTCCGGATCGGCGCCCCAGTCCAGCCGGCGCTGGATCGTCACCCGGTCTCCCTGGATGATGTCCCGGTCGTCCTCGAGGGATGCCACGCCCTCGGGCGGGGGCAGCCCGGTCGAGCTGGCGACGAGCTTGCCTTCGCGCAAGGCGTAGAGCTCCGAACCCACGGCCGTGAGGCCGAGGAGGAAGCCATTGTCGATCGCCGCATACCAGTGCAGATGGCCCCCGCCGCCGACCAGCCGGACCGGCAGCGAGTACACCCGGTGCAGGATGCGGGACAGCGGGTCGTAGTGCCAGAACGGTGGCGCATCGGCCGGGCAGGCATCGGACACACCGGCAAGCGTGGCGCCGCGCTTGTAGAGCACGCGCTCCCGGTGGTCGTCGATTTGCACGGCCGCGAAGCGCATCTCCTCCCCGAGCGCGGTGAAAAAGCGCTCGGCCCCCCGCCGGATGCCGGCCGGGCTGCCCAGGGCATTGGACCGGTCGAGCTGCCTTCCGAGGCCGATGGCTTCCCCTTCCCAGCTCCCCTCGATCTGCCGCAACCGGTCCCGGTAGAAGCCCGCCAGGCTGTCCCCATGGATCGCTGCCGAACGCTTGAGGGCGGCAAAGTAGAAACCGCCACTGGCGCCGCCGACGATGAGCAGGGCCGCCAGGAAGGCCAGCCACAGGCGCAAGCCGGCTTGGCGGAGCAGGGATTGCCGGTTGTGGCCCACGGTTATGCGGCTTCAACGCAGGCAAGCTGGGATCGATGCGTCATCGGGGCGGCGGGAAGGACGAAACTGAACGTGGCACCGCGGCCGGGCTCGCCCTCCGCCCAGATGCGCCCGCCGTGCAGGTTGACGATGCGCTGAACGATGGCCAGGCCGATGCCCGAGCCTTCGAACTCCTCCGCCGGGTGCAAGCGCTGGAAGGCGGCGAACAGCTTGCCGGCGTAGCGCGGATCGAAGCCCGCGCCGTTGTCCCGCACGAAAATCACGCTGCAGCCGTTCTCCTTGCGCGAGCCCAGGGCGATGTGCGCGACCTCGCGCTTCGCCGTGAACTTCCAGGCATTGCCCAACAGGTTCTCCAGCACGATGCGCAGCAGCCGGGGATCCCCGTGCACCCGCAGCCCATCGGCGATGTGCATGTCCACCCGCCGGTCCGGGTTGCCGCCGGCCAGGTCCGCCAGCACCTGCCGGGCCAGTTCGCTCAGGTCCACGCTTTGCGGCGCCAGCTCCGCGCGGCTCAGGCGCGAGAGCCGCAGCAGGTCGTCGATCAGCTCGCCCATGCGCACGCTGGCCCCGCGGATGCGCCGCAGGCAGTCTTGGGCTTCGGCATCGGCGCACTTCTCCTCCAGGACGGCGGAAAAGCCGTTGATGCTGCGCAGGGGAGCCCGCAGGTCGTGGGAGACGGAATAGCTGAAGGCTTCCAGCTCCCGGTTGGTCGCCTCGAGCCGCCGGGTGCGTTCCCGCACGCGCAGTTCGAGCTCCCCGTTCAGGCGCCGTATCCGATCCTCCTGGTGGCGGATTTCCGCCATGTCGCTCTCGATGCGGCGGATGTGCCGCTCCGTCTGCTCGGCCATGCCGTCGAAGGCCTCGGCCAGCTCGCCGATCTCGTCCCCGGAGCGAAAGCGGACCCGCTCGCCGAACTCCCCGGCGGCAAACCGCCGGCTCGCCTGGGCAAGCCGCTGCAGCGGCCTCAGCACCTGGGCGCGGATCAGCACAAAGCCGACGATGCCCACCGCCAGATCCACCAGCGCCAGCGCATACAGCGCCCCGAGAGCCTCTTGCCTCGCCGACTCGGCCCGCCGGGCAAGGCCGGCGGACGCTTCCTCAGCCGCCGCAAGAATGGCGTTGGCATCATGGAAGAGATGGCTCAGATCGGCCCGGATGTCCTCGCTGCGCCCGAACCGGACCAGGGTCTCGTCGACGTCGATGCGGAAGTCCGTCCACAGGTAACGGAGCACGGCGATGCCCGCCGGGTGACCGCCGCCGACGTCCTTTGCCACGTCATCGGGTCTGTGGGCCGTAATGCTGCCCAGCTCCCGGTCGACGCGGTCCAGCATGGCAACGACCTCCTCGGCGCTGCCGCCGAGGCCGAGCGCCAGGCGCTGCATTTCCACCTGGGTGCGCTGGGTCAGCCAGCGCAGGGTGCCGACGCTGTCGAGGGTGGCGGCCACGCCCTCCTGCCGTTCCAGCGTCGTCCTCACCACCAGGACGTTGGCCAGCATCACCAGGAAAACGATGCCGACAAAGGCGATGAACTTCTTGCTGATGCTGGGACGGAGCAGGCGGCGCAGCGCGGCCATCGCGGGGGCGTGCTGCGCCGCGTCCCCTGTCTCCGACATTGAAGCGGCGGGGAGATTCGTATGCATGGGCGGCCTTTCCGGCTCTGCGGTTGCGGCGGGGTCTGGGCCAGAAGACCGGGCCTTCGCGATCGGTGGCGGGGGCCGGCATGTCGGGGTGCCTTGCGATCGTGGCCGGCCGAGCCGCGCCGTACGATCGCCTCTGTTGGCGTTATGCAGGCAAGTTAGCGGCGGGAAGGGGTAACGTCAATACCGTGAAGCCGGTATCGATCCGTCATCGGCAGGCGCGGGAAGGACGAGGTTGAAAGTGGCGCCACGGCCCGGCTCGGCCTCCGCCCAGATGCGCCCGCCATGCAGGCTCACGATGCGCTGGACGATGGCCAGGCCGATGCCGGAGCCTTCGAACTCGTCGCTCCGGTGCAGGCGCTGGAAGGCGGTGAAGAGCTTCTTGGCGTAGCGCAGATCGAAGCCCGCGCCGTTGTCCCGGACGAAGATCATGCGCTCGCCATTTTCCTCCCGCATGCCAAGACGGATGCGCGCCACGTCGCGTTTGGCGGAGAACTTCCAGGCATTGCCGAGCAGGTTTTCCAGGACGATGCGCAATAGCCCCGGATCGCCATGGACGAGGATGCCCTCGGCAATCTCGGCTTCCAGCCGCCGCTCCGGCGCCCGGCCGGAAAGCTCCTCCAGCACCTGCCGGGCCATCTCGCCCAGGTCCACCGTTTCGGGAGTCAGCTCGGATCGGCCGATTTGGGACAGGCGCAGGATGTCGTCGATCAGCTCGCCCATGCGCACGCTCGCCTTGCCGATACGCTTCAGATATTCGAGGGCCGGCCGGTGGGCGCAGTCGCCGCATTGTTCCTTCAGGAGCTGGGCGTAGCCGTTGATCGCCCGCAAGGGCGCCCTCAGGTCATGGGACACCGAGTAGCTGAAGGACTCCAGCTCCCGGTTGATGGCCTCGAGCTGTTGCGTGCGTTCCCGCACCCGCCGCTCCAGCTCCCGGTTGAGCCGGCGCACCTGGTCCTCGGCCTGCTTGCGCTCGGTGACGTCCTCCTTGGCGACGATGAAATGGGTGATGCGCCCCTCTTCGTTCTTGAGGGGCGAGATGCGGGTCGCCTCCCAGAAGAGTTCCCCGTTCTTCCTGCGGTTCTGCAGCTCGCCCCGCCATTCCCGGCCGGCCTGGATGGTGGCCCACATCTCCTCGTAGACCTCCGGCGGGGTCTTGCCGGACTTCAGGATGCGCGGCTTGCGCCCGATGACCTCCTCCCGGGAGTAGCCCGTGATCTCGACGAACTTCGGGTTGACGTACTCGATGTTGCCCCAGCGGTCCGTGACGATCACGCTGCTCGGGCTGTGCTCCACCGCCTCGGACAGCATGTGCAGGCTCTGCTCGGCGCGCCGCAGGTCGTCCACATCCCGGGCTATCCGTTGGACGTGCCGCTCCGTCGCCTCGGCCATGTGATTGAACGCGACGGCGAGTTCCCCGAGCTCGTCGCCCGAGCGGAAACCGATCCGCGCCCCGTAGTCGCCCGCCGCGAAGCGCCGGCTCGTCTCCGCCAGCTTGAGCAGGGGCTCCACCACCCGGCCCCGCACGAGGAGAAAGCCGGCCAGGACGATCAGGACGTCCGCCAGGGCGAGGCCATAGAGCACGACGATGGCCCGGTCCTCCGCCGCCTGGGACTGCCGGGCGAACTGGCCGACGAGCCCGTCGGCCGCCGCCAGGATCGCCTTGCCTTCCTGGTAGAGGAAGTTCATTTCCGGGGCGACGTCCTGTTTTTCCTGCCACTTCCCGAAGGCGCCCCGGATGCCGTCCCGGTATTTCTGCCAGCCCTGGCGGAGGGCCTGGAGCTGGGGCTGAAACTCGTCGGGCAGCCGGCCCACCCGCACGCCGTCGAGGGTGCCCCCGGTTTCCAGGGCCTGCAGGCGGCGCTCGAACAGATCCAGTTCCGACCCGAGCACCCCCGGACCGCCGCCCGTGCCCAGCACGGAGCGCTGCACCTCGACCTGGGCCTTCTGGCTCAGGTAGCGCAGGCTGCCGGCGACATTGACCATGGCCGCCACCTCCCCGCGTTGGGCGAGGATGCGGTTCACGACGAGGCCGTTCGCCGCCACCACGAGCAGGACGACAGCGAAGAAAGCCAGGAACTTGTTGCTCAGGGTGGAGAGGCAGCGCAGGCGCCAGCCGGGGGGGAGAAGCGGCGACGCGCCCTCCGCCGTGGTCGGGGAGGCGCCGCCGCCGGTCGTGACTTGGTTTTCCGAATTCTTGTTGTGGTCGTCCAAGACCCGAAACCCTCCGCGGCCCGCCTGGGGACGTTCTTGTTCAGCACTGGGCGCGCTCCGGGCCCGGAAGGTCAGGCCGGCGCAAGAGCGGGGCGGCGGCACTGTTCGAGAGACAGTGCCTCGAGAGATGGGGATCCTTACGAACCGGTCAGCCTCTCGCGCACGGAATCATGCCTATGGTGTAGCCGGGCACGGACCGTGTCAAGCGACGACAGCGACGCAGCGCCCAAAAGTTGACCGATATCAAACTTCGACCGGGAGCATGCGTTTTATGGGAGCCCCGCCGTGCTGGGCGGGTCGACATCGCGTTTAGGCGCTTTTCATCCAGATGACCGGCTTGCTTATTGCCGGCGGCGCGGGCGACGCTGCCTCGGCGTCGGCCAGCGCCGCGGCACGGGCACGGCGGATCGCCTCGGCCAGCGGGGCGACGCCCTTCGCCACCGCAGTCTCATTCTCGACCAGGGTGTCGAAAATCTTCAGCAAGCCGTCGCGCCCGCGGCGCAGGGTGTCGCCGTAGCCGCGGATGAGCCGGGCGCACTGGACGATTTCCATGGCGAGCGCCTGGTCGAGCGCGGCAAAGCCGAGACGCTTGACGGCGCCCAGCCAGCGCTCGATCAAGGCCTGCTCCTCGGCATAGCGGGCGCTGCGCCGCCGCAAGGGACGCAGCGCCGCCAGGAGGCGCAGGACCACGAAGCCGACGAGCGAACTGGTCTTCAGGCGCAGACCGAAGGCGAAGGGCCGCGCCCGGGTTTTATCCCAGCGCCGCAGGCGGGCGGCCAGACTTGCGGGCAGCAGGTCGGCGATCTCCGCCACGCCCGGCTTGAGGTAATCGACGATCACCACCGGCTGGCCGTCCCGGGCGCCCACTTCCGCCCGCACGCGGGCGAAGCGGCCGGCCCGGGTCTTCAGGTCGGCGACCCGGATCACGTCCTCGTAGCCCATCCACAGGGCGAGGAGCCGCGCCGTCTCGCGCGTCAGCCTCCAGCCTGCCGCCTCGCCGCCCGACTCCCGGTCCACCGCCAGCACCTGGCGCACGCGGTCGAGGTAGAGGGCCGCGTAGGCCGCGTCCTGGTAGTCCTCCAGGCGGGCGACGGCGAGTTCGAGGGTTGCGTGGAGGGGCGGCGGAAACTCGCGGCGGATGCGCTCCGAAGTCCCCCCTCTCCCTCCCAGGGAGAGGGCCGGGGTGAGGGTAACCCTCTCCCCGCTGGGGAGAGGGGACATCCCCGCCGCCTGGGCATAGCCCAACGCAAATCCCCGCAGGCTGGCCTCCGCGCCCTTGCCTGCGCCGCGGATTGCCGCCTCGCAGGCCGTGCGCAGCAGGGGTAGCGCGCCGGAACCCGCCATGGCGCCGAACAGCACGGCGTTGATCACCGAACCGGCTTCCTTGGCCAGGCGCGCCATGTCGAACAGCACCGCCTGCTTCGCCACCTGCCCCGCCGCGGCGAGGATCTTGTCCGAGTGGTAGCGCCCGTCCCCCGCCACCATTTTTTCGGAGGTGGCGTAGACGCGGTGCGTGGAGGCGACCAGGGTCGTGCGCTCCGGCGTGACGAAGGCATTCTGCATGGCGCGGCCCGCCTCCACCAGCTCGGACGCGGCCAGCAGGTCGATGCCCCCGGGACTGGGCACCAGGGCCAGCACCGGCTGGCGCGCGGCGGCGTCGAGGTGCTCAGGGTAGATTTCCACGTAGTAGGTCGTGGCACCGGTGCGCTGGGAGACGCCCGGGATGGAGGTTTTCTGCACCGGGTAGCCTGCGTGCGTGGCGGCCTCCACCAGCCAATCGGCCAGCACGCCGCCGCCCTCGCCGCCGAGGGCGGCGATGAGGATGGTGATGGGGCGGGTCATCGTCGGCCTCCCGTCTCCTGCGGTTGCGTAGGGCGCAATAAGCGAAGCGCATTGCGCCGGATGTATTCGGCGCAATGCGCCGCTGCGCGGCTGTTGCGCCCTACCGGATTCTGCATCGCACCGATCACCGCCCGGCGCATGCGATCAACGAAGCGGTCCCATGCGCTCGGGTTCTGGATCACCTCGGCGCGGTAGAACGAGGGACACAGGGCCGCCGCATGGGCCGCCTCGCCGCACAGGCCGCAGCCGACGCAGCCGTCATTCACCGTGGTGACCGGTTCGTCGCGCAGCGGATCGGGGTTCTCCTTGAGGGTGAGCGAGGGGCAGCCGGAAAGCCGGATGCAGGAGCGGTCGCCGGTGCACACGTCCGCGTCCACGCCGAAGCGCGTGCGCACCACCCGCTCGCCCGCCGCGAGCGCCGCCGCCCGCGCGGGCCGCTCGCGGCGCTGGCGCTCCAGCATGCACTCGCCGTCGGCGATGACGACCTTGAGCCCGCCCTCCTTCGTGGTCATGGCCCGGCGCAGCGCGTCCGCCACCTCGCCCACGGCGTAGTTGCCGACCCGCTCCACCCATTTCACGCCCAGGCCGCGCAAGGTCCCCTCGATGCTGATGGGGTGTCCCTCCCGCGCCGTGAGTCCCGGCGTGGAGGGGATGTTCTGCGTGCCGGTGGCCGAAGTGTAGCCGTTCTGCATGATCACCAGCACGCCGTCGTCGTTGCGGAACAGGGCGTTGGCCACGCCGGTGGACAGGCCGTTATGCCAGAAGCCGCCGTCGCCCATGACGGTGACGACGCGCTTGCCGAAGTTGGGCGCGATGCCCGAGGCGGCGGCGAGCGACAGGCCGTAGCCCAGCACCGTGTTGCCCAGGTTGAAGGGCGGCAGCGTGGAGAAGGTGTGGCAGCCGATGTCCGAGCTGATGTGGATGCCGCCGATCTCCTGGTCGATGAGCTTGAGCGCCGTGAACAGCGGGCGCTCCGGGCAGCCGATGCAGAAACCCGGCGGACGCGTCGGCACCGGCCCGCCCAGGAGCTGGGCGGCGCGGTGCTTGGCCTGGGCGACGCCCTCGAGCACGGCATCCACCCGCTTCTGGTCCACGCCGTCCGGCAGCACCACCTGCAGGAAGCGGCCGATGCCGCCCAGCACCACCTCGCCCGTGTATTCGCCGGCCACCGGCAGCACGTCCTTGCCGATGACGTGGGTGTCGTTCACGTCGGCGCGGCGAAGGCACGCGTTGATGGCCTCCTCGATATGGGCGGGCTGGCCCTCCTCGACGATCAGCACGGCGCGCTTGCTCGAGCAGAAGCGCGTGATCTCCTCCGCCACCAGCGGATAGGTGACGTTGAGCACATAGAGGGGGATGCGCGCTGCGCCGAAGGCATCGGCCAGGCCGAGCTGCTGCAGGGCGCGGATCACCGTGTTGTACATGCCGCCCTGGAGGATGATGCCCACGTCCTTCAGGTCCCCGGCGAAGAACTCGTTCAGCTTTTCCCGCTGGACGAACTTCAGCGCCTCGGGCAGGCGCACCTCGATCTTGTGCTTCTCCTGGGTGTAGTTGGAGGGCGGCAGCGGAATGCGGCCGAAGTCGAAGGCCGGCTTGTCGATGGGATTGAGGCGCGAGTATTTCGGCTTGCGGTTGTCCGCGCAGGCGAAGCTGCCGTACACGTGGCAGGCGCGAATGCGCAGCTCCAGCATGACCGGGGTGTTGCTGGCCTCGGAGAGCGCGAAGCCCTTCTCCACCATGCGTACGATGGACGGCAGGTTGGGCCGCGGGTCCAGCAGCCACAGCTGGGACTTCATGGCGAAGGAGTGGCTGCGCTCCTGGATGATGGAGGCGCCCTCGCCGTAGTCCTCGCCGATGACGATCAGCGCCCCGCCGACGACGCCGGCGGAGGACAGGTTGGACAAGGCATCCGCGGCGACGTTGGTGCCGACCACGGACTTCCAGGTGGCCGCCCCGCGCAAGGGGTAATTGATGGAGGCGCCCAGCATCGCCGCGGCGCCCGCCTCGTTGGCGCAGGCCTCGAAATGCACGCCCAGCTCGTCGAGCAGTTCGCGCGCGTCGTGCAGCACGTCCATGAGGTGGGACACGGGCGCGCCCTGGTAGCCGCCCACGTAGGACACGCCGGACTGGAGCAGCGCCTTGGTGACGGCGAGAATGCCCTCGCCCGTGAACGTCTGGCCCTGGCCGAGCCGCAGCTTGGCGACTTCGGCCTTGAAGGATCTTTCCATGTCTCTGTTGGGTGAGTCGTTATAGGTTTAATTGTAGGCCCCGACGGTCACGAAGGGGCGCCTCGCGCATGGGGCACAACCGGATGCCGCCCTGCCGCCATCCCGCGGATGAAAGCCACGTTCCTGGCGAGGGTACTTTCGATGTGCGCCACCTGCTCCGGCTCCAGGTGGCGGTACTTGCCCAGGGCCTCCAGGTATGCCGCGATGGGCAAGGGCTCGTCGATGCCGCGCGTCAGGCGCAGGCCGTCCCCGGGCGCAAACTCCCAGAGCATGACGAAGTTGGTTTCCACCGCCTTCCGCGCCACCTCGATGTTCTCCTGGGACGGGAAGCGCCAGCCGGTGGTGCACGGCGAGTAGATGTGGAGATAGGCGAAGCCGCGCCTGGAGGCGGCGATGGCGCGGTCCAGCTTGGCGTAGAGGTCCTCCATGAAGGCGGTGGAGGCCGTCGCCACGTACTCGCAGTTGTGCATCATCATGATGACCGGCAGGTTCTTGGCATCCTGGGTCTTGCCGTGGCCGCGCTCGCCGACGGGGGTCGTGGAGGTCCAGGCGCCGTAAGGCGTGCAGCTGGAGCGCTGCATGCCGGTGTTCATGTAGCCCTCGTTGTCCACACAGATGAAAAGGATCTGCTCGCCCCGCTCCGCCGCGCCGGACAGCGACTGGAAGCCCACGTCTGAGGCGCCGCCGTCGCCCGCCAGGGCCACCGCATTCACCTCGCGCCCCTGGCGCGTGTAGTGGCGCTTGATGCCGGTGAGCATGGAGGCGGTGTTGGTGAGCAGCGGGTGAAAGGTCGGCACCTTGGTGCCGGTGAGGCCGTTGTAGCCGACCGAGCCCATGCCCGGGATGCAGCCGGGCGGCGTGGCGAGCACCGTGTCCGGTCCGATGCGGCGCAGGGTGTGGCGCATGATGAGCTCGGTGTTGCAGCCCTGGCAGCCGGCGAGCCCCGGCACGAAGAGGTCTTCCAGGTCGCCCACTTCGTTGTAGATGCGGGAGGTGGTGATGTAGTGCAGGGCGCCACGCCCGCAGGCCTTGACGCAGGCCGGATCGCCCCCGCAGGTGTCGCACTTCACCACATGGCCTGCCGCCGCGTTGTAGGCGATGCCGCCGTAGGCGCAGCCCACGGTGCACAAGAGGCAGTTCACGCACTTGCTGCCGTCCCAGGCGATCACGCCGTCCTGCTCGTCCTTGGACAGGGCCGCGGCCGGGCAGTTGGCCACGCACTTGGGGTCGCCGCACTGGCGGCACAGGGCGAGCTCGAAACCACCGGCGTCCGCGACGATCTGGATGCGGGAATTGATGATTTCCGCACTGCCCGTCTTGGCCGTGGCGCAGGCGCTCATGCAGGCGTTGCAGCCGTCGCACAGCTCGGGTTTGAAGGAGATGGTGTTATAGGCTGGCATCCGTGCGTCCTCAGGCGCCGTACCAGGCGATCAGTCCGATGGCCGTGAACACCGGCCAGGCCAGATGCCTGCCGCGGGAAATGATCAGGGTGATGGCCGCCGTGGCGAGGAAAGTGGCGGCCAGTACGCCCGAGACTGCGCCGGGCGTGACCGCTTCACGGGCAAGGCAGACGAAGATCGCCGCCGCACCCCACCAGGCGACGGTGGTGATGTGCCAGGCGAAACGCAGGGTGCGCGCGGTGAACTCCGTGCCGCCGAAGAGCTTGGGCAGGTTGTCGCGGCGGAACAGGCGGATGAGGATGTAGCGTTCGCCGAGCACCGAATGGGCCAGCCCGACGCCGAAGGCCAGTACCGCCGCGAGAAGATAGAGCGTGCTCACGGTTTCACCTCCAAGTCCTCGACATGATGGCCCGCGCCGTCTTCTGCGGCTCGGCGATGAAGGCTTCGCGAACGGGGCCGAGGTCGATGCGCCGCAAAATGATCTCCCACATCACGCCCGGATCGAAGGGCACGTTGATGCCGAAGATGCCCGTGAGGCGGTTGTCCTTCATGACGATCTTGAGGTAGCGCCCGGGCTCCGCTTCCTTGCGCACCACCTCGCCCTCGCCCTGGCTGCCGACGGACACCGCCTGCTGGCCGAAGAAGGTGTAGGTGTTCAGGGGCACGCCGCCCGGCCAGGGCTTCACGGCGGGGTCGCCCGCCATGGCCATGCCGGCGATCCGGCCCTGCTCCACGGCGCTGGGCAGGATACCGTTCAGGGTCTTGGCGCCGTCGTAGAAGCCCTTGGCCTGGGCGACATCGCCGGCGGCCCAGATGTTGTCGACGCTGGTGCGCATGCTGTCGTCCACCAGGATGCCGCGGTCGGTGGCGACCCCCGAGCCGGCCAGGTAGTCCGTCACCGGCGCCACGCCCGTGGCCACCAGCAGCAGGTCGGCGTCCACCGACGCGCCGTTGTCGAGGCTGACGCGGGTGGCGCCGCCCGCCGTCTCCACGCGACTGACTTTTGCGCCCAGCAGCAGCTTCACGCCCTTGGCGGCAAAGGCGGCTTCGATGATGGCGGAGGCCTCGGCGTCGAAATAGCCGGCGAGCACCCGCGGCTGCATTTCCACCACGGTCACCTGGGCGCCGGCCTTGGCCAGGTTCTCCGCCGCGTGCATGCCCACCAGCCCCGCCCCCAGCACCACCGCCTGCTTCGTCCGCGGCAGGGCCTGGCGCAGGCCGACGGCGTCGTCCAGGCTGCGCAGCACGTGGAAGGACACATCCCTGAGGCCCGGGATGGGCGGCAGGATGGGCGCGGCGCCGGTGGCCAGCAGCAGCTTGCCGTAGGCGATCTCCTCGCCGCTGGACAGTCTCGCGCGCTTGGCGGCGGCATCCACCGCCGTCACCGATGCGCCGCGGATGAAGCCGACCTTGTGGCGCTCGAACCAGGCGGTGTCCTTCAGGGCCACGCGCTCCGGCGCCGAGCGGCCGGACACCACGTAGGGCAGCACCGTGGGCGAGTACGGCAGGGCGTCGTCTTTCGACACCAGGGTGACGCTGCCCGCCTCGTCCTGCATGCGGATCGCCTGCAGGGCGGAGAGCGCCGCATGGCTGGCGCCGACGATGAGGTATTGGGTCTCTTGCATGGCCTCAGTCCTTCTCGTTCAGCCAGACCGTCGGCGCCGGCGCGCCGGACCGGGCCAGCGCCGCCGTGCGTTCGATGACGCGGCCGAAATGGTCGGTGGTGATGTCGGCTCCGGCGAGCCCGCCGATGAAGCTCATGGCGGCGGGCCGCCGGGCGGCGAACTGCAGCGCGCCGATCACGTCCTGGTAGAGCGGGCCGCAGTTCCAGCCGAAGCTCACCGAGCGATCCACCACGCCGACCGCCTTGACGCCGGCCAACGCCCGGGCGAGGGCCTGCACCGGGAAGGGCCGGTAGGTCTTCACTTTGACCAGGCCGACCCGCTCGCCCCGGTCGCGCGCCGCGTCCACCGCGTCCTTGCCGGCGCCGGTCATGGAGCCCAGGGTGATCAGGGCGTAGTCGGCATCGTCCATGCGATAGGACTCGACCAGCGGCGCGTGGAAACGGCCGATGCGCCGACCCCATTCCTCGTGCACCGCCTCGATGACGGCGAGGGCGTTCTGCATGCCTGCGCACTGCCCCTTGCGGTAGCGCACGAACATCGACGGCCCCGGGCCGCCGGCGCCGCCGGTGAGCGGATCCACCCCCATGGGCCGCTCCGGGTCGAGGGCCGCGTGCCAGTTGGTGGCCGGCGGCGGCAGGAAGGCGTCCACGTCCTCCTGGACCGGCATCTCGACGCGGGCCGCGCCGTAAGAGAGGTAATTGCCGTCGTGGCAGACGTTCACCGGCAGCATCACGTCCCGGTGCTCGGCAATCTTGTAGGCCATGATCGTGGTGTCGAGCACCTCCTGCACCGTCTCGCAGTACATCTGGATCCAGCCCACTTCGCGCACGCTCATGGCGTCCTGGTGGCCGCCCCAGACGCTCTGGGGACTGAGCGTGTCGCGGGTGACGATGGACATGACCAGCGGCATGCGCAGGCCCGGCGTGCGCAGGTAGGGTTCGAACATGAAGGCCAGCCCCGGCCCGCAGGTGCCCGTGTAGGTGCGCGCCCCGGCCAGGGCCGCCCCGTGCAGCACGGAGAGTACCGAGTGCTCGCCTTCCACATCGACGATCTCGGCGTTCAGCTTGCCGTCGGCGACGAACTTGGCGAGGTACTCCACCAGGGAGGACTGGGGCGTGATGGGATACACCGCCACCATATCCACCCGCGCCAGGGTCACCGCCCAGGCGGCGGCCTCGTTGCCGTCGCAGACGATGACTTTGGGTTTGGCTTCGAGAGCGGCGCTCATGCGGCCTCCGCGAGTCTTTTTCCCCTCTCCCCGCTTGCGGGGAGAGGGTCAGGGTGAGGGGCAAGCGGCCGTTCCACCCTCACCCCAGCCCTCTCCCGCCAGCGGGAGAGGGAGCACACCAGCGCGCTCATGCTGCCTCCTCGATCATCGTGATGGCCCGCTGCGGACACTCCCGGGCGCAGATGCCGCAGCCCTTGCAGGTGGCCAGGTCGATGTCGAACCAGGCGGCCTTCTCCACCACGCACTGCACCGGGCAGTAGAGCCAGCACACGGCGCATTTCACGCACTTGGCGCGGTCGACCACCGGGCGCATGCTGCGCCAGTCGCCGGGCAGCATGGGATTGGGCTTGGTGGCTATGGGGCACAGGTCGTTGGGGATCTGCGAGCTGTCGAAGAAAGGTTTGGCCTGGGCTTTCATGCAGCCACCCGCCTCTCGACCTTATGGACGACCGTTTCCTTGTAGCCCCGCTCCAGCGCCAGCAGGTTCTGTTGCAGCCCCGCGTCGCGAAAATCCGAGTCCTCCACCGCCGCGCGCAGGGCATCGAGGGAAACCAGCCCCGTCGCCCTGGCAAAGGCGCCCAGCATGAGGGTGTTGGTGATGGGCCGCTTGAAGATTTCCAGCGCGATGGCCACCGCGTCGCACAGGCCCACGGTGGCGACCTGGCCCGGCACCTGCAGTTCGGCGAGGGGCTTGGCGGTGGTCTGCAGCCAGGTGGCGTTGTCCCTGATGCCGTCGAAGATGTTCACGGCGCGGCCCACCGTCGGGTCGATGCACAGCACGCAGTCGGGCCGGTAGATGTTGGTCATCTGGCGGATCTCGCGGCTGTCCATGCGCAGGAAGCTCGCCACCGGGGCGCCGCGCCGCTCGAAGCCGAAGGAGGGCACGGCCACCACGTACTTGCCCTCCTGCACCAGCGCCGCGGCGAGGATGCCGCCGGCCAGCACCGCCCCCTGCCCGCCGCGCCCGTGAATGCGGATTTCGTACATCCGTTTCCTCCCTGGGTTCGTTCTTCTATTTGCTCCAGCCCGGCTTCGTTCCCGGCTTCGCCTCCCCTTGCCCGCGCACCGG
>CAYZLI010000016.1:0-17607 GCA_964479195.1 uncultured Rhodocyclaceae bacterium
GATGCCGTCAGGATGAAGGTGCGTATGCGCATGCGTGTTCCCGGTCAAGGCGCAGGTCTGGACTGCCCGCGCCCGCGGAGCAATCGAGCGTAGAGGAACCGACCCGGAGCGGCAAGTCGGAAGCCGTCCTACAAAATCATTCATGATTGAAGCAGTTGTCCCTCGAGCCCGGCACCGGCAATATGCCACCGCAATCGGCCGGAAACAATCTCTTCAGTCCGGTGAGCGCCGACGCTTGGCCGGCGCGGGTCCGGCGGCGGCGATCAGCCGTTCGCCGTCCTGGAGCAGGAACTGGCGGAAGGCCTGGGCGGCCGGCAGCAGGCGTTTTTCCGCCCGGTGCACCACGTGCCACTGGCGCCGCACCGGCGTGCCGGCCACCGGCAACTGCACCAGGCGCCCGGTCTCCAGCTCCAGCCCCGCCGTGTGGGCGGACAGGAAGGCGAGCCCCATGCCGGCCATGGCCGCCTGCTTGATGGTTTCGTTGCTGCTCATCTCCAGGTTGGCGCCCGGCTGGACGCCGTTTTCGGCGAAGTAACCCTCCATGGCCGTCCGCGTGCCCGAACCCGGCTCGCGGATGAGGAAGGTCTCGCCGGACAGCTCGGCCGCCTCGATGCGGCGCCGGCCCGCCAGCGGATGCTCCGGGGCGGCGAGGATGATCAGGGGATGCTCGGCGAAAACCTCCGCCACCGTCTCGAACTCCTGGGGCGGTCGGCCCATGATGGCCAGGTCGACCTCGTTGTCGGCCAGTTGCTGTACGATCGCCTCCCGGTTATGCACGCCCAGGCGCAGCTCCACTTCCGGATGGCCGGCGCGGAAGGCCGCCAGCAGGCGCGGCGCGAAGTACTTGGCGGTGGACACCACGGCGATGTTGAGCCGGCCGCCGCGCAGCCCCTTCATGGCCGCCAGGGCCTCCTCAGCCTCCCGCAGCTGGTGGGCGATGACCCGGGCGTGGCGCGCCAGTTCGCTGCCCGCCTCGGTGAGAAAGACCCGCTTGCCCACCTGTTCGGTGAGCGGCAGGCCGGCGGCCTCCTCGAGGCTCCTCACCTGCATGGACACCGCCGGCTGGGTGAGGTGCAGCTCCTCGGCGGCCCGGGAAAAGGACAGGTGGCGGGCCACCGCCTCGAAGATCTTCAGTTGCCGCAGGGTCAGGTGCATCGGCCGCTCCGAAAACTATAAGGAACCCCTCAAGATTACCATAACAAACATTTAGTTCACCTTATGGAAATTCGGGAATAGAGTTCGTCCCACATTCAACGCGACCCTAGTGCTCAAGGAGTGAAGCATGGACCAGTCAAACCGCTACGCGCGTCTTGACCTGAAGGAGAAGGATCTCATCAAGGGCGGCCGCCACGTGCTGTGCGCCTATGTCATGAAGCCCAAGGCGGGCTACGATTATCTGTCCACCGCGGCCCACTTCGCGGCGGAATCCTCCACCGGCACCAACGTGGAAGTGTGCACCACCGACGATTTCACCAAGGGCGTGGATGCGCTGGTGTACCACATCGACGAGGCGAAAGAGCTGACGAAGATCGCCTACCCGATCGAGCTCTTCGACCGCAACATTACCGACGGCCGGGCCATGCTGGCCTCCTTCCTCACGCTCACCATCGGCAACAACCAGGGCATGGGCGACGTGGAATACGCCAAGCTGCACGACTTCTACATCCCGCCCAAGTACCTGCAGCTCTTCGACGGCCCGGCCATGAACATCGAGGACATGTGGCGCGTGCTCGGTCGCCCCATGGTCAACGGCGGCATGGTGGTGGGCACCATCATCAAGCCCAAGCTGGGCCTGCGCCCGCAGCCCTTCGCCGATGCCTGCCACCAGTTCTGGCTGGGCGGCGACTTCATCAAGAACGACGAGCCCCAGGGCAACCAGGTCTTCGCCCCCCTGAAAGAGACCATCAAGTGTGTGGCCGACGCCATGCGCCGCGCCCAGGACGCCACCGGCGAAGCCAAGCTCTTCTCCGCCAACATCACCGCCGACGACCCCTTCGAGATGATCGCCCGGGGCGAGTACATCCTGGAGACCTTCGGGGAGAACGCCAACCACGTGGCCTTCCTGGTGGACGGCTACGTGGCCGGCCCGACGGCGGTGACCACCTGCCGCCGCTACTTCCCCAACCAGTTCCTGCATTATCACCGCGCCGGCCACGGCGCCGTCACCAGCCCCCAGGCGAAGCGCGGCTACACCGCCTTCGTGCACTGCAAGATGGCCCGCCTGTCCGGCGCCTCGGGCATCCACACGGGCACCATGGGCTACGGCAAGATGGAAGGCGCGGCCGCCGACAAGAACATCGCCTACATGCTGGAGCGCGATGCCGCCGAGGGCCCCTTCTACTACCAGGAATGGCTGGGCATGAAGGCCACCACGCCCATCATCTCCGGCGGCATGAATGCCCTGCGCCTGCCCGGCTTCTTCGACAACCTGGGCCACTCCAACGTGATCCAGACATCCGGCGGCGGCGCCTTCGGCCACAAGGACGGCGGCACGGCGGGGGCGAAATCCCTGCGCCAGGCCCAGGACGCGTGGCAGAAGGGCATCAACCTGGTCGAGTACGCCAAGGAGCACCCGGAGCTGAAGGGCGCCTTCGAAACCTTCCACTGGGACGCGGACACGCTGTACCCGGGCTGGCGCGAGGCCCTCAAGGTTCACAAGTAACAGTCCGACCTCCACTCGGACTGCAGCATGGCCCCGCCCCGACAAGGGTCGGGGCTTTTTTTTGAGGGAAGCACCATGAACATCGATGTCGAGCAGTATCGGATCGCCCGCGAGCCCTATTACCAGCCCCAGGGCAACGAGATCGCCCTGTACGCAGCCGCCTATGCCGCCCGCCTGCCGGTGATGCTCAAGGGCCCCACCGGCTGCGGCAAGTCGCGCTTCGTCGAGTACATGGCCTGGAAGCTGGGCAAGCCGCTCATCACCGTCGCCTGCAACGAGGACATGACGGCCTCCGACCTGGTCGGCCGCTTCCTCCTCGACAGGTCGGGGACCCGCTGGCAGGACGGTCCGCTCACGCTCGCCGCGCGCGTCGGCGCCCTCTGCTATCTCGACGAGATCGTCGAGGCGCGCAAGGACACGACGGTGGTGATCCATCCCCTCACGGACTACCGCCGCAGCCTGCCCCTGGACAAGAAGGGCGAACTGCTCCAGGCCCATCCGGATTTCCAGTTGGTGATCTCCTTCAACCCGGGCTACCAGAGCCTGATGAAGGACCTGAAGCAGTCCACCAAGCAGCGCTTCGCCGCCCTCGAATTCGATTACGCCGACGCCCCGACCGAGGCGGCCATCGTCGGCCGGGAAACGGGCGTCGATCGGCAGGCGGCCGACCGGCTGGTCGGCATCGCCCAGCGCGCCCGCGCCCTGAAGGGGCACGGCCTGGACGAAGGGATATCGACCCGCCTGCTGGTGTATGCCGGCCGCCTCATCGCCGGGGGCATCGCGCCCCGCGAGGCCTGCCGCATGGCCCTGTCGCGGCCGGTGACCGACGACGCCGACCTGCGCTCCACGCTGGACCACGCCATCGACATGCATTTCTGAGGAACACCCCCTTGGAAACCCAGGCCTGGCGCCAGCGGCTCGATTGCGCCGTGCCGCAGGTGGACGACGTCTTCCCGGCCTGCCTGGAGGAGGCCGCCCGCCTGCTCTCGCCCGCCGGCCTGGACGCCTGGCTGGATGGCGCCTCCGCCCTGTGCAAGCTGGGGCGGGGGCAGGACCTGCCCGTGATCTTCCTGGAGCAGGTGCCGCAGGCGGCGCGCATCGCCGGCGAGGCGATCATCCCCGAGATCGTGGAAATGGCCCGCTTCCTTTCCCGTTCGGGCTCGACCCGGGCCATCGCGCCCTTTCTCGCCACCCTGCCGGTCGCCGTGCGCCGGCTGGAAACCGGCGACCGGGTGCAGTTCTATTTCGACATCCTGCGCCAGCTCACCGAGCAGGCCCCCAACGGCCTGGTGCCGCTGCTCGGGCAGGTGGATGCCCTGCTCGGCCGGATCTGCGTCGGCAGCCTGCGCAACTGGGTGGACTACGGCTTGCGCGCCTACCGGGGCCAACCCCACAAGGTGGCCGACTATTTCGGCCTGCAATCGGCCGACGCCCGGGCGGCGCTGGCCCGGGAGCGCAAGGGCACGCTGCTGGCCGACCACGAGCGCAAGCTCAGGCTCTACCTCACCGCTTTCTGGGGACTGGAGGAAGACCTGCACCCCTACTCCCTGGCCTTCGACAGCCTGCGCAAGCCCTGGCCCCACTTGGACAAGCTGGGCTTCCATCTGCCGGACGTCTATGAGGATCTGGCCCTCACCCCGGCCCTCTCCCCCGGGGAGAGGGTGACTGGAGTGGCCGGCATCGACCGCTATCGCGCCGCGCTGGCCCATCTGGCCGCCCACCGGCTCTACACGAAGCCGTTCATCGCCGACAACTTCAACCGCTACCAGCAGGTGTTCATCGAGACCTTCGAGGACGCGCGGGTGGAATATCTCGCCATGCAGCGCTATCCGGGGCTGCGCCGGCTGTGGCTGGCGCTCCACCCGATGCCCAAGGAGGGCGACTGCCCGCAGGGCCAGTCCTGCATCCGCCACAAGGCGGCGATGCTCTCCCGGGCCCTGCTCGACCCGGACCACCCCTACACCGACCCGGTGCTGCGCGAATACGTGGCCCGCTTCTTCGAGCGGGTGCGCCGCGATCCCCACGCCCCCGGCATCGCCCCCGAACTCGCCGTGGACTACCTGGTGCGCGTCCATTCGGCCGACTTCCGCTCGCCCAGGGTGTATTTCCGCGACACCGAGGTGGGCTACCGGGACGACAACCGCTACCTGTGGGTCTTCCTCGAAGACACCCAGGACGAGGACGACTTCCACTCCGACCACCACGCCGCCAATCCGCGGGCCGCGCAGGCGCCGGCTTCGCCCCAACTCGCCTTCCACCAGCCGGAGTGGGACTACGAGGCCGGCGCCTACCGCCCCGACTGGGTGACGGTATTCGAATCCCTGCAGCCCGCGGGGGACCCCGGCCTGATCGACGCGGTGCTCGACAGGCACGGCCGGCTGGCGAAGCAGCTCAAGCGCATCGCCGACCTGCTGAAGCCGCAGAGCCACACCCGGGTGCGGTTCCAGGAGGACGGGACAGAGCTGGATCTCGACGTGGCCATCCGCGCCCTGGTGGATCAGCGCTGCGGCGCCGCGCCCGACCCCCGCATCCATTTCAGCCATACCCACGACGGGCGCGACGTGTCGGTCCTGCTGCTGCTCGACCTGTCCCAGTCCGTCAATGAACGCCCCCCCGGGCTGCCGAGCACCGTCCTCGACCTTGCCCGGGAGGCCGCGGCACTGCTCGCCTGGGCCACCGACGCCCTGGGCGACCCCTTCGCCATCGCCGGCTTCGCCTCCAACACCCGCCATGACGTGCGCTACTTCCACTTCAAGGGCTTCGCCGAGCCCTGGAGCACGCAGCCCAAGGCGCGCCTGGCCGGCATGCAGGGGAGCCTCTCCACCCGCATGGGGGCGGCCCTGCGCCACGCCGGCCATTACCTGGGCAGCCGGCCGAGCGCCCGCAAACTGCTGCTGGTCCTCACCGACGGGCAGCCCTCGGACGTGGACGTGGAGGATCCCCGCTACCTCCTGGAGGACACGCGCAAGGCCGTGGAGGAACTGGCGGGCCGGGGCGTCACGACGTTCTGCCTCAGCCTCGACCCGGGCGCCGATGCGTACGTCACCCGGATATTCGGCCACCGCCACCTCGTCCTGGACCGCCTGGAGCGCCTGCCGGCGCGGCTGCCTCTGCTCTACATGGCCTTGACGCGGTAGGCTGTGGGAGTAAAAGAAACATAAGAGCAGTCTTATTCCTTCTATAACAATTTTTGAATGGAACTTATGGGTCGCTGCCAGTACAGTTCCATCATCCAAAGGGGGGAACAGGGGAGCAGGCTGCCAGGGGCGCCCACTTTCTCCGCCGCCGACCGGCGGCCGCAGCAAGGATTCGCAACAAAATTGAGGAGATAGCACCATGTCAGCCAAGCATCCCGTCATTGCCATCACCGGCTCGAGCGGCGCCGGCACGAGCACGGTCAAGCGCAGCTTCGAGCACATCTTCCGGCGCGAGAAGGTCAGCTCCGCAGTGGTGGAGGGCGACAGCTTCCACCGCTACGACCGCGAGGAGATGAAGCGCGCCATCGCCATGTCCGAGAAGGCGGGCGTGTGCGAGCACGTCAGCCACTTCGGCCCCGAAGCCAACCTGTTCGAGGAGCTGGCGGCGCTGTTCAAGGGCTATGGCGAAACGGGCACGGGCAAGCGCCGCTACTACCTGCACAACGACGAGGAGGCGGCTCCCTGGAAGCAGAAGCCGGGCACCTTCACCCCCTGGGAGCCGCTGCCGGAGGGCACCGACTGCCTGTTCTACGAAGGTCTGCACGGGGGCGTGAAGACCGACACGGTGGACGTCGCCCGCCATACCGATCTGCTCGTGGGCGTCGTCCCGACCGTGAACCTGGAGTGGATCCAGAAGATCCACCGCGACACCAATGCCCGCGGCTACTCCGTGGAGGCGGTCACCCAGACCATCCTGCGGCGCATGTATGACTATGTGCACTACATCACCCCGCAGTTTTCCCGCACCCACATCAACTTCCAGCGGGTGCCCGTGGTGGATACCTCCAACCCCTTCATCGCCCGCGACATCCCGACCCTGGACGAGTCTTTCGTGGTGATCCGCTACCGCGACCCGCACGGCGTGGATTTCCCCTACCTGCTCACCATGATTCACGACTCCTTCATGTCGCGTCCGAACTGCATCGTCGTGCCCGGCGGCAAGATGGAGCTGGCCATACAGTTGGTGCTGACGCCGCTCGTCCTGCAGCTCATGGAAAAGCGCAAGAAGGCCTGAGATGAACGGCCCCCACGCTCACTTTGTTCGCTGCCCCCCGAGGGGGCGTCCAGCGCCCTTCGGGCGGCCGGGCGGGCGCTGAGGCCAACTACCAAAACAGTCCGGATTGGAAGATAATTCGCAGTTTTCCGCCGGGGCACGACTGATTAGCTTAGGGGAAAACAGATGTCCACGTTTACCGATTTCGAAACGCCCGTGTTCACCAACCTGACCAGCGCCATCCGCGCCCTCGCCATGGACGCGGTCGAAAAAGCCAAGTCCGGCCATCCCGGCGCCCCCATGGGCATGGCCGAGATCGCCGAGGTGCTGTGGAACCACCACCTGCGCCACAACCCGGCCAACCCCAAGTGGGCCGACCGGGACCGCTTCGTGCTGTCCAACGGCCACGGCTCGATGCTGATCTATGCGCTGCTGCACCTGACGGGCTACGACGTGTCCATCGAGGACATCAAGCAGTTCCGCCAACTGCACTCCAAGACCCCGGGCCATCCCGAGTACGGCTACACGCCGGGCGTGGAGACCACCACGGGCCCGCTGGGCCAGGGCGTCACCAACGCCGTCGGCATGGCCATGGCGGAGAAGCTGCTGGCGGCCGAGTTCAACCGTCCCGGCCACGACGTCGTCGATCACCACACCTACGTCTTCCTCGGCGACGGCTGCCTGATGGAAGGCCTCTCCCACGAGGCCTGCGCCCTTGCCGGCACCTGGGGCCTGGGCAAGCTGATCGCCTTCTGGGACGACAACGGCATCTCCATCGACGGCCATGTGGAGGGCTGGTTCACCGACGACACGCCCAAGCGCTTCGAGGCCTACGGCTGGCAGGTGATCCCGAACGTGAACGGCCACGACCCGGAAGCCATCCACGCCGCCATCGAGAAGGCGAAGTCCGACCCCTCGCGCCCCGCCATGATCTGCTGCAAGACGCGGATCGGCATGGGCGCGCCCACCAAGGCCGGCACCCACGACGTGCACGGCGCGCCCCTGGGCGACGCCGAGATCGCCGCCGCCCGCCCGCACATCGGCTGGCACTTCGGCCCCTTCGAGATCCCCGAGGAAGTCTATGAGGCCTGGGACGCCCGGCCGAAAGGCGCCACCTGGGAAGCGGACTGGAACCGCAAGTTCGAACGCTACGCCAAGGCCTTCCCCGAACTGGCGGCCGCGTTCAAGCGCCGCATGGCCGGCGACCTGCCCGCCAACTGGGCCGAGCACGCCAGGAAGGCCATCGCCGCGGTGAATGAGAAAGCCGAAACCGTCGCCACGCGCAAGGCCTCCCAGATCGCCATCAATGCCCTCGCCCCGGCGCTGCCCGAGTTCGTCGGCGGCTCGGCCGACCTCACCGGCTCCAACCTCACCAACTGGACGGGCTGCAAGCACGTCCATGGCCGCGAGCCGGGCAACTACATCTCCTACGGCGTGCGCGAGTTCGGCATGGCCCACATCATGAACGGCATGGCCCTGCACGGCGGGATCCTCCCCTTCGGCGGCACCTTCCTGATGTTCTCCGAGTACGCCCGCAACGGCCTGCGCATGTCGGCGCTCATGAAGCAGCGGGTGATCTATGTCTTCACCCACGACTCCATCGGCCTGGGCGAGGACGGCCCCACCCACCAGCCGGTGGAGCAGACCGCCAGCCTGCGCCTGATTCCCAACATGGACGTCTGGCGCCCCTGCGACACGGTGGAGACCATGGTCGCCTGGACCCAGGCGGTGGAAAAGCGCACCGGCCCGAGCGCGCTCTGCCTGTCCCGCCAGAACCTGCCCTTCGTCCCGCGCGATGCGGCCACCCTCGCCAACATCGCCAAGGGCGGCTACGTCGTATCCGAGGCGAAGAACGGCAAGGCCAAGGCAGTCATCATCGCCACCGGCTCGGAAATGGATCTCGCCCTCAAGGCCCAGGCGGCCCTGGCCCAGGAGGACATCCCGGTGCGCGTGGTGTCCATGCCCAGCACCAATGTCTTCGACCGCCAGGACGCCGCCTACAAGGAAAGCGTGCTGGGCAAGGGCCTGCCGCGGGTGGCCGTCGAAGCGGGCGTGACCGACGGCTGGTACAAGTATGTCGGCCTGCAAGGCAAGGTGGTCGGCCTCGACCGCTTCGGCGAGTCGGCCCCCGCCGGTGTGCTGTTCAAGGAATTCGGCTTCACGGTGGCCAACGTCGTGAAGGCGGTGGAGTCTGTTCTGTAATGCGGGTTCTGTAATTTTTTTCTGGAGATCTAGCTATGGCAATCAAAGTCGGCATCAACGGGTTTGGCCGCATCGGCCGCATGGTGTTCCGCGCGGCGGTGCAGAACTTTCCTGACATCGAGATCGTCGGCATCAACGACTTGCTCGAGCCCGACTACCTGTCCTACATGCTGCGCTACGACTCCGTGCACGGCCGCTTCAAGGGCACGGTCGCCGTCGACGGCAACACGCTGATCGTCAACGGCAAGAAGATCCGCCTCACCGCCATCAAGGATCCGGCCGAGCTGGCCTGGGACAAGGTGGGCGCCGACGTGGTCATCGAGTCCACCGGCCTCTTCCTCACCAAGGAAACTGCCGAGAAGCACATCAAGGCGGGCGCCAAGAAGGTCATCATGTCGGCCCCCAGCAAGGACGACACGCCCATGTTCGTGTTCGGCGTGAACGACAAGGCCTACGCCGGCCAGGCCATCATCTCCAACGCCTCCTGCACCACCAACTGCCTCGCCCCCGTGGCCAAGGTGTTGAACGACACCTTCGGCATCAAGCGCGGCCTGATGACCACGGTGCATGCCGCCACCGCCACCCAGAAAACGGTGGACGGCCCCTCCAACAAGGACTGGCGCGGCGGCCGCGGCATCCTGGAGAACATCATCCCGTCCTCCACCGGCGCGGCCAAGGCGGTCGGCGTGGTCATCCCCGAGCTGAACAAGAAGCTCACCGGCATGGCCTTCCGCGTGCCCACCTCCGACGTCTCCGTGGTGGACCTCACCTGCGAGCTGAACAAGGCCACCACCTACGCCGACATCTGCGCCGCCATGAAGGCCGCCTCCGAGGGGCCCATGAAGGGCGTGCTCGGCTACACGGACGAGAAGGTGGTCTCCACCGACTTCCGCGGCGAGAGCTGCACCTCCGTGTTCGACGCCGAGGCCGGCATGGCCCTGGACGGCACCTTCGTCAAGGTCGTCTCCTGGTACGACAACGAGTGGGGCTACTCCAGCAAGGTGCTGGAGATGGTCCGCGTTATTGCCAAGTAATGTCCCAGGGTGGGTTGGCCGCGCATGCGGCGCAACCCACCGCGCCGATGGTGGGTTACGCTTGCGGCCTGACCCACCCTACAGACTCACTCCTCACCGATTGTTATGACTTTCAAACGCCTCACCGATTTCGACCTCAAGGGCAAGCGCGTCTTCATCCGCGCCGACTTGAACGTCCCCGTCAAGGACGGCAAGGTCACCTCCGACGCCCGCATCACCGCGTCCCTGCCCACCATCCAGCACTGCCTGAAGGCGGGCGCCAGGGTGATGGTCACCTCCCATCTCGGCCGTCCCGAGGAAGGCGTCTTCTCCGAGGAGAACTCCCTCAAGCCGGTGGCCGACGTGATGAGCGCCGAGCTGGGCAAGGCCGTGCGCCTGGTGCGCGACTGGGTCAATGGCGGCTCATGGGTAAATGAGCTGGCCGCCGGCGAGGTGGTGCTGCTGGAGAACTGCCGTTTCAACAAGGGCGAGAAGAAAAACGTCGAGGAGACGGCGCGCAAGTACGCCGCCCTGTGCGACCTCTTCGTCATGGACGCCTTCGGCACGGCCCACCGGGCGGAAGCCTCCACCTACGGCATCGCCCAGTACGCCCCGGCCGCCTGTGCGGGCCTCCTGGTGGCCGAGGAACTGGAAGCCCTGACCAAGGCCCTGCTCAACCCGGCGCGGCCCATGGTGGCCATCGTCGGCGGCTCCAAGGTGTCCACCAAGCTGACGGTACTCGAAGCGCTCTCCGAGAAGGTGGACCAACTGGTGGTGGGCGGCGGCATCGCCAACACCTTCCTCAAGGCCGCCGGCAGGAACGTCGGCAAGTCCCTGTGCGAGCATGACCTGGTGCCCACCGCCCAGGCCCTCATGGAGAAGATGGGCAAGCGCGGCGCCACCATCCCGATCGCCGTCGATGTGGTCTGCGGCAAGAAGTTCGACGCCGCCGAACCCGCCGTGCTGAAGGACGCGGGCGCCGTGGCCGACGACGACATGATTTTCGACATCGGCCCGAAGAGCGCCCAGGAGCTCGCGGACATCATTATGAAAGCCGGCACCGTGGTCTGGAACGGCCCCGTCGGCGTCTTCGAGTTCGACCAGTTCGGCGAGGGCACGAAGAAGATCGCCGCGGCCATCGCCGCCACCAGGGCCTTCACGCTCGCCGGCGGCGGCGACACCATCGCCGCCATCCAGAAGTACGGCATCTACGACAAGGTGTCCTACATCTCCACCGCCGGCGGCGCCTTCCTCGAGTTCCTCGAGGGCAAGAAGCTGCCTGCGGTGGATATCCTTGAACAAAGGGCGAAAAATTAGCCACGGGGAGCACGGGATTTCTTTCCCGTGACTGTCCCCGTGTCCCCCGTGTACCCCCATGGTGATCCCCTGATGCAACGTTCCACCAAAATCGTCGCCACCCTCGGCCCGGCCAGCTCGGAGCCGAAGGTGCTCTCGCGCATGATCGGCGCCGGCGTCGATGTCGTGCGCCTGAACTTTTCCCACGGCACGGCCGACGACCACCGGCGCCGGGTCGAGCTTCTGCGGGACACCATGCGCCAGGTCGGCCGCACGGTGGGCATCATGGTGGACCTGCAGGGCCCCAAGATCCGCGTCGGCAAGTTCGCCCAGGGCAAGGTCGAGCTGAAGAACGGCACCGCCTTCGTCCTCGACACGAAGGGGACGCCGGGCGACGCAACCCGGGTTGGCCTCGACTACCCCGAGCTGATCGACGACGTGGAGCCGGGCGCCGTGCTCCTGCTCGACGACGGGCGCATCGTGCTCGACGTGGACAGCGTCTGCGAGGGCGAAATCCGCTGCCGCGTACGCGTCGGCGGCACGCTCTCCAACAACAAGGGCATCAACCGCCAGGGCGGCGGCCTGTCGGCGCCGGCGCTCACCGCCAAGGACATGGAAGACATCCGGGTGGCAGCGGAGCTCAAAGCCGATTTCGTCGCCGTCTCCTTCCCCAAGTCGGGCGGCGACATGCGCGTGGCCCGCGAACTGCTCCACGCCGCCGGCTCCGAGGCCCTGCTCATCGCCAAGATCGAGCGGGTCGAGGCCATCCCCGCCCTGGAGGACATCCTGCATGCCTCCGATGGCATCATGGTGGCCCGCGGCGACTTGGCCGTGGAGGTGGGCGACGCCGCCGTGCCGGCCCTGCAAAAACGCATGATCCGGATGGCCCGCGAGCACAACAAGCTCGCCATCACCGCCACCCAGATGATGGAGTCCATGATCCTGAGCCCGGTGCCCACCCGCGCCGAGGTCTCGGACGTGGCCAACGCCGTGCTGGACGGCACGGACGCGGTGATGCTCTCCGCCGAGACCGCCGCGGGCAAGTACCCGGTGGAGACGGTGGAAGCCATGGCGCGCATCTGCCTCGAGGCCGAGAAATCCCAGGAAGTCACCCTGGAGCGGCATTTTCTCGATCGCGTGTTCACCCGCATCGACCAGTCCATCGCCATGGCCGCGCTCTTCACCGCCTACCACCTCAAGGTGAAGGCCATCGCCGCGCTGACCGAGTCCGGCTCGACGGCCCTGTGGATGTCGCGCATCCATTGCGGCGTGCCCATCTACGCGCTCACCCAGCAGAACCGCACCCGCTACAAGGTGAGCCTGTTCCGCGACGTCTATCCCGTCATGATGACCTACGACGGCAACGACCGGGACTACCTGCTCCGGGAAGCGGAGAAGGAACTGATCCGCGCCGGCGCGGTGGAACCGGGCGACACCATCGTGCTGACCATCGGCGAGCCCATCGGCACGCCGGGCGGGACCAACACGATGAAGATCGTGAAAGTCGGCGAACCCCATTAGACCTCATCATAAGGAGACCACCATGCCCCTCGTATCCATGCGTCAGTTGCTGGACCACGCGGCGGAAAACGGCTACGGCCTGCCCGCCTTCAACGTGAACAACCTGGAGCAGGTCCAGGCCATCATGGAAGCGGCCGACGAGACCAACAGCCCGGTCATCATGCAGGGCTCGGCGGGCGCGCGGAAGTACGCCGGCGAGGCCTTCCTGCGCCACCTGATCGATGCCGCCATCGAGGCCTATCCCCACATCCCGGTGGTCATGCACCAGGACCACGGCGCCAGCCCCGCCGTGTGCATCCAGGCCATCCGCTCCGGCTTCTCCAGCGTCATGATGGACGGCTCGCTGCAGGAGGACGCCAAGACCCCCTCCAGCTTCCAGTACAACGTGGAGGTCACCAGGCGGGTGGTGGACATGTCCCACGCCATCGGCGTTTCCGTCGAGGGCGAGCTGGGCTGCCTGGGCTCCCTCGAGACCGGCCACGGCGAGAAGGAAGACGGCCACGGTGCGGAGGGCGTGCTCTCCCACGACCAGTTGCTGACCGATCCCACCGAGGCGGCGGAGTTCGTCAAGGCCACCGGCTGCGACGCCCTGGCCATCGCCATCGGCACCTCCCACGGCGCCTACAAGTTCACCCGTCCGCCCACGGGGGCGGTGCTGCGCATCGACCGCATCAAGGAGATCCACGCCAAGATCCCCAACACCCACCTGGTCATGCACGGCTCCAGCTCCGTGCCCCAGGAATGGCTGAAGATCATCAACGAGTTCGGCGGCGCCATGGGCGAGACCTACGGCGTGCCGGTCGCGGAGATCGTGGAAGGCATCAAGCACGGCGTGCGCAAGGTGAACATCGACACGGATCTGCGCATGGCCTCCACCGGCGCCATCCGCAAGTACCTGGCGGAGAACCGCAAGGACTTCGACCCGCGCAAGTACTACGCCGCCGCCAGGAAGGCCATGAAGGACATCTGCAAGGCGCGCTACGAGGCCTTCGGCTGCGCCGGCCAGGCCGCCAAGATCAAGTCCCTGGCCCTGGAGAAGATGGCGGAGCGCTACAAGAAGGGCGAACTCGCCCAAGTCGTGAAATAAGCCGCGATTTGCGGTAGATTGAAAGGGCCGACCGGCGCCGCCGGCCGGCCCTTTCGCTTGCCGGAGGCACTGCCATGAGCGCCGTATTGGACCCCCCGCTGAAGCCGCACCGCTTCAGCCGCGCCGAATACGACCAGATGGTCGAGGCCGGCATCTTCGGCCCCGAAGACAAAATCGAACTGCTGGATGGGGAGATCATCGACTTGGCGCCACAGAAAAGCCGGCATGCGACTGCCGTCACTATCATTGCCCAAATGCTCGGGCAAGCCTTCGGCCCCGGTTTCACGGTGCGCACCCAGCTTCCTCTCTGCCTCGACGACCGTTCCGAGCCGGAACCGGACATCGCCGTGGTGCCCGGCGGCCCGCGGGACTACCGGGACGCCCACCCGAGCACGGCTCTGCTCATCGTCGAAGTGGCCGAAAGCACGCTCGCCTACGACCGCGGCCGCAAGCTCGCCGCCTATGCGCGCAACGGCATTCCCGAGTACTGGATTCTGAACGTCGCCGAGGAAACCCTGGAAATTTGCCGCTCTCCGCAGACCGACTCCTACACGAGCCGTCAGATCCTGCGCGCCGGCGACCGCATTGCACCGCTCGGCGCGCCCGCGGCCAATATCGCCGTCGGCGACCTGCTGCCGTAGGGTGGGACCGGCGTCCACGCCGCAAACATCCTGGGCGCTGCACGCCACCCCCGGATTCCGGTAGAGTCGAGGCCGCCATGCCGGCGGCCTTTTCTTGCATTCGCAACGCGTCGGCGTATAGTTATAACTTTGTAATACATTCCGGAAACATCCATGCGCACCACCATCCGCAAGATCGGCAACTCCCAGGGCGTCCTGATTCCCAAACCCCTGCTGGCCGAGGCCGGCTTGGAGACCGATGTGAACATGGTCGTGGAGAACGGCGCCCTGGTCCTGCGCCCGGCCCGCGCAGCCGAGCCGCGCGCCGGCTGGGCCGAGGCCGCACGCGACCTGGCCAAGGCCGGCGATGACGCTCCGGTCTGGCCCGAGTTCGCCAATGCCGAGGACGCCGATCTGAAATGGTGAAGGCCAAGGTCAAGCGCGGCGAGATCTGGCTCGCCGCCCTCGACCCCACGCTCGGCGCCGAAATCCGCAAGACCCGCCCCTGCGTCGTTGTCTCCCCGCCGGAAATCCACGACTGGCTGCGCACCGTGCTGGTGGCACCCATGACCACGGGCAGCCGGCCGGCGCCCTTTCGCGTTCCCCTCACCTTCGCCGGCAAGAGCGGCCTGATCCTGCCCGAGCAGATGCGCGCCCTGGACAAGGCCCGTCTCGTCAAGCGGCTGGGCGCACTGGACGTGGCCGCCTTGGCGGCACTGCTGTCCGTCTTGCGGGACACTTTCGGGGAGTAGGCCGAGGCCCGCGCCGATCTATCCCGCTGTTCATATCATCATGGATATCCGCTCCCACACTTTCGACCGCATCCGCAAGTTCTTCAGCGGCGGCCTGGACATGGTCGAGTTCCTCGGCCTGCTGGTGATCGCCTTCGCCACGACCGTGGCCATCTACCAGGAAGTCCTGGTCATGCTGGCGGCCCACAAGGTGGGCCTGGCCGATCTCCTGCTCATGTTCCTCTTCCTGGAGGTGCTGGCCATGATCGGCCAGTACTTCCGGTCCGGCCACATCCCGGTGCGCTATCCGCTCTACATCGCCATGGTGGCGCTGGCCCGCTACCTGGTGCTGGACGTGAAGGAGATCACCGAGTGGCGCATGCTGGCGGTGGCGGCGGCGATCTTCCTGCTCACCGTCGCCGTGCTGGCCATCCGCTACGGCCACGTCCAGTTCCCCTACCGGGAAGACGAGACCCGGAAAGATGCCAAGCCCTACGTCCGGGAGTGAGGACCTTCCCCCCGCCCCCCTTCCCATGGAAGGGGGTGACGGTGGTTCGCTGCGCTCGCAGTCGAACAATGCTCAGCCTTGGGGCGGCCCGGCGGCTGAGCCGCTCCGCCTGCAAGCCCTGATCTTCGACGTGGATGGCACGCTGGCCGACACCGAGCGGGACGGCCACCGCGTCGCCTTCAACGCCGCCTTCCGCGAGGCCGGCCTCGCCTGGACCTGGGACGAGGCCCTCTACGGCGAGCTGCTCGCGGTCACCGGCGGCAAGGAGCGCATCAGCCACTACGCGAACCGCTACCGGCCCGAGCTCGCCGGCGAGCCGGATTTCCCGGAGCGGGTGGCCGCCCTGCACAAGGCCAAGACCCGCCACTACACGGCCCTGCTCGCCACGGGCGCCATTCCGCTGCGCCCCGGCGTGGGCCGCCTGCTGGCCGAGGCGCGGGGGGCAGGCCTGCGCTTGGGCATCGCCACCACCACCACGCCGGAGAACGTCGCGGCCCTGCTCGTGCCGGCCCTGGGGCCGGAGGCCATGAGCTGGTTCGAGGTCGTGGGCGCGGGTGACGTGGTGCCGGCCAAGAAGCCGGCCCCGGACATCTACCTCTGGGTCCTGCAGCGGCTGGGCTTGCCCGCAGCCGCCTGCCTGGCCTTCGAGGATTCGGAGAACGGCCTGCGCGCCGCGCTCGGAGCCGGGCTGGCCACCGTGGTCACCCCCTGCGACTACACGCGCGATCAGCGCTTCACCGGGGCGGCCGCCCTGCTGCCCAGCCTGGAGGAGGCGACCCTGCCCCGGCTGCAAAGCTGGCTGGCGGTGGCGCCGCTGCACGTATAATTGCGCCTTTTAGTTACGGCCGCTTCGCTTAACCTGCTTGCGCAGGTTAGCCTTCACTGAAACTTCGTTTTCCGATCCGAGACCCGCCCCATGAGCCAGACCGTTTTCGAGACCGCCATCCGCAGCCTGCCCCTCATCGCCCGAGGCAAGGTGCGCGACATCTACGCCGTGAGCGACGCGCACATGCTGATCGTCACCACCGACCGGCTGTCCGCCTTCGACGTCATCCTGCCCGACCCGATTCCCGACAAGGGCCGCGTGCTCACGGCGGTGTCCAATTTCTGGTTCGAGAAGCTCGGCGCGATCATCCCCAACCACCTCTCCGGCATCGACCCCGAATCCGTGGTCCAGGGGGGGGAAGAGCGGGCCCAGGTGCGCGGCCGTGCCCTCGTCGTCCAGCGGCTCAAGCCCCTGCCCGTCGAGGCGGTCGTGCGCGGCTACATCATCGGCAGCGGCTGGAAGGACTACCAGGCCACAGGGGCCGTCTGCGGCATTCAGCTTCCGCCCGGCCTGAAGCTGGCCCAGCGCCTGCCCCAGCCCCTGTTCACCCCGTCCACCAAGGCCGAGATCGGCACCCACGACGAGAACATCGACTACGCCACGGCGGAAAAGACGCTCGGCACCCCGCTCGCCGCCCAGGTGCGCGAGGTGACGCTGCGCCTGTACTCCGAGGCCGCCGCCTACGCGCTCACCCGCGGCATCATCATCGCCGACACCAAGTTCGAGTTCGGCCTGGACGGCGGGGGCCGACTGCACCTGATCGACGAGGCCCTGACGCCGGACTCCTCCCGCTTCTGGCCCGCCGACCAATATCGGGAGGGGACCAATCCCCCGAGCTTCGACAAGCAGTACGTGCGGGACTACCTGGAAACCCTGGACTGGAACAAGCAGGCCCCCGGCCCGCGGCTGCCCGCCGAGATCATCGCCAAGACCACCGCCAAATACCGCGA
>CAYZLI010000016.1:17707-21675 GCA_964479195.1 uncultured Rhodocyclaceae bacterium
CCGGCCCGCGGCTGCCCGCCGAGATCATCGCCAAGACCACCGCCAAATACCGCGAAGCCCACGAGCGGCTGACCGGCAAGTCCCTCCAGGACTGAGCGGCCCGCCAGAACCCCCCTTTCCCGCGGCGATCTAACGTGCAGGATCGTCCGAGAAAGGAGACATGCCATGGACAGCCCCTTCAATCGCATGGAGCACCACTTCGCCCTGCCGGAGGTGGCCCATGTGCCGTTGCTTCGCCCCTTCGAATGGGTGGGCCTGGGCTGGCAGGACCTGCGCCGCAGCCCCCTGGCGAGCCTCGCCTACGGCCTGATCATCGCCGCCCTGGGGGCGCTGATCCTGACCTCTGCCGCAGACCGGCCCTATCTCTTCACGGCCTTGATTTCCGGCTTCCTGCTGGTGGGGCCCATGCTAGCGGTGGGCCTGTATGAGGTATCCCGCCGGCACGCCGCCGGCGAAGACGCGACGTTCCGCCAATCCCTCGAAGGCTGGCGGCGCAATTTCTCGTCCGTCGGGCTGTTCGGCATCCTCCTGGCGGTAATCGCCCTCGGCTGGGAGCGCCTGTCGGCCATCATCTTCGCGCTCCTCTACGGCGGCGCCGTGCCGGACCTGAGCCGCTTCATGCAGGAAATCTTCTTCTCCGGCGACTACCCGCGCCTGGTGACCGTCTACGTCCTGGCGGGCGTCGCCCTGGCGGCGCTGGTGTTCGCCATGAGCGTGGTGTCGATCCCGATGATGATGGACCGGGGCACCGACATGGCCACGGCGATGGTGACCAGCTTCAAGGCGGTGGCGGTAAACCCGGCGCCCATGGTCCTGTGGGCGGCCGTGATCGTCAGCCTGGCCGCCGCCGGTTTCGCCACCTTCCTGGTGGGCATGGTTTTCATCATGCCGATCCTCGGCCATGCCACCTGGCACGCCTACCGGGAACTGGTGAAGTGAGCCGCCGCAGTGCCGGCACTGCGGTTAAACTCCGCGGGGTGGCCCATGCCGACCGGGCCACCCCGTTTTCTTGCCTGGAAAAAGAATGAACCCCCTGCTCGATTTTTCCGGCCTGCCGCGTTTCGACGCCATCCAGGCCGAACACGTCACCCCCGCCATGGCCCAGTTGCTGGCGGAGGCCCGCGCCCTGGTGGCGCGCCTCGGCCGCGAGGCGCCCGCCACCTGGGAAGATTTCGCCGCCCCCTTCTTCGACGGCACGGAGCGCCTGTCCCGCGCCTGGGGCATCGTCGGCCACCTGCACTCGGTCATGGACGTGCCGGCCTGGCGCGAAGCCTACAACGCCAACCTGCCGGAAGTGACCCGCTTCTTCGCCGAGTTGGGCCAGAACCTGGCCCTGTTCGAGAAGTTCAAGGCCCTGCAGGCGAGCCCCTCCTACCCCGCCCTCTCCGCCGCGCAGCGCAAGATCGTCGCGAACGAGATCCGGGACTTCCGCCTCTCCGGCGCCGAGCTGTCCGAGGAGCGCAAGCCGCGCTTCCAGCAGATCCAGGAAGACATGGCCCGGCTCGCGGCGAAGTTCTCGGAAGACCTGCTGGATGCCACCAACGCCTTCGCCGAGCTCGTCGAAGACGAACGGCTCCTCGCGGGCATTCCGGACGATGTCCGGCAGGCGGCGCGGGAGGCCGCCGAGAAGGATGGTAAGCCGGGCTGGAAATTCACCCTGCACGCGCCCTCCTACATCCCGATCATGCAGTACGCCGACGACCGCGGGCTGCGGGAGCGCCTGTACCGGGCCTACTCGACCCGCGCCTCCGAGTTCGGCAAGCCGGAGTGGGACAACTCGGCGCTGATCCAGGACATCCTCCGCTTGCGGGAAGAGGAGGCGCAACTGCTCGGCTACGCCAACTACGCCCAGGTGTCCCTGGTGCCGAAGATGGCCGAGTCCGCGGCGCAGGTGCTGGGATTCCTGCGGGAGCTGGCCGCCAAGGCGCGCCCCTTCGCGGAAGCGGATCTCGCCGAACTGCGCGCCTTCGCCGCCGCGGAGCTGGGCCTGGCCCAACTGGAAGCCTGGGACACCGCCTATGCTTCGGAAAAACTGCGCCAGAGCCGCTACGCCTTCTCGGAACAGGAGGTAAAGCGATACCTGCCGGAGCCCAAGGTGCTGGAGGGGCTGTTCCGGGTGGTGGGCACGCTCTTCGGCCTGCGCGTCGAGCCCGACCGGGCAACCGCCTGGCATCCCGACGTGCGCTTCTTCCGCATCGTGGACAGCGGCGGCGCCACGGTGGGGCAGTTCTATCTCGACCTCTATGCCCGCGACACCAAGCGGGGGGGCGCCTGGATGGACGACGCCATCACCCGCAAGCGCACCGCCGTCGGCATCCAGGTGCCCGTGGCCTACCTCAACTGCAATTTCTCGCCACCGCTGGGCGAAATGGGCGGTAAACCGCGGCCGGCGCTGTTCACCCACGACGAGGCGATCACCCTCTTCCACGAGTTCGGCCATGGCCTGCATCACATGCTGTCCCGGGTGGACGAGCTGGCCGTCTCGGGCATCCACGGCGTCGAGTGGGACGCCGTGGAACTGCCCAGCCAGTTCATGGAGAACTTCTGCTGGGAGTGGACCGTGCTGCGCGACATGACCGCCCATGCCGACACCGGCGCGCCGCTGCCGCGCGAGCTCTTCGACAAGATGCTGGCCGCCAAGAACTTCCAGGGCGGCATGCAGATGCTGCGCCAGATCGAGTTCGCGCTCTTCGACCTGCGGCTGCACCACGAATTCGATCCGCGCGGCGACAAGAGCGTCCTCGCGCTCCTCGACGAAGTGCGCGACGAAGTGGCGGTGTTGAAGCCCCCGGCCTGGAACCGCTTCCCCCACAACTTCTCCCACATCTTCGCCGGCGGCTATGCGGCGGGCTACTACAGCTACAAGTGGGCCGAGGTGCTGTCCGCCGACGCCTACGAGCTCTTCGAGGAAAATGGGCGCGAACGCGGCGGCGTCCTCGACCCGGAAACGGGCAGCCGCTTCTGGCGCGAGATCCTGGCGGTGGGCGGCAGCCGCCCGGCCCTGGAGTCCTTCATGGCCTTCCGCGGCCGCGAGCCCCGGGTCGAAGCCCTGCTGCGCCACAATGGTATGATTCCGGCGTAATCCGTTCGGGAGGCAGGCATGAAACTGCGCGTGGTCTGGCTGGGCGTCCTGCTCGCCGTTTCCTTCGCAGCCGGCGCCCAAACTCTGTACCGCTGGGTGGACCGGGGCGGCAAGGTGCACTACTCCGACCAGCCGCCACCGCCGGAAATCAAGAAAGTGGACCAGCCGCGGCTGGGGGCTTCCACCATCGAGACGAGCGGCCTGCCCTACGCCACCCGGCAGGCCGCCCAGGACTTCCCCGTCACGCTCTACACCGCGGCCGACTGCGCCGCGGAATGCCGAACCGCCCGGGAGTTCCTGGCCCGGCGCGGCATCCCCTACCGCGAGCAGGCGATCGCCACCCCGGAAGACGGCGCGGCCTTCCGCAAGGCTTTGGGCACCGACAAGGTTTTCCTGCCCTCGCTCACCGTCGGCTCGCGCCAGAGCCAGGGCTTCGCGGAAGGCACGTGGCAGGGGCTGCTCGATGACGCCGGCTACCCGCGCGCGGCGGCCCGAACCGATCCGGCGCAATGGGAGCCGGACTTCTCAACTAGGAAGGCGAGACCATGAAATGCCCGATCTGCAAGCACGGCAACACTCGGCCGGGCACGGCCACTGTCACGCTGGAACGCGGCGGCGCGACTCTGGTGTTCAAGAACGTACCGGCGGAAGTCTGCGACAACTGCGGCGAAGCCTTTCACAGCGAGGAAGTGACGCGCGCCGTGCTTGCACAATCCGAATCCGCCGTAAAGGCGGGTGTGGAAATGGACGTGCGGCGCTTCGCGGCGGCGGCATGATCCTCTGCCGCCGGCAAGCCGCCAACCCTTGGGCGAATGGGACTTTCGGGCCGACATGAAGCTCGCCACCTGGAACGTCAACTCCCTCAAGGTCCGCCTGCCGCAACTGC
>CAYZLI010000016.1:21775-23140 GCA_964479195.1 uncultured Rhodocyclaceae bacterium
ATGAAGCTCGCCACCTGGAACGTCAACTCCCTCAAGGTCCGCCTGCCGCAACTGCTCGACTGGCTCGCCGCGCAACGGCCCGACGTGCTCTGCCTGCAGGAGACCAAGCTGGAGGATGCGGCCTTCCCCCTCACGGAGCTCCAGGGCGCCGGCTACCAGGCCGCCTACGCCGGCCAGAAGACCTACAACGGCGTCGCCATCCTGTCCCGCCAGCCCGCCCAGGACGTCGTCGTGGGCATTCCCGGCTTCGGCGACGAGCAGAAGCGCCTGGTCGCCGCGACGGTGGAGGGCACCCGCGTCGTCTGCGCCTATTTCCCCAACGGGCAGACCGTGGGCTCGGACAAGTACGCCTACAAGCTGAAATGGATCGAGGCGCTCACCGCCTGGCTGGGCGAGGAGTTGGCGCGCCATCCGCGCCTGGCCCTCGCGGGCGACTACAACATCGCGCCGGAGGACCGGGACGTCCACGATCCCGCGGCCTGGGCAGGGCAGGTGCTCGTCTCCGAGCCGGAGCGGGCCGCCTTCCGCAAGCTGGCCGCCCTTGGCCTGGCGGACGCCTTCCGCCTCTTCGAGCAGCCGGAGAAGACCTATACGTGGTGGGACTACCGCATGATGGCCTTCCGCCGCAACATGGGCCTGCGCATCGACCATATCCTGCTCTCCCCCGCGCTGGCCCAGGCCTGCCGCAGCTGCACGGTCGACAAGGCGGCGCGCAAGGCGGAGCGGCCCTCGGATCATGCGCCGGTGACTGTGGAACTTGCATGACATGAGCGTGGCACTGGAACAACTCCAAACGCTTTACCCCGTCCTCGCGGCGCTGCCCGAGAAGCTGCGGCGCGGCGTCGCCGACGCGGCCAACGCGATCACGGTGCCCGCCGGCACCGTGATCTTCGACGAGCACCAGCCCTGCCAGGGCTTCCCCTTCGTCCTGGGCGGCGCCATCCGGGTCGCCAAGGTGTCGGCCGGGGGGCGCGAGCTGCCCCTCTATCGCGTGCTGCCGGGGGAGACCTGCATCATCACGTCGAGCTGCCTGCTGGGCAACGCGCCCTACAACGCCCGGGGCATCACGGAGGCGGAAACCATCCTGGTGGTGCTGCCCCAGGGCATGTTCGGCGAGCTGCTCGCCCTGGAGCCCTTCCGCAACTTCATTTTCAACCTGTTCGCCGAGCGCATGGCGGACCTCATGCAACTGGTCGAGGAAGTCGCCTTCCGCAAGCTCGACCAGCGCCTGGCGGCGCTGCTCCTGGGCAAAGGCCGCGTGGTGCGCGCCACCCATCAACAGCTCGCCGACGAGCTGGGCAGCGTGCGCGAGATGGTGAGCCGCCTGCTCAAGGGCTTCGCCGAGCAGGGCCTGGTCGCCCAGGG
>CAYZLI010000016.1:23240-35295 GCA_964479195.1 uncultured Rhodocyclaceae bacterium
CCCCCGCCATGCGGGGGAGGCGACTGCTCAGCCCGCCCCCCGGGGCGGGGAAGGGCCGGACGTTGTGTAACCTTGGTTACAGACGCAGCGCCGGATCTGGGGTGAAATGCCGCACGCTTCCCCACAACCCACTCGGAGGTAAGACATGAAATCGAACGTCGGCGGCATCGACCGCATCCTGCGCATTGTCCTCGGCCTGGCCCTGCTCGCCTGGGCCGCGATCCTGGGCGGTCCCGTGTGGGCCTGGATCGGCGTCGTGCCCCTGGCGACCGGCCTGATCGGCTGGTGCCCGGCCTACCTGCCCTTCGGACTGAGCACCTGCGCCGCCAAAAAGTAATTCGGGCCGCGGCTCTCACATCGGCCGGCTTATGCCGGCCGCTTCTTTTCCTGGAGCCGGTTGGCGATGCGCACATAGTCGTCCACCGCCAGTTCCTCCGCCCGCCGCGTCGGGGCGATGCCCAGCGCCGCGAGTTCCTCTTCACCGGCCAGCTCCCGCAGCGTATTGCGCAGCATCTTGCGCCGCTGCGAGAAGGCGGCCGTCACCACCCGCGCCAGCAGCGCCTCGTCCCGGGCTTGCAGCGCCGCGCAGGGGCGCGGCAGCAGGCGCACGATGGCCGAGTCCACCTTGGGCGCCGGCCGGAAGGCGCCCGGCGGCACGAGAAACAGCCGCTCCATCTCGAAGCGATACTGCAGCATGACCGACAGGCGGCCGTAGTCCGCCCCGCCCGGTGCGGCCACCATGCGCTCGACCACTTCCCGCTGCAGCATGAAGTGCATGTCCCGCACCCGATCGGCATGCTGCGCGAAGTGGAAGAGCAGCGGCGTGGAGATGTTGTAGGGCAGGTTGCCGACGATGCGCAGATCGGTACCCAGTGCGGCGAAGTCGAACTTCAGCGCATCGCCCTCGTGGATCGTGAGCCGCTGCGCCGGGAACCGTTCCCGCAGCCGCGCGATGAGGTCGCGGTCGATCTCGACCACGTGCAGATGATCCAGCCGCTCCAGCAGGGGCGCGGTCAGCGCCGCGAGGCCGGGGCCGATCTCGACCACGGTGTCGCCGGGCTGCGGGGCGATGGCCTCGACGATCTTGGCGACGATGCCGGGGGAAACGAGGAAGTTCTGGCCGAAGCGTTTCCGCGCGACGTGGGGTTTCATCCGCGCTGCGCCAGCTCGATCGCCAGATCGACGGCGGCGTACAGGCTGCGCGGGTCGGCCCGGCCCGTGCCGGCCAGATCGAGGGCCGTGCCGTGGTCCACGGAGGTGCGCACGATGGGCAGCCCCAGGGTGACGTTGACGCCGTCCTCGAAGGCGGCGTACTTGAGCACGGCCAGGCCCTGGTCGTGGTACATGGCGAGCTGGGCGTCCGAGCCGGCGAGCACGCCCCGGGTGAACAGGGTGTCGGCGGGCAGCGGGCCGACCAGATCCAGGCCCTCGGCGCGCAGCTTCGCCAGCACCGGGGCGATGACCTCGATCTCCTCGCGGCCCATGTGGCCGCCCTCGCCGGCGTGGGGATTGAGGCCCGCCACGAGAATGCGCGGCCGCGCGATGCCGAACTTGCGCACCAGGTCCGCATGCAGGATGCGGACCGTCGTCTCCAGTTCCGGCCGCGTGATGGCGGCGGGCACGTCCTGCAGCGCCAGGTGCGTCGTGGCCAGCGCCACGCGCAGCCCCGCCCCCGCCAGCATCATGACGACGCGGGGCGTGTGCGTCTTGTCGGCGAGATACTCGGTGTGGCCGGTGAAGGCAATGCCGGCGTCGTTGATGATCCCCTTGTGCACCGGAGCGGTCACCATGGCGGCGAACTCGCCGCTCACGCAGCCCGCCAGGGCCCGGTCGAGGATAGCCAGCACGTAGGCGGAATTGGCCGAGTCGAGCCGGCTCGGCTGCGCGGGCGCGCACAAAGGCGTGTGCAACACCTCAAGGGCGCCGGGCGCCGGCGCGTGCGCCGGATCGTACTCGGCAAACGTGGCAGTCGTACCGACCGCCCGCGCCCGGTCTTCGATCAACCCGCGGTCACCCACCAGGATGAGCCGGGCCGCAAAGGTGCGCCGGGCAAGTGCGGCGCAAAGCTCGGGGCCAATGCCTGCCGGCTCGCCGGTGGTCACCGCGATGGCGCGGTACCCCTCATTCCTCACCCCTCACTCCTCACCGCTCTTCCAGCCGGTACTCGACGTAGGCGCGGTCGCGCATCTGCCGCAGCCAGTCCTGGTAGGCCTCGTCGGCCTTGCGCTCGCGCAGGGCCTGGCGCGCATTCAGGCGCAGGCGCTCCTGGGAGACGTCCATGCGCCGCTCCAGCACCTGGATCAGGTGCCAGCCGAAGGGCGAGCGCACCGGCCCGCTCACCTGGCCCGGGTTGAGGGCGTCCATCGCCCGCTCGAATTCGGACACGGTGTCGCCCGGGTTCACCCAGCCCAGATCGCCCCCCTTCGCCGCCGAGAGGTCGTTGGAATGCAGCCGCGCCAGCTCGGCGAAATCGGCGCCGTGATCGAGCCGCTCCTTGAGCGCCGTCAGGCGGCGCCGGGCCTCGGTTTCGGAGACCAGTTCGCTCGCCCGGATGAGGATGTGCCGGGCGCGGGTCTGCTGGACGGGCGTCGCCTTGAGGGCGCCACCGCGCCGCTCCACCAGCTTCAGGATGTGGTAGCCGGCCGGGCTGCGCAGCAGCTCGCTGGCTTCCCCCGGCTTCAGTTTTGCCACCGCCTCGGCGAACAGGGCCGGTAGCCGGTCGAGGGCTCGCCAGCCCATGGCGCCGCCGGAAAGCCCGTCCGGGGCATCCGAGTAGCTCGCCGCCAGCTGGGCAAAGTCGGCGCCGCGCCGCAACTGGGCCAGGATCTCCTCGGCGCGGGCGCGCACGCGGGCCAGTTGCTCGGGCTTGGCCTGTTCCGGCACGCGCAGCAGGATATGGGCGAGATTGAACTCCTCGTTGCCGCCCGCCTCGGCGTTGGCGAGGAAGTTGTCGATCTCGCCCTCGGAGACGACGACGCGGCTGTCCACCTCCCGCTCCTTGATCTGGCCGAGGATCAGTTCGCCGCGGATTTCCTCGCGGAACTTCGCCCAGGCGATGCCGTCGCGCTCCAGGGCGGCGCGGAAATCGGCCAGGTCCATGCGGTTGTTCTGGGCGATGCGCGCCAGGGTCTGGTCGAGCTGGGCATCGTCCACCCGCAGCCCGGTCTCCTTGGCGAACTGGAGCTGCACGCGCTCGACGATCATGCGCTCGAGGAGCTGGCGCTCCAGCACGTCACGGGGCGGCAACTGCACGCCCTGCTTGCCGAGCTGGCGCTCCACCGTCGCCAGGCGCGAACGCAGCTCGTACAGGGTGATCACCTCGTCGTTGACCACCGCGACGATGCGGTCGGCCTGAACGGCCGGGGTCGCCCGCTGCCCCCAGGCCGGCGCCGCGACCGCCACGGCGACAGCGGCAATCACGCAACGGAAAAACGCCTCACCCCTCACTCTTCACCCCCCCGCTAATTCGCGCCGAAGGCCGGGTCGGCCGTGGGCTGGTTGATCTGGCCGTAGCCGCGGATGTTGCGCTTGAGCATCTCCACCGGGTTCGAGCCGATGCGCGAGAATCCGTTCAATTCGAGCTGCACGAAGAAGGCCGTGTTGGCCGCGCCCGTGCCCGTGGCGAAGCGCTGCACCACGAAGCGCCCCACCCAGCAGCCGCCGTCGTACTCCACGCCGCCGATGCTCTCGATCAGGCGATCCTCGCGCAAAGAGAAATTGTAGCGGCCGACGCCGTACCAGCCGCGGCCCAGGGGCCATTGGCCGGACACGTCGATCTGCCGGATCCCCGGCACCAACCCGTCGCGGGTGAAGCGATAGCTGGCGTTGAGCACCCGGGTGAGATCCGGCTGCCAGCGCCCGCCCAGCGCCAGCCGTTCCGTGTGGCGGTCGCGGGGATTGTACTGCCAGCCGGCGTCCGCGTAGGTCCGGGGCAGGATGCGGCCGGAGAGCGCCGCCAGCAGGTCGGCCGCCCCGCCGGGACGGGCCGGCACGCCGGGCAGCGTCACCTCCTGGTCCTTGAAGTAGTAGCGCTGGCCCAGCATGCCGCGCAGATGCTCCTGCCCCGTCTGCGGGTCGATCAACCGGGAGGTGAGCGCCGCGGTGAGCTGGTTGGCGTCGGCCACGCGGTCGCCGCCGGAGAAGGCGCTCTCCGAGAAGATGGTCGCGAAGTTGAAGTCGTTCACGCCCGTGTCGAAGTTGGGAATGAGCTCCTGCCGGCGCGTCGGTACGTAAAGGTAATAAAGCCGCGGCTCCAGGGTCTGGGTGAGGCGGCCCCCGAACCAGTCGAGGTCGCGCTCGAAGGCGACCCCGGAATCGAGGCTGACGATGGGCAGGCGGCGGGAAAGGTTGTCGGGCGTGCCGGCCGCCTGCTTTTCCAGATCGTAGCGCGTCGCGTGGAAGCCCAGTTTCGGCGTGAGGTACCAGGCCGGCGTCTGCCAGGTGTGGGCCAGTTGCGGGTAGAGGGTCACCCGGCGGCCGACGACGTTGGTCGGATGGTTGAAATCGACGAATTCGCCGTTGAAGGCGAACCACGTATCTCCCCGCAGGAGGGGACGGCCCGCCGTCAGCGTCAGTTGGGGCGTGCGCTCGTAGGGCTTGGCCACCGGCGGCAGCGACGGATCCTGCAGCGTCTGGTAGCGCTGGATGTTGGCGGCGGCCGACCACCAGGCGCCGCCGTAGGCCAGCACGCCCTGGCGCAGCAGGTTGCCCTGGGCGGCCGAAGTGACGCGCGTGCCGAGGTCGCTGAAGTAGGTATCGTCGGACACGCCATTGAGGTTCAGGCTGCCGGCGAAGCCCGCACCGAGGTGCTGGTTATGCACGATCGTAAAGCCGCTGCGCCGCTTCTTCAGGATCTGGTCCTCGGGCAGCCACTCGCCGCGCATCTGCCCGTTGTAGTCGTGGCTGAGGTAGCGGTATTCCCCGTTCCACTGCACGCCGCGCTTGGTCATCAGGCGGGGCGCGATGGTCGCATCCATGTGGGGCGCAATGTCCCAGTAGAAGGGCACCGTCAGCTCGGTGCCCGTCCTGGTGGAGCTGCCGAAGGTCGGGGTGAGGAAACCGCTCTTGCGCCTGTTGTTCAGGGAGAAGCTGAGCCAGGGCGTATAGAACAGGGGCACGTCCTTGAACACCACCTTGGCATCGCGCGCCTCGCCCACCTCGCGGTCGTGGTCGAGCTTGATCTCGCCGGCCTGGGCGTACCAGTCCGGCGGCTCCACGGGGCAGGTGCTGTAGGTCGCATTGATCAGGCGCAGGCGGTTTTCCCCCTGGAACTCCAGGCGCTCCGCCGCCCCCAGGCCGGTGACCAGGCCTCGGGTGTCGCTCACCACCTCGCCGGCGACCACCGCGAGCGGCGGCACCCGCGCCGGCGGCTGTCCGGGCGCCGGCGGCTGCGGGGCGCGCGTGACGGAATACTTCGGCTGCTCGAAAAAGCCGGTGGTCTCGGTCAGGTTCAGCCGCAGCTTCGGCCCGCTCATGAAATCCGCATCGCGGGTGAGACGCACGTTGCCCAACGCCTCCACCTCGTCCTCGATCTTCCAGTAGGTGAGCCGGTCGGCGCTGAGCGAAGTATTGGCCTTGCGCAGTTCCACGTCCCCCTCGGCGATCACCTCGTTGTCGCCGCGTCCGGCAATGCGCGAGGCGGCGACGAACACCGGATAGGGGATGCGGGCGTCCCGGGGCAGGGGCTCCAGCCTGATCGACGGCCGCAGCCCGGATTCGGGCAGCGCGCCGGCTTCCGCGTGGGCCGAATAGAGCGGCGGCAGGACCGGGCGCTCGGCCACCACGGGCGGCTGCAGTAGTTGGGGTGCCGGCGCCACCCCATCCGGCGTATCGGCGGGCCCGGCTGCGGGCCGGCCCTCCGTGGACGGCAGATTGGCCGCGAGGTCCGGCGCGGACTCGGAGGCCACCGGCGCGGAGCGCATCGGGCGCGGCCGTCCCGGGGCCGGCCCGAGCAGCGCCGGATCGACCCGCAGCGGCGGCAGGTCCGCCGCGGCGAGGACGGTGCCGGACAGGCCGAGAACAAGCAGTGCAGCGAGCCGTTCGGGAACTGGCATTCTTTTCGTTATGCTCGGCGCCCACCCCGTCGGGGAATGGGCCGCGGCGCCAATGCTAGAATGATCTAGTTTATCATCAACGACTCGCCATCAGACCGGCATGCAGCGCCTCGAACTGGTCCACCGCTGGCTGGCCGGACTGTTCCCCGGCCGCGCCCTGTCCCTCGCCCCGGCCTCCGCCGACGCCAGCTTCCGCCGCTATTTCCGCGCCACCTTCGAGGACGGGACCAGCCGCATCGTCATGGACGCCCCGCCGGCGCACGAGGACTGCCGGCCCTTCATCCGCGTGGCGGGGCTGCTCCATGCCGCCGGCGTGCATGCGCCCGAGGTGCTGGCCCAGGACCTCGAACGGGGCCTGCTGCTCTTGAGCGACCTGGGCGGGACGACCTACCTGGACGCCCTCGACGCATCGAACGCCGACGCCCTGTTCGGCGACGCCACCGACGCGCTGCTCAAGTGGCAGGTGGCCAGCCGCCCGAATGAACTGCCGCCCTACGACGAGGCCCTGCTGCGCCGCGAGCTGGACCTCTTCCCCGACTGGTACGTGGCGCGCCATCTGACGCTCACGCTGACGCGCCAGCAGCGGGACGCGCTGGAGGGCATGTTCGCGCTGCTCGTGCAGAACGCGGCTGCCCAGCCGAAACTGTTCGTACACCGCGACTACATGCCGCGCAACCTGATGCTGTGCGCGCCCAACCCCGGCGTGCTCGATTTCCAGGACGCGGTGTACGGCCCCCTCGCCTACGATGTGGTCTCGCTTTTCCGCGACGCCTTCCTGAGCTGGGAGGAGGAGCGGGTGCTGGACTGGACGGCGCGCTACTGGGAGAAGGCCAAGCGCGCCGGCCTGCCGGTGGACGCGGACTTCGGCCGCTTCTACCGCGACTTCGAGTGGATGGGCCTGCAGCGCCACCTCAAGGTGCTGGGCATCTTCGCCCGCATCAACTACCGGGACGGCAAGCCGAAGTACCTGGCCGACACGCCGCGCTTCGTGAACTACGTGCGCCAGGTGGCCGGGCGCTATCGGGAGCTTGCGCCGCTCCTGCGGCTGTTCGACGAGCTGGAAAACCGCGCCCCCACCGTGGGCTACACGTTCTGATGCGCGCCATGATCCTCGCCGCCGGCCGCGGCGAACGCATGCGGCCGCTCACGGACGAGAGGCCCAAGCCCCTGCTTGCGGCCGGCGGCAAGCCGCTCATCGTCTGGCACATCGAGGCCCTGGTACGCGCCAGCATCCAAGACATCGTCATCAACCATGCCCACCTCGGCCACCTCATCGAGGCGGCGCTGGGCGACGGCAGCCGCTTCGGCGCGCGCCTCGCCTACTCGGCCGAGGGCGAGGCGCTGGAGACCGCGGGCGGCATCGCCAACGCCCTGCCGCTGCTGGGCGATGCGCCCTTCGCGGTGGTAAACGGCGACATTGCCTGCGACTACGACTACGCCCGCTTGCGGCACATCGGCGCAGAAATGGAAGCCCGCGAGCGGCTGGCGCACTTGGTGCTGGTGCCCAACCCGCCGCACCACGCCCAGGGCGACTTCGCCTTGCGCGACGGCCTGGTGGCCGAAGAGGGCGGGCCGCACCTGACCTTCTCCGGCATCGGGGTCTATCGGCCGCGGCTTTTCGCCGGCATCCGCCGCGGCGACAAGGCGCAGCTGGCGCCGCTGCTGCGCCAGGCAATGCGCACGGGCCAGGTCGGCGGGGAACTGCACGCCGGGCGCTGGATGGATGTGGGCACCCCCGCGCGCCTCGAGGAACTGGACCGCCGCCTCTCGGCGCTATAATTCCCTGACCCCAACCCCTCGGTTTTTCATCCGTGGACACCAAACCATTCGCCGAGCGCCGCGCGCGGCTGCTCGAAAAAATGGGCGCAGGCATCGCGGTGATCCCCACCGCGCCCGAGCGCCTGCGCAACCGCGACGCCCACTATCCCTACCGGCACGACAGCTATTTCTACTATCTCACGGGCTTCCCCGAGCCGGACGCGGTGCTCGTACTCATCGCCGGGGCGGCGCCGCAGGCGGTGCTGTTCTGCCGCGACAAGGATCCGGACCGGGAAGTGTGGGACGGCTTCCGCTACGGGCCGGAGGGCGCGCGCCAGGCCTTCGCTCTGGATGCCGCCCATTCCATCGCCGGCATCGAGGAGAAGCTGCCGGAGCTGCTCGCCGGCCAGCCGACGCTGCACTACTCGGTGGGCCACGATGCGGCCTGGGATGCGCGCCTCGTCGCGGCGCTGAACCATGTGCGCGCCAACGTGCGCAGCGGCGCCCGCGCCCCGGCGCAGATCGTGGACGTGCGCCTCGAACTGGACGAGATGCGCCTCATCAAGGACGCGCACGAGCTCGCCTGCATGCGCCGCGCCGCCGCCATCTCCACGGCCGCCCATCGGCGCGCCATGCGGGCGGCGCGCCCGGGACGCTTCGAATACGAGATCGAGGCGGAGCTCATGCACGAGTTCCGCGCCTGCGGCGCCCAGGCGCCCGCCTACACGCCCATCGTCGCCGGCGGCGCCAACGCCTGCATCCTGCACTACGTGGACAACAACCGCGAACTGCGCGACGGCGACCTGGTCCTCATTGACGCCGGTTGCGAGATGGACTCCTACGCCGCCGACATCACCCGCGGCTTCCCGGTCAGCGGAAGATTCAGCGCCGCCCAGAAGGACGTGTATGAGCTGGTGCTCGCCGCCCAGGCCGCCGCGATCGCCAAGGTGGCGCCGGGCAGTCCCTGGGACGCGCCCCACGCGGCCGCGCTGCGCGTGCTGGCCCAGGGCATGATCGACTTGAAGCTCCTCGAAGGCAGCGTGGACGGCGTCCTCGAATCGGGCGCCTACAAGCGCTTCTACATGCACCGCACGGGCCACTGGCTGGGCATGGACGTCCATGACGCCGGCGAGTACAAGATCGGCGATGCCTGGCGCCCCCTGCAGCCCGGCATGACCCTCACGGTGGAGCCGGGCTGCTACATCCGCGCCGCCGAGGACGTGCCGCCGGCGCTGCACGACATCGGCGTACGCATCGAGGACGACGCGCTGGTCACGGCCACGGGCTGCGAGATCCTCACTGCCGCCGCGCCGAAGACGGTGGCCGAGATCGAGGCGCTGATGTGCGACGCCCGCAATGCGTGAACGTGACACGCAAGCTGCGAGCGCAGCGAGCCTGAATAGCCGCCCCCTTCCCCGGGAAGGGGGTTGGGGGGATGGCTCACCACTCGTCGGCAACACCGATGATGGCGACCTCAAGGTCGCCATCATCGGTGCGGGCCCCATCGGGCTCGCCCTGGGCTTGGCGCTCACGCGCGCCGGCATCGCCTGCCGCATCCTCGACGCCCGCCCACACGGCGCCGTGAGCACCGACCGGCGCGTGCTCGCCCTGTCCCAGGGCTCGCGCCAGATCCTCGAGCGCCTCGGCGCCTGGCAGGGCCTGGACGCCACTCCCATCGCCACCATCCACGTCTCCCAGCAGGGCGGCCTGGGCCGCACCCTGCTCACGGCCAAGGACAAGGGCCTGCCGGCCCTGGGCTACGTCGCCGAGGCCGGTGCCCTCGGCGCGCGGCTGGCTGCCGCCTGCGCCGCGGCGGGAGCAGCCATCGACTATGACACCCGCGTCGAGGGCGCGACGGCGCAGGCCGGACATATCCGTCTCGCCTGCGCGACGCCGCGCGGCGCCGGAGAGATCCGCGCCCGCCTGGCCGCCTGGGCCGAGGGCGCGGTCGATCCCGGCGCCCAGGCCGGCGGCCGCGACTACGGCCAGCAGGCGATCGTCGCCGCCCTGTCCACACCGGAGCCCCACGGCCACACGGCCTTCGAACGATTCACCCCGAGCGGCCCCGTCGCCATCCTGCCCCACGGCCGGCACTACGCCCTGGTGTGGAGCGCCCCCGCGGCGGAGCTGCCGGGCCTGCTGGCCCTCGACGACGCGGCCTTCCTCGCCCGACTGCAGCAGGTCTTCGGCGGGCGCCTGCGCTTCACCGGGGTGGGTGAGCGCCTTGCCTTTCCGCTCGGGCTGCGCTATCGCCGCACTCCCGTGGGCGAACGCATGGTGTGGCTGGGCAACGCGGCGCAGACGCTGCACCCGGTGGCCGGCCAGGGCTTCAACCTGGGCCTGCGGGACGTATCGGACCTGGCGTTGACCTTGCGCGAACATGCGGAGGATTGCGGCAGCGCGGCAACGCTGGCCCGCTACGCCGCCCGGCGCCGCCTCGACCGCGGCGGCACGATCGGCTTCACCGATTCCCTGGTCCGCCTGTTCGCCAACAGCAATCCCCTGCTGCACCACGGGCGCGGCGCCGGATTGCTGGCCCTCGACCTGGTGCCCGCCGCGCGCCGCTTTCTCGGCCGGCGGATGATTTTCGGCGCCCGAGCCTGGCCATAGATTCGGCTCATTTCCGCCCGGCGCATTCGATGCCGGCGCCCGGCGAATTGGGTTACAATTCGCCCCTTCCCCAAGGAACTTTCCGAACACCAATGGAGTTCGCCGGCTTCACGCTACGCAACAACCTGTTCGTCGCGCCAATGGCCGGGGTCACGGACCGCCCCTTCCGCCAGTTGTGCAAGAAAATGGGCGCCGGGTTGGCGGTCTCCGAGATGGTCACCTCCAATTCCCTGCTCTATGGCAGCGCCAAGACCAAGCGGCGCGCCAACCACGACGGCGAAGTCGCGCCGATCTCCGTGCAGATCGCCGGCGCCGACCCGCGCATGATGGCCGAGGCGGCGCGCTACAACGTGGATCAGGGCGCGCAGATCATCGACATCAACATGGGCTGCCCGGCCAAGAAAGTGTGCAACGTCATGGCCGGCTCCGCGCTGCTGCAGGATGAGCCGCTGGTGGCGCGCATCCTCGAAGCGGTAGTCGGCGCCGTCGACGCGCCGGTCACGCTGAAGATCCGCACCGGCTGGGACAAGGCGCACCGCAACGCGCTTTCCATCCTGAGGATCGCCGAGGGTGCCGGCATCCGGGCGCTGGCGGTCCATGGCCGCACCCGGGCCTGCGCTTACACGGGGGAGGCCGAGTACGACACCATCGCCGCCGTGAAGGCCGCGGCGCGCATCCCGGTCATCGCCAACGGCGACATCACCACGCCGGAGAAAGCGAAGCGGGTGCTCGACCGCACCGGCGCCGACGCGATCATGATCGGTCGCGCCGCCCAGGGCCGGCCCTGGATCTTCCGCGAGATCGAGCACTACCTGGAAACCGGCGAGAAGCTCTCGGCGCCCCGCGTGGAAGAGATTCACCAGGTGCTGCGCGGGCATCTCGCCGACCTGTACCATTTCTACGGCGTCGACACCGGGACCCGTGTCGCCCGCAAGCACATTTCCTGGTACACCAAAGGACTGCCCGGCTCAGCGCAGTTCCGCCACGCCATGAACCAGTTGCCGACGGTCGATGCGCAACTGGCGGCGGTCGATGCGTTTTTCCTCGGCCTCGCCGCGCAGAACGACCGCCTCTACTATCTCGAGGAAGCAGCATGAACACGACCATCCCCCCATCCCCCTTCCCGAGGAAGGGGGTGACGAAGGTTCGCTGCGCTCCATGCATATGGCTTGCGCCTCCTTGGGGCGGCCCGGCGGAGGCGCTATGAGCCGCTCAAGCCAGGGGGGCCGCGCGGGCGGCCACAGCGAAATCGCCGAGTGCGTCCGGCGAACGCTGGATCGCTACTTCCGCGATCTCGATGGAGAGAAGCCGTCGGCCATCTACGAGATGGTCCTGCGCAACATCGAGCGGCCGATGCTGGAGGTGGTGATGCGCGAGGCCGACGGCAACCAGACCATCGCCGCGGAGATGCTGGGCATCAACCGCAACACCCTGCGGCGCAAGCTCGTCGAACATAAGCTTTTGTAGATGCGTGAGGGGTGAGGAGTGAGGGGTGAGGAGCAACCCCGCGCTTTTCACCCCTCACCCCTCACCCCTCACCCCTCACCCCTCACCCCTCACCCCTCACGCCTTTATGAAGATCACCCAAGCCCTCATCAGCGTGTCCGACAAGCGCGGCGCCGTGGACTTCGCCC
>CAYZLI010000016.1:35395-36957 GCA_964479195.1 uncultured Rhodocyclaceae bacterium
ATCACCCAAGCCCTCATCAGCGTGTCCGACAAGCGCGGCGCCGTGGACTTCGCCCGCGCCCTCCATGAACTCGGCGTCAATATCCTGTCCACCGGCGGCAGCGCGAAGATGCTGCGCGACGCGGGACTGCCCGTCACGGAGGTGGCCGACTACACCGGCTTCCCCGAGATGCTCGATGGGCGCGTGAAGACCCTGCACCCGAAGATCCACGGCGGCATCCTCGCCCGGCGCGACCTGCCCGAGCACCTGGCCGCCATCGAGAAGGCGGGCATCCCCCGCATCGACCTGGTGGTGGTGAACCTCTACCCCTTCCAGCAGACCATCGCCAAGCCCGACTGCAAGCTGGAAGACGCCATCGAGAACATCGACATCGGCGGCCCGAGCATGGTGCGGGCGGCGGCGAAGAACTACGGCGCGCATTGTGGTGGTGTGGCGGTCGTCACCGACCCGGAGGACTACGCGGCGCTGATCGACGAGATGCGCGCCAGCGGCGGCGCCCTGTCCGAGGCGACGCGCTTCGATCTGGCGAAAAAAGCCTTCACCCACACGGCGCGCTACGACGGCGCCATCGCCAATTACCTCACCGCCCTGCAGGAGGACGGCAAGCGCGGCCCCTTCCCGCAGCGCCTGCAGTTCGCCTTCGACCGGGTGGAGGAGCTGCGCTACGGCGAGAACCCGCACCAGCAGGCCGCCTTCTACCGCGACACGACGGTCGCCACCGGCGGCATCGCCAACTACCGGCAACTGCAGGGCAAGGAACTGTCCTACAACAACATCGCCGATGCGGACGCGGCCTGGGAGTGCGTGAAGAACTTCGACACCACCTGCTGCGTCATCGTCAAGCATGCCAACCCCTGCGGCGTGGCGCTGGGCGACAGCGCGGCGCAAGCCTACAAGAAGGCCTTCTCGACCGATCCGGTCTCGGCCTTCGGCGGCATCATCGCCTTCAACTGCGCGCTGGACAAGGCGGCGGCGCAAGCCGTGGCCCAACAGTTCATGGAAGTGCTCATCGCCCCGGAGATCACGCCGGAGGCGCAGCAGGTGCTGGCCGCCAAGCAGAACGTGCGTGTGCTGGTCGTGCCGCTGGGCCCCGGCAGCACGGGCTTCGACATGAAGCGCGTGGGCGGGGGGCTCCTGGTGCAGACCTGCGACGATGCGCGCATCAATCGACAGCAGCTCAAGGTGGTGACCAAGCGCCAGCCCGATGCGCGCGAGCTGGCCGACCTGCTCTTCGCCTGGCGCGTCGCCAAGTACGTCAAGTCCAACGCCATCGTCTATTGCCGGGACGGCCAGACCGTGGGCGTGGGCGCCGGCCAGATGAGCCGCGTGGACTCCGCCCGCATCGCCGCCGTCAAGGCCGAGAACGCCGGCCTCACCGTGGCCGGCTCGGTGGTGGCCTCCGACGCCTTCTTCCCTTTCCGCGACGGCCTCGACGTGCTGGCCAAGGCCGGCGCCACGGCGGTCATCCAGCCCGGCGGCTCCGTGCGCGACGCGGAAGTGGTCGCCGCCGCCGACGAGCACGGCGTGGCCATGGTGTTCACCGGCTTCCGCCATTTCCGCCA
>CAYZLI010000017.1:0-23239 GCA_964479195.1 uncultured Rhodocyclaceae bacterium
GTGAAACCTAAAACGGCAGCAGTAGCTGTCGGGCGTGGCAGGGCCAGAGGCTCTCCGGCTCCCCGTCGAAGAACCGGTAGCCGGCGCCGCTGGCCCGCTTCTGCCCGTACATGGCCATGTCGGCGCGCTGCAGCAAGCACTCGAGGCTCTCGCCGTGCTCCGGGTAGATGCAGGCGCCGATGCTGGCGCGGATGGCGATGCGGCTCTCTTCGAAGCGGGCGTCGTGGCGGAAGGCGCGCAGGATCTTGTCGAGCACCTTTTCGGCGTCCTCGCGCCGGCCGATATCGGCCAGGATCAGGGCGAACTCGTCCCCGCCGATGCGGGCCACCGTATCCTCCTCGCGGATGCACTGGCGCAGGCGTGCCGCGACGGCCTGCAGCAGGCGGTCCCCCGCGGCGTGACCGTAGGTGTCGTTGACGGCCTTGAAGCCATCCAGGTCAAGGCAAAGCAGCGTGAAATGCGTGCCGTGGCGCGCGGCGCGGGACTGGGCCTGGCCCAGCCGGTCCATGAACAACTGGCGGTTCGGCAGGCCGGTCAGCGAATCATGGCTGGCCTGGTGCTCGAGGCGCAGCAGCGCCTCCACCCGCTGTGTCACGTCGCGACCGGTGGACACGAAATGCCGGACGAGCCCGTCGGCATCCACGAAGGGCCGGATGGTCTTCTCCTCGTGGAAGAGGTCGCCGTTCTTCTTTCGGTTGATGAAATGGCCGCGGAACTCCCTGCCGGCGCGCAGCACGGCCCAGAGCGCCACGTAGAAGTTGTCGCCGAGCAGGCCGGACTTGATGAGGGCGGGCGTGCGGCCGATGGCCTCCTCCCGGCCGTAGCCGGTCAGGACCTCGAAGACCGGGTTCACATACTCGATCACGCCCTCGGTATCGGTGACGATGACCGAATCGACGCCGACCTCGGCCACGGCCTTGAGCCGCTCGAACTGGTCGCGCAGGTCGCCGACGCGGGGCCGGCGCACGGGAGTGTCACAAGAAGTCTCCCCCGGCGTCCTTTGCCGGGACGCTTCCCATTGCACATCCATGGACTGCCGTTCTCCTCTAGGGCGGGTGGCTGGGCCCCGAAGCCTGTTTCTTTTCGAGCCAAACGAACTGTAGTCGCTTTGGATTGTGGGAAAAATACCCGCATGCGTAGATTTTTGATACGGGTATTCCAGTAATGGCCGGCTAGCCCGGCGTCAGGCCATGGCGGATGGCGTACTTGGTGAGTTCGGCGACGCTGTGCAGGCCGAGCTTGCGCATGATGTTGCGCCGATGCACTTCGACCGTGTTGATGGCGATATGCAGGCTGGAGCTGATTTCCGCCGAGGTCCGCCCCTCGGCCACGAGGGCCAGCACCTCCCGTTCGCGCCGGCCGAGGGGGTCCTTTTCCGGCTCCGGCTGGGCATGCTTGGCCCGCACGGTTTCGACCACCGCGCCAGCGACCTCCGGACAGAGATAGGTGTCGCCCCGGGCCACGGCGCGGATCGCCCGCAGGAGCTCCTCGGCGCTGTCCGACTTGACCACGTAGCCGCTGGCGCCGGCCTCGAGCATTTCCAGCACCACGCGGGGTTCTTCGAACACGGACAAGGCGAGCACCCGGATGCGCGGGTTTTCCGCCACCAGGCGCCGTGTGGCTTCGATGCCGTTCATGTGGGGCAGGCCGACGTCCATCACGACCATGTCCGGTCCGGCCTGCCCGGCCAGCCCCAGGGCCTCCTCCCCGTCGCCTGCCTCGCCGACCACCTGGATATCCTCCTCGCGCTCCAGCAGCCAGCGCAGCGCTTCTCGCAGGATCTTGTGGTCATCCACCAGCAGCACGCGGCATTTCCCGGCGGTAGGCGGATACTTCGAGCCCATTGATCGAGCGCTCCTGATCTGTTGCGGAAAGCCTCCCTCTTGTTGCAATGTTCTTAAGATTGAATTTCAGTCTAGTTTGCCATATACGTGTAAAAAATACCCACACATGGTTATTTACTTCCGGTCTTTCAGGTAGTAGACCACGGGGTGTTAAGTCCGACAGGCTGCTAGGCGGCGGTCAGGCCGCGGCGGATGGCGTACTTGGTGAGTTCGGCGACGCTGTGCAGGCCGAGCTTGCGCATGATGTTGCGCCGGTGCACTTCGACGGTGCTGGTGGCGATGTGCAGGCTGGCGCCGATGGCCGCCGAGGTCCGTCCATCGGCCAGGAGCGCCAGGACCTCGCGCTCGCGTCGGCCCAGGCGGTCCCCGGCCGGTTCGCGCGGGGCTTGCCTGCCCCGGGCCGCGTCGATGACGGCTGCGGCCACCTCCGGGCAAAGATAGGTCTGGCCCCGGGCCACGGCCCGGATCGCCCGCAGCAGCTCGTCGGCCCCCTCCGCCTTGACCACGTAGCCGCTGGCACCGGCCTCGAGCATGTCCAGCACCATGCGCCGGTCCTGGAAGGTGGACAGGGCCAGCACCTTGATGTCGGGATGCTCCGCCAGCAGCCGCCGCGTGGCGTCGATGCCCCCGAGGCCGGGCATGCCGATGTCCATCAGGGCGAGGTCCGGCTTGAGCTCTCCGGCGAGCCGCAGGGCTTCGTCCCCGTCCCCCGCTTCGGCTACGATGGCAATGTCTTCCTCCCGTTCCAGCACGTGGCGCAGCGCCTCACGCAGGATCCGGTGGTCGTCGGCGAGCAGGAGGCGGGTTTTCATTTGTGCGCCTTGCCCTTGCGCGGCGCTTCGAGGGGCACTGTCAGCGCGATGGTGGTGCCGCGCCCCGGCTCGCTTTCCACGTGCATTTCTCCGCCCAGCAGGTCCATGCGCTCGCGCACACCGACAAGCCCCAGACCGATGCCGGGGGCCGGCGCCGCCAGGGCCTTCTGGTAATCGAAGCCGATCCCTGAATCGGCGACGGTGAGGGCCAGCCGGTTTTCCTCTTCTTGCCGGCAGGTGACCTCGGCCACTGGCACCCGGGCGTGCTTGGCGACGTTGATCAGCAGCTCGCGTACGACGCGGAACAAGGTGGTGCGGGCCGTCCCACCCAGCCGCTTGGGCCGGCCGTCGTCATGGATGTGCACCGCCAGGCCATAGGCGCGCTGCATTTCCCCCGCCAGCCATACCAGGGCGGGAACCAGGCCCAGGGAGGGCGGCGTCGGCGGACTGAGCTGCAGAGCCAGGGAATGCACCGACCGGTTCGCCGCGTCGATCAGGTTTTCGACCTCCTTGAGCAGGGTGGCAAGAGCCGGGGGCCGCTCCTCCGGCCGGATCGCGCTCAGCCTGAGCTTGGCCACCGCCAGCACCTGGCCCAGACCGTCGTGCAGGTCCCGGGCCAGGGCGCGCCGCTCCCGCTCCTCGACCACGGCCAGGGCTTCCGACACGGCTCGCAATTGCGCCGTTCCGTCAGCCTGCGCCTTCTCCAGTGCGGCGACCCGGCGCCGCAGCCTGCGGTTTTCCGCCGCCGCCTCGTCGAGCCGTCTGGCCGCAGGGGCGGTCCGGCCGGATCCCTTGCCGTGCGTCTGCGTCGGCATTGTCATGGACAGCCCGGTGGGCATCGGGAAACGGATGAAATATTCCAATATTCAGTATAGCCATGCTAGGTACCGCGGTATCCCCCGTCGATAAGGCGATACCCGACCGGCCGCATGGGGTTGCAACGTACGGGACAGCGCCTTTTGGCATATGCTATTCAGCAGGCGTTAGGGGGAAGTGATGGCCGAATACCCGGAACACCTGATCCGCAGGCACCGCCTGTTCGATGGCACGGAAATCACCATCCGGCCAATCCGGGCACAGGACGCGCCCCTGGAACAGGATTTCGTGCGCGGCCTGTCGGAGGAGGCGCGCTATTACCGCTTCATGGAGCAGATGCGGGAGCTGTCGCCCCAGGAGTTGCGCCACCTGACGGAGGTCGATTACGACACGCACATGGCCCTGATCGGGACCGTGGAGCGGGACGGTCGCGAAATCGAGATCGGCGTCGCCCGCTACGTGGCGAACCCGGACGGCGAGCGTTGCGAGTTCGCCATCGCCGTGGCCGATGCCTGGCAGGGCACGGGCGTGGCCGGCATCCTCATGGCGGAGCTGATGGACGCGGCGCGGGCGCGGGGCCTGAAGACCATGGAGGGCATGGTGCTGACCAGCAACCACCGCATGCTGAAGTTCGCCCGCCAGCTCGGCTTTACTGCCCACCGCGAACCCGGCGACCCGGAAACGGTGTACGTCGTGCGGGCGCTGTAGGGCGCAATAGCGCAGCGTATTGCGCCGGATGGGTGCGTTCGGCGCAATACGCCGCAAGCGGCTATTGCGCCCCACCGGATCAGCCGCTGGCGAGCCGGTGCGCCCGGCGCGTCGTTTCCGGCAGGCGGTAGCGCGTCACGCAGGCCATCACCCAGCGGATGGCGGTTTCCAGGCTCACCCGGTGGCCGATGGAGACATAGAGCGGCTTCACGCCGACACGGGTGCGCAGCACCGCACCGATCGTCTCGCCGCGGTCGGTGAGCGGCACCCAGGCGCCGCGCCGGTCCGGCACTGCGCCGTGGCTGCCGATGAGCCGCGTCTTGGCCACGCCGATGCTGGGGATGCCGGCGAGCAGCCCGACATGGCTGGCGATGCCGATGCGGCGCGGGTGGGCGATGCCCTGGCCGTCATAGAGGATGAGGTCGGGCGGCTGCGCCAGGCGCTGCAGGCCCGCCAGCACCGCCGGCGCCTCGCGGAAGGAGAGCAGCCCGGGCACGTAGGGAAAGCGGGTCGGCGTGCGCACGATGGCGGTTTCGCGCAGTTCGAGGCTGGGGTAATCCAGTACCGCCACCGCCGCCCGGGTGACCCGGCCATCGTCCTCGAAGCCGACGTCGATGCCGGCGATGCGGCGCACCTCGCCCAGCCGATCCTCGCGCACCACCTCGGCGGCCAGCCGCGCCTGCACGGCGACGGCCTCCTTCGGCGTCAGGTCCCATCCATGCAGCTCGCGAATCTTCATCCTGGAATGCGATCATAATGCAGAGGAGGACTGCGCATGCCCCCGTTGCGCCTGCTGCTGCTCGTCGCCACCACCGCCTTCCTGGTCACCATCATCCAGATCGGGTTGCTGCGCGTTGCCTTCGACAAGCTCGGCCTGTCGCAGGACTCGGCCTACCTGCTGCTGCTGGTCACGCTGCTGGGCAGCCTGATCAACCTGCCGTTGTTTACCCTCGATACGGACGCCGCGGCGCAGGCGCCACGGCTGCGCGCCGCCCCCCGCCTGTTCATGATTCGGCGCATGCTGGCTCCGGGCAAGACCATCATCGCCGTGAATGTCGGCGGCTGCGTCACGCCGGCGGCGTTTTCCCTGTACCTCTTCGCCCAGGGCCAGCTCGATGCGTTGCCGGTCGTCGGCGCGGTGGCGGCGGTGGCGCTGCTCGCCTACGCCACCAGCTATTCCATGCCCGGCGTGGGCATCGTCATGCCGATCCTCGTCGCCCCCGTCACCGCCGCGTTTGTCGCGGTGATGCTCGATGCGGAGCATGGGCCGGCGCTGGCCTACATCGCCGGCACCCTGGGCGTGCTGGTCGGCGCCGACCTGCTGCGCCTGCGCGACGTGCAGAAGCTCGGCGAGCCCGTGGCCTCCATCGGCGGGGCGGGCACCTTCGACGGGATCTTCATCACGGGGATCGTCGCGGTGCTGCTCGCTTAAGCCGGCGCGACCGCCAGCGGCACGTACATCTCGTCCCCGCTCACGCCGCCGTGCACGCCCAACTGGACGTGGCGCTTCTCGCCCGGCAGCCAGTCCTTGATGCTCCAGTTCCCGCGCATGACGAGGGCGTAGTCGCCGACGCGTCCGGCCAGCCGCGGATCGGGCGCGCCGGGGCCGAACCAGCCCCGCTCGATCAGCTCGCGGCTGCGGTAAAGGTCGGCGCATTGGCCCAGGCGCCGGCGCACGTACGACTCGAACGGCGCGGCCCGCCCCGGCTTCACGTAGCAATAGGCGACGCGGCGCTCGCCGCACAAGGGGCGCGCCAGTGTCGCGGTGAGCCCCGGGTGTTGCTCGAGCTCGATGCTGCGCTCCGGCGGCGAATCGATGAAGCCATGGTCGGCGGTGGCCAGCAGCCGGGTGTCGCTGCCGCGGATAGCCTCCAGGAAACGCCCGAGGGCCTCGTCGAGCGAATGGAACTCCCGCGCCACCTGGGTGCTGCCGATGCCGTGCGCATGGGCGGTCGCATCGATCTCCGGGTAATAGGCATAGACGTAGGTGGGGCCGGCGCTCTCCCGCAGCGCCGCCTCGATCCGGGCGAACAGCTCGGCGAGGCTCTTGTAGCCGCGGACTTCGGCGCGCCCGGCGTGATAGGTGTTGAATTCCGAGCCGGCGATATGTTCGGGCGAGACGATCACGGCGCGCCGCCCAATGCGGTCGAAGAACGGCGCATGGCCGAAGAGCCGCCGCGGCAGTTCCCCCGGCGCCGCCGCGAAGCGGCCTTCGCCCCGCGGGGCGAGCGGCAGCACGGCGGCGATGGCATCGAGCTCGGAGAAATACATGTGCCAGCCGGTGAGGGCGTGCTGCTGGGGCGCCAGTCCGGTGAGGAAGGTGGTCACCGCGCTGGCCGTGGTGGACGGGAAGACGGAGGTCAGGCGGGAATGGAGATGGCGGAGCAGGGTGCCGCCCGCCCCATTGCGCTGCAGGTAGCCGTAGCCCAGGCCGTCGATGACGAGCAGCACGATGTTCCGGGCGCGGCCAAGCCCGGCCGCATCGAGGCCGCGCAGGGGTGCGCAGGCCAGCGGCGGGCCGCCGCAGGCCGCGGCGAGCGAACCCATCAGGTTGAGGATGCTGCCGCCTTGATAGTCGGGCAGGATGGGCAGCGCGTCACCCGTGCTTCTGATAGGTGCCCATGAGTTCGGCCTGGTCCAGCACGTGGCCCTGCATCGCCTTTTCCAACTGCGCCTTGGTCGGCCGGCCGAGATCGGGCAGTACTGCGTCGAGGGCGTACAGCTTGTGGAAATAGCGGTGCCGGCCGATGGGCGGACAGGGGCCGCCGTAGCCGGTGCGCTTCCAGTCGTTCAGGCCTTCGCGGGTCCCGGCGGGAAGCTGGGCCTGGGCGACCGCAGCGGGCAGGCCCGAAGTCGACGGCGGCAGGTTGTACAGCACCCAATGCACCCAGGTCATCTTCGGCGCCGCCGGGTCCGGCGCGTCGGGATCATCCACAATCAGGACGAGGCTTTTCGCTCCCGCCGGAACGCCGCTCCAGGCCAGCGGCGGCGAGGTGTCGGCCCCTTCGCAGGTGTATTGCCCGGGAATGGCGCCTTCATGGGCGAAGGCCACGGAAGTCACACGCAGCGGCATAGCTGCCTCCTTGTCCGCTGCCCGCCGAGGCAGGCAGCGTATCAGTGATCTTCGATGTGCGGCGTGCCCTCCTCGGCGGGCACGCCGGTGTCGGGGTCGATCCAGTCGGAGATGCCGAGCTCATCCTCGGCCTCGGCCAGGCTCTCGCCGGGCTCGTAGTCCGACTCGTCGATGTATTCCATGTCTTCCATGGCTTCGAGCAGCGTAGGGAAAGGACCGTATTCCTCGCCGCTGTGCTGGTCCTGCCAGTAGAAGCCGTCGGGGCGCTCGATCACTCGGGCCCGGTCGGGCCGCGGGGGAGTTTCCGGAACGTTGTTGGGCATGGTTGTCTCCTTGCTGCCGATGCCTGCGTGAGAATTATGAACCAACTTTCGAATCTTAAGCTACGGCCTTTCGTCGGCCGGACCGTTGACGGGTGTCAAGAGCGGATACCGGACCGGGCATTCTTGTGCGGCAGGAACGCCGGCGCTATAGTTTGTCGGCGATCCGCACAGCCCCAAGAATAACCCGGAATGCCTGAACTCGCACCCCTCGATCCGCAGTCCCTTTGCAGGCGCTGCGATCCCTCGCTGCTGCAATTCGAAACCACCGCCGAGCTGCCGGATTCCACGGACATCGTCGGCCAGTCGCGTGCCATCGACGCGGTGGGCTTCGGCATCGACATCAAGCGCCCCGGCTACAACCTGTTCGTGCTGGGCGAGCCGGGCAGCGGGCGCCACTCGGCGGTGCGCCGCCTGCTGGAGGCGAAAGCCGCGGCGGAGGCGGCGCCCGGCGACTGGTGCTACGTCAATAACTTCGCCGAGCCCAACCGCCCGCGGCTGCTGCGCCTGCCCTCCGGGCGCGGCGCCCAGTTGAAGCACGACATGCAGCGCTTCGTCTCCGATCTGGCGAAGGCGATCACCGCCGCCTTCGAGGCCGACGAGTTCCGGGCGCGCATCGAGGCGATCCAGGAGGAGTTCAAGCAGAAGGAGGAAGCGGCGCTGCGCGTGCTGGGCCAGGAATCCGCCGAGAAGGGCATCGCCCTGCTGCGCACGCCGCACGGCTTTGTCTTCGCGCCGATGAAGGGCGAGGAGACCATGGGGCCGGACGAATTCGAGAAGCTCTCGGACGCGGACAAGGAGCGCATCGGCCGGCTCATGGAAGAATACGGCGACCGGCTGCACAAGCTGATGCACCAGTTTCCGCGCTGGCGGCGCGATATGCAGGACCGCATCAAGGAGGCGAGCCGCGACGCCATGCGCCTGGCCGTCGGCCACCTCATCGAGGATCTGAAGGAGCGCTACACGGATCTGCTCAACGTGCTTGGCTTCCTCGACGAGGTCATGCGCGACGTGATCGAGATGGGCGAGGAGCTGCGCGAGCAGCCCAAGCCCGACGGCGAGGTGGCGATGAGCGGCAGCATCACCCTCACCCGCTACCAAGTGAACCTCCTCGTGGACAACGGCGGGGCCAAGACGGCGCCGGTGGTCTTCGAGGACAACCCGATCTTCCCCAACCTGGTGGGCCGCGTCGACCACGTCGCCCACATGGGCATGCTGGTCACCAACTTCACCTTCGTCAAGGCGGGGTCCCTGCACCACGCCAACGGCGGCTACCTGGTGCTCGATGCGGCCAAGGTGCTCAGCCAGCCCTATGCCTGGGAGGGGTTGAAGCGGGCGCTGCGCTCCAGCCAGGTGCGCATCGAGTCCCTCGGCCAGGTGTTCGGCTTCGCCAGCACGCTGCCGCTGGAGCCGGAGCCGATGCCCCTGGCCGTCAAGGTGGTCCTGGTGGGCGAGCGCCTGCTCTATTACCTGCTGAAGGAGTACGACCCGGAGTTCGAGGAGCTGTTCAAGGTCGGCGCCGATTTCGAGGACGACATGCCGCGCGATGCGGACAACACCCGGCTCTATGCCCGGTTCGTCGCCACGCTGGCGCGGGAGGGGGGACTGCGCCCGTTCGACCGGGGCGCCGTGGCGCGGGTGATCGAGCACGGCGCCCGGCTCGCCGGCGACGCGGAGAAGCTGACCGCGAGCCGGCGGCACATCGCCGACCTGCTGCACGAGGCCGAGCACGGCGCCGCCCGCGCCGGGCGCCAAGTGGTGCGGCACGAGGACGTGGCGGCGGCGCTCGCCGCCCAGAAACGCCGTGCCGGGCGGTTGCGCGAGCGGCTGCACGAGCAGATCCTGCGCGACAACCTGCTCATCTCCGTCACGGGCGAGCACGTCGGCCAGGTGAACGGGCTGGCGGTCATCGACCTGGGCGATTTCATGTTCGCCCATCCGGTGCGCATCACGGCCACCGCCCGCATCGGCGAGGGCGACGTCATCGACATCGAGCGCGAGTCAGAGCTGGGGGGCGCCATCCATTCCAAGGGCGTCATGATCCTCTCCGCCTTCCTCGCTTCCCGCTACGCCCGCAGCCTGCCCCTGTCGCTCAATGCGAGCCTGGTGTTCGAGCAGTCCTACGGGCCGGTGGAAGGGGACAGCGCTTCGGCTGCCGAGCTGTGTGCGCTCCTGTCGGCGCTGGCGGCGGTGCCCATCAAGCAGTCCCTGGCCATGACCGGCTCGGTGAACCAGTATGGCCTCGTGCAGCCCATCGGTGGGGTGAACGAGAAGATCGAGGGCTTCTTCGATATCTGTGCGGCGCGCGGGCTGACGGGCGAGCAGGGAGTCCTGATCCCCGCCTCGAATGTCAAGCACCTGATGCTGCGCGAGGACGTGGTGGCCGCCTGCGCGCAGGGGAAATTCCGCATTTTCGCAGTGTCTAATGTGGATCAGGCGATCGAGCTGCTCACCGGGGTTGCCGCCGGCGAGCCGGACCAGCAGGGCATGGTGCCCGCGGGCACGATCAATTACCTGGTTGCCTCGCAGTTGGCGGAAATGTCGGCGCTGCGCCAGGCCTTCGCCGCGTCGGGCAAGCGGCGCACGGCCAAGAAGGATCGGGAATAGAGGTTCTTCCCATGGGCAATGAAGCGATTGGGCTCGGCGCCGGCGATGCGCTGATCGTCGTCGACGTGCAGTTGGATTTCCTCCCCGGCGGAACCTTGGCCGTGCCCCGGGGCGACGAGGTGGTGCCGGTGCTGAACCGCGGCATCGCCGCCTTCCGCGCCCGGGGATTGCCCGTGGTCGCTACCCGGGATTGGCACCCGGCCGACCATTGCTCGTTCAAGGCGCAGGGCGGACCCTGGCCGCCCCACTGCATTGCCGGCTCCGACGGGGCGCGCTTCGCGCCCCTGCTCGAGTTGCCCTGCGAGGTGCGGATCGTCTCCAAGGCGGTGAGGGCGGACAAGGACGCCTATTCGGGCTTCGAGGGCACGGAGCTGGACGCTGTCCTGCGCGAGGCAGGGGTGGAGCGCGTCTTCGTCGGCGGGCTGGCGACCGACTACTGCGTGCTGAACACCGTGCGCGACGCCTTGAGGCTCGGTTATCGCACGGTGCTGCTGGAGGACGCCATCCGGGCGGTGGAGGTGGCGCCGGGCGACGGCGAGCGGGCCATCGCGGAGATGCGCAAGCTGGGTGCCGTGCCGGTGCGACTGGCCCAAATCGTGGCATGAACGAGCGCGCGAGCGTCCTGCTCACCGACCTCTACCAGCTCACCATGCTCCAGGCCTATTTCGACCGGGGCATGGCGGATATGGCCGTCTTCGAGTTCTTCGTGCGCAAGATGCCGGAGAAGCGCAACTTCTTCATCGCCGCGGGGCTGGAGCAGGTGCTCGACTTCCTGGAGGGCCTGCGCTTCACGGAGCAGGAACTCGCCTGGCTGGCCGGCTGCGGCCGCTTCCATGCCCGCTTCGTCGATTCGCTGGCGCAACTGCGCTTCACCGGCGACGTGTATGCCATGCCGGAAGGCACGGTCTTCTTCCCCGACGAGCCGATCCTGCGCGTGGTGGCGCCGCTGCCCCAGGCGCAACTGGTCGAGACGCGCATCATCAACCTGCTGCAGTTCCAGACGCTGGTCGCATCCAAGGCCGCGCGCGTGCGCCTGGCGGCGCCGGGCAAGCTGCTGGTGGACTTCGGCCTGCGCCGCGCCCATGGTGCGGAAGCCGGATTGCTCTCGGCGCGCGCCGCCTTTATAGCCGGGTTCGACGGCACCGCCACCGTGCTGGCGGGCATGCAATGGGGCCTCCCTCTCTACGGCACCATGGCGCACTCCTTCGTCCAGGCCCACGAGAGCGAGACGGACGCCTTCGAGCATTTCGCCCGCTCCCACCCCGAGCGCTGCACCCTGCTCATCGACACCTACGACACGGAAGCCGCGGCCCGCAGCCTGGTGCCGCTGGCGCGGAAGCTGGCCGAAGAGGGCATCGCCATCAGCGCCGTGCGCATCGACAGCGGCGATCTGGCCGAGCACGCGCGGCGCGTGCGGGCCATCCTGGACGAGGGGGGCTTGGGCGGCGTGAAGATCTTCGCCAGCGGCAACCTGGACGAGTACCGGGTGCGCGACCTCGTCGCCGCGGCTGCGCCCATCGACGGCTTGGGCGTCGGCACGCGCATGAACACCTCGGCCGACAAACCCTACCTGGATTGCGCCTACAAGCTGCAGGAATACGCCGGCGCGGCGCGGCGCAAGCGCTCCGAAGGCAAGGCCACCTGGCCGGGACGCAAGCAGGTGTATCGCCGCCTCGGTGCCGACGGCCGTATGGCCGGGGACACGCTGACGACGGCGGACGATGCGTTGCCGGGCACGCCCCTGCTCGATCCGGCGATGAAAGCGGGCAAGCGCCTTGCGCCCTCGCCACCCCTCGCTGCGGTCCGCGAGCGTGCCGTGGCGGAACTCAACAGGCTTCCCGAGCCGCTGCGCCGGCTGATTCCGGCACCGGCTTACCCGGTGACGGTGTCTGAGCGGCTCCAGGCGCTCGCGAGGGAAGTCGATCGCCGCACCGAAGCGAGTCGGGCAATTTGATCTACCTCAAAGCTACCCCGGCCACCGGGGCTATGCTGGTGGCAAAGGAAGCAGCATCCGGTCCAACCTGAAGAAGGGCAACATCATGCAAAGAGCCATCCAGATCACCTTCAAGGATATTCCCCATTCCGACGCGGTCGAGCAGCACATCCGCGAGAAGGCGGCCAAGCTGGAAACCTTTTACCCCAACATCATCGGCTGTCACGTGACCGTGGAAACGCCGCACAAGCACCAGCATCAGGGCAAGCAGCACAACGTGCGCCTCGACGTCAAGGTGCCGGGCGGCGAGATCGTCGTGAACCGGGACAGTCACGAGGATGTCTATGTCGCCCTGCGCGACGCCTTCGATGCGGCCAAGCGCCAGATCGAGGAATACGGCCGGCGCCAGCGCGGCGACGTGAAGCAGCACAACAACCGCGTCGCGCCTCCCGTCGAGTAGTGCCTGGGGCGGCCGCGGCGTCGCAAAGCCGGATCAGGAGGCGGGCAGGGCGGAACCGTTACCGACCGGCTCTTGCGCCGGGCCGGGGTCCGCATAGCGCTGGGCGATGGCTTTGACGTACTCGCCGAGGGCGAGGAAGGCCTCGGCGATGTCCGGATCGAAGTGAGTGCCTCGGCCCCGGCGGATGATTTCCATTGCCGCTTCGTGGGACATCGGTTCCTTGTAGACCCGCCAGCTGATGAGCGCGTCATACACGTCGGCCAGGGCCATCAGCCGGGCCGAGAGCGGGATGGCCTCGCCCCGCAATCCTTCCGGGTAGCCGCTGCCGTCCCATTTCTCGTGGTGCGAATGGATGATCTCCCGGGCCAGTTGCAGGAAGGCGCCCGGCGAGGCGAGCCCCTGTTCGCCCGCCAGGATGGCGTTGTGTCCCAGGGTCGTGTGGGTCTTCATGATCTCGAACTCTTCCGGGGTGAGCCGCCCCGGCTTGAGCAGGATGTGGTCGGGAATGCCCACCTTGCCGATGTCGTGCAGCGGCGCCGACTTGAAGAGCATCTCGATGTAGCCGTCCGCGCCCAGGGTCACGCAAAAGCGCGGATGCTCGCGCAGGTGGAGCGCCAGCAGGCGTACATAGTTCTGGGTGCGGCGGATGTGGTTGCCCGTTTCCGGATCGCGGGTTTCCGCCAGGGAGGCCATGGCGACGATGCTCACGTCCTGGATGGCCTGCACTTCCCTTGTGCGGCGCTCCACCTCCTGCTGCAGATAGTCGTTCTTGTCGCGCAGGAAATCGCGCGCCGATTTGAGCAGCAGGTGGGTCTTCAGGCGGGCGAGCAGGATGGGGGGGCTCACCGGCTTGGCCAGGTAGTCCACGGCGCCGGCTTCGAAACCGGTGTGTTCGTCCGTCGCCTCGGCCATCGCCGTGAGGAACAGCACGGGAATGTCCGCCGTCGCCGGATCGGCTTTCAGCCGCCGGCAGACCTCATAGCCGTTCATGCCCGGCATCATGACGTCGAGCAGGATGATGTCCGGCTGCGGATGCTCCTGGGCGATGGCCAGGGCCCGCTCGCTGTCGATGGTGGCCTTGACCCGGTAGGTCTCCTTCAGGATGCCGCGCAGCGAATCGATCAGGTTGGGGGTGTCGTCCACCACCAGGACCGTGGGCCGCATGTCATGCAGGTCATTCATGTTCCGTTTCCTTGGGCATGAGGGGCAGCAAGGTTTCGTAGATTTGCCGGGCGGCGGCGAAGTCGTATTGGCCGATGGCATCGGCCAGCCGCTCGAGCAGGTCATTCCGGCCGTCCAGGCCGGCCCAGCGGACGATCTGCTCGACCAGCTCGGTGGCCTCGGTGTCGTTGTCGTCGATCAGGGCGCCCAGCCGATCCAGCAGCGCACGGGAGGGCGCGGAGGCGGGCGCGGGGGCGGCTGCCTCGTTCATCCGATCGATGGTCGTGAGAACGGGCCTCAGGGCCTCGTCCACCGCCGTCAGCAGGCTCTCCAGGCGGGCGACGTCGGCATGCTCCCGGCAAGCCGTCTCCAGGGCGGCCGCGGCCTGCTGGATTGCCGTCGCGCCGACAGTCCCCGCCACCCCCTTGAGGGAATGGGCGAGCCGCTGCCGGGCATGGGGATCCCCGTCCTCGCCGGCATGGCGGAAGCGCTCGGAAAAATCGCGCCAGCCCTTGGCGAACTTGACGAGCAGGTTGCGGTAGAAGGGCGCGTCGCCGCGCGCCCGTGACAGCCCGGCGTCGATGTCCACGCCGGGCAGGGCGGGCAGGGCCGGCGCGGCTTCCGGGCGGGGCGCAGCGGCGCCGGTACCGGTGCCGCTGCGGTCCTCCGCGACGACGATCCATTTGCCCAGCACCTCGAACATCTCGGCCACCTGGATCGGCTTGGCAATGTGGTCGTTCATGCCCACCGCCAGGGCGTGCTGGCGGTCGGCGGCGAAGGCATTCGCCGTCATGGAGATGATGGGAATGCGCTGGAAACGCGGGTTCTCGCGTAGCGTCCGGGTGGCCGTATAGCCGTCCATCACCGGCATCTGGATATCCATGAGGATGCCGTCGAAAGTGCCATCGGGCTGGCCGGCGAGCAGGTCGAGGGCCTCCTGCCCGTTGCCGGCGACGCTGACCCGAATACCGGCCCCCGTCAGCAGTTCCGTGGCGACCATCCGGTTGATGTCGTTGTCCTCGACCAGGAGCAGGTGGGCGCGCTGCAGGTGCGCCGGCGGCGCGAACGCCGCAGCCGCCTCGGCGACCGGTTCGATGCCGCGGCCCAGGGCCACCTGGATGGCGTCGAGCAGCGTCGACTGCGACACCGGTTTGAGCAGGATGCCGTCGATCGGGGTATCCCCAGCTTCGGCCTGGAGCTGGGCCCGGTCGAAGGCGGTCACCATCAGGACGGCGGGCGTGTGGGCCAGGCCGCCGTTGCCCTTGATGCGGCGCGCCGCCGTCAAACCGTCCATGCCGGGCATGCGCCAGTCCATGAACACCAGGTCGAACGGCCGCTGCGCCGAGGCGGCCTGCAGCAGGCGCAGCGACTCCCCGCCCGAGGCCGCTTCGGTGGTGGTGTAGCCCAGTTCCTGGAGGTAGCGGCAGAGGATGATGCGGGCGTCGGCATTGTCGTCCACCACCAGGACCTGCTGGCCGTTGCCCGGCCGCTCCGCCGCCCGGGGCGTGACATATTCGGCGGGGGCTCGGCCGAGGCGGGCCGTGAACCAGAACGTGGAGCCGGTGCCCAGGGTGGATTGGACGCCGATCTCGCCGTCCATCATCTTCACCAGCCGCCGGCAGATAGCCAGGCCCAGGCCGGTGCCGCCGTAGCGCCGCGTGATCGAGCTGTCCGCCTGGCTGAAGGCGCGGAACAGCCCGGCCGCCTGCTCCGGGGACATGCCAATGCCGCTGTCCTGCACCTCGCAGCGCAGCCGGACGCCGCAGTCATTCGCCTCGGCCACCCGAATGCGCAGGACGATCTGGCCCCGCTCGGTGAATTTGATGGCGTTGGTGAGCAGGTTGATGAAGACCTGGTTCAGGCGCAGCGGATCGCCGACCAGGGCGGCGGGCAACTGCGGGTCGAAATCGAAGAGCAGTTCCAGCCCCTTCTCGCTTGCCCTGAGGGCGACGACGTTGGAGACGTTCTCGACCACGTCCTCCTGCAGGCGGAAGGGCACGGCCTCCAGTTGCAGCTTGCCGGCCTCGATCTTGGAAAAGTCCAGGATGTCGTTGATGATGCCCAGCAGCGCTTTCCCCGAGCTTTCGATCTTCGCCAGATAGTCGCGCTGGCGGGGATCCTGGGCGTTCTTCAGGGCGATGTAGCTCAGGCCGATGATGGCGTTCATCGGCGTGCGGATCTCGTGGCTGACGTTGGCCAGGAACTGACTCTTGGCCTTGGCGGCGGCTTCGGCGGCGTCCCGGGCGTGTTCCAGTTCCTTTTGCAGGCGCACCAGGTCGGAGATGTCGGTCGACACGCCGCAGACGCCGGTCAGGCTGCCATCCTGGGCGTGCAGGGGCAGTTTCGAGGTGATGGCCGTCGTGCGCCCGGACGGCGTGTCAAGCTGTTCCTCGTAGCGGATCACCTGGCCGGCTTCGATGGCCTTGCGGTCGGCGGTGCTGAACTCCTGCGCCAGGTCTTCCGGGAAAACGTCGAAGACGGTGCGGCCGATGACTTGGTCGCGGCGCACGCCCGTCGCCTCTTCCCAGGTTCGGTTGACCAGGCGGAAGCGTCCCTCCGCGTCCTTGAAGGAAATCGAGGCCGGGTTGTTCTCGACGATGGCGTCGAGCAACTGCTGGCTCGCCCGCAGGGCCTCCTCGGCGGCGTGCTCCTCGGAGATGTCCTCCACCATCCAGACGGCGCCCCGGTCGGGGTCGGCCACGTCCACCAGCCGGCCGCTCAGCCGGCACCAGACGATGCTGCCGTCCGCCCGGCGCATCTGCTCGATGCGGTGATGTACCGTCCCGTCCTCCAGGTTGCGGTAGGCGCGATTGCTGCGCTGGTACGCTTCCTCGTCCGCGTAAACGCCTCGCGTCGAGTGGTCCAGCATCCCACCCGGGGGGACACCGAACATCTCCTCCAGGCGGCGGTTGCAGCGGCGGATCTTGCCCTCGCGGATGACGGTGATGCCCACCGGTGCCGCGTCAAGGATCGCCGACATCTCCTCGTTGGCGGCCTCGAGCGCCGCCTCCGCCAGCTTGCGCGCCGTGATGTCGAGCATCATCCAGACCGTGCGGTAGCCCTGGCCGGGGGCGCGCACCGGCTTGGCGGCGATCTGCACCCAGTGGGGCATGCCGTTGCGGTCGGCCAGTTGCCATTCCAGTTCGACGGGGTGGCCCGCGGCCAGCACCGGGCCCACTTTGCCGCCGAAGGCGGCATAGTTCTCCGGTGTGGGAAACAGGACGGCGGGGGGGCGGCCGAGCAGTTCCGCTTCCGACTCGTAGTGGAGCAGCTCCAGGAAGACCGGGTTGCAGCGCTGGATCTGGTTGTCGCCGGTGATGACGATGCCCACCTGGACGTTATCGATCAGGGTTTCCTGCTCCTCCAGGACGGTCTCCAGGCGGCTCGCGCTTTCCTTGAGCCGGTCCAGGGCCTGGCGGCGCTCGCCGATATCGCGGAAGATCACCACCGCCCCCACGCGCCGGCCCTCCCGCACGAGGGGCGCGCTGCTGAATTCGGCGGGAAAGCCGCTGCAGTCCTTGCGCCACAGCCACTCGTCGTCGCGCAGGGACGATTCGCCCTGGCTGCAGGCCAGGCGCATGGGGCAGGATTCCGCCGGGTAGGGCGAGCCGTCGGCGCGGGCGTGATGGATCAGGGCGTGGAGTTCTTGCCCGAGCATCTCGTCGTCGGGGAACCCCAGCATGCGCCGGGCGGCGGGATTGGCGAAGGTGACCCGTCCGTCCAGATCGACGGACAGCACGCCTTCAGTGGTCGATTCGAGCAGCAGCCGGCAGATGTCGTCCGTCTCCCCGGACGCCGGGAGGATCGCCTGCGCCGCGCCGCCGGCGCGTCCTGCCTCGCTCATTGCTCCGCTCCCTGCCGCCTATAACTTTAGTTATAGGACAATGAAATTTATAGGGAAAGTCTGACACAACTCGGCGACAAACGCATGACGAAATGCGGCGGGACGAGCAAGCAAATGCTTGGTTCGGAGGCGGGCAGGGACCGCCCGGATTGCCCCGGGCGGCCGCAAATGGATCGCCCTCGCTGCGGCGGGGACGACCCGGCCATATGACACTCGGTTCCCGCCTGGGCGGGAACGGGCGTATCAGGAGTGCTTCCGGATGAAGTCGCGCACGCGCGGGCAGATGGTCTCGCGCCAACGCCGCCCGCTGAAGATGCCGTAGTGGCCGACACCTGGCACGACGAAGTCCTCCTGCATATCGTCGGGCAGGCCGCAGCACAGGTCGTGGGCGGCCTGGGTCTGGCCGGGGCCGGAGATGTCGTCCAGTTCGCCTTCGATGGTGAAGAGCGCCGTGTCGCGGATGGCGCCCGGCTTCACGGGCCGGCCCGCCACCACCATTTCGCCCCTGGGCAGCAGGTGGCGCATGAACACCATGTCCAGGGTCTCCAGGTAGTACTCCGCGGGCAGGTCCATCACGGCGTTGTACTCGTCGTAGAACTTGCGGTGCGCCGCAGCGGACTCGCCGTCGCCTTCCACCAGATGGTTGTAGAAGTCGATGTGCGCCTGCAGGTGGCGGTCCGGGTTCATGGCGACGAAGCCGGAATGCTGCAGGAAGCCGGGATACACGCGCCGCATGTAGCCGGGGTACTTGAGGGGGACGCGGGTGACGACGTGGGTTTCGAACCAGCGCAGGCTGTGGGTCTTGGCGTAGCGGTTCACCTCGGTGGGCGAGCGGCGCGTGTCGATCGGCCCGCCCATGAGGATCATGCTGCGCGGCTGCGCCGGATCGTTCTCCGCCGCCATGAGGGAGACCGCCGCCAGCGTCGGCACGGTGGGCTGGCAGACCGCGATCAGATGCACGCCGGGCGAGAGCAGGCGGATGAATTCCTGCACGTAGCCGACGTAGTCCGCGAAATGGAAGTAACCCTCGGCCAGCGGCACCTGGCGGGCATCCACCCAGTCCGTGATATAGACGTCGTGCTCCGGCAGCAGCGCGCGCACGGTGTCGCGCAGCAGGGTGGCGTGGTGCCCGGAGAGCGGCGCCACCACGAGCACCTTCGGATCCCGGCGCGTCGTGGCCCGCTGAAAGTGGAGCAGGTTGCAGAAAGGCTTCGAGGCGACGACCGATTCGGTGACGGCCACCTCCGTGCCCTCGATGCGGGTGTGCGTCAGGCCGAACGCCGGCTTCGCGTAGCGTTTGACCACGCGGGCGAGCAGTTCCGATCCGGCGGCCATGCGCCCGCTGTGGGGCAGGTAGGCCAGCGGGCTGAACGGGTTGGTGAACAGCAACTGGCTGGTCTCCGCCCACAGGCGCAAGGGCGCCGTGGCGGCGTGGTGGAATTCATGAAGCGTGTAGATCATTGTCTTCCGTCCTGCGTCTCAAGGGCCGGCACCAAGCAGGTGCTTCGCTCCGAACTTTACACAAAAAACGTTGGCTGACAAGCAATCGTATCGATTTTGCCGCACAAAAATCCTTATCCGTTGATCAGTGTCAAGAGTAAGCAGTTGAGCCGGGCGCGATTGTCGCCGGCTTGACGCTTCGCGGGCGAACCGGAAGAATCCCCTGGCCCTGTATGGGCGTTTTGCGGAGCGAAGCCATGGGCCTGAGAACGATGCTGGAACTGGATGGGCGCGTTGCGCTGGTGACCGGGGGCTCGCGGGGGCTCGGCCTGCAACTGGCCGAGGCGCTGGGCGAGATGGGCGCCCGCCTGGCGCTGGTGGCGCGCAGGTCGGCCGAACTGGAGAGCGCCCGCGCCCATCTCGGCACGCTGGGCATCGAGGCGCAGGTCTTTGCCTGCGACCTGGGGGATGCGGCGGCCATTCCGCACCTGGCGGACAAGGTGATGCAGGGCTTTGGCCAGGTGGACATCCTGGTGAACAACGCCGGTGCGGCATGGGGAGCGCCGGCCGAGACGCATCCGCTGGACGCCTGGCAGAAGGTCATCAACCTGAACCTCACGGGCACCTTCGTGCTGACGCAGGAAGTGGCGAACGCCTCGATGATCCCGCGCCGCACGGGGAAGATCATCAACATCGCCTCCATCGCCGGCCTGGTGGGTACGCCGGTGGACGTGCTGCGCGGCATTGCCTACAACACGAGCAAGGGGGGGCTGGTGAATTTCACCCGCTCGCTGGCCGCCGAGTGGGGCCAATACGGCATCAACGTGAATGCCATCGCGCCGGGCTACTTCCAGACCCGGATGAGCAAGGGGGTGATCCACCACGCCCACGCGGCCATCCTCGCCGGCACACCCCTGGGCCGCCTCGGCGGCGAGGAGGATCTGAAGGGTGCCGTGGCGCTGCTCGCTTCCGACGCAGGGAGCTTCATTACCGGGCAGATCATTTCTGTCGACGGCGGCATGAGCGCGATCTGAGCTTCGGAGATCCCATGGACGAGGTGAACAAGCGCATCGTGCTGGCCGCACGGCCGACCGACTGGCCCGAGGAGCGCCACTTCCGACTGGAAGCAGCGACCATTCCCGAGCCCGGGCCGGGGCAATTCCTCGTGCGCAACCATTGGCTGTCCCTGGACCCCTACATGCGCGGGCGCATGCGGGAGGCCAGGTCCTATGCGCGGCCCGTCGAACTCGGCGAAGTGATGATCGGCGGCACGGTGGGCGAGGTGATCGCCTCCCATCACCCTGGCTTTCGCGTCGGGGAATTCGTGGTGGGCGTGCTCGGCTGGCAGCTCTACGCGCTCTCCGAGGGCACGGGCATGCGCAAGATCGCCGACGAGGGCCTGCCGCTGTCCGTGTATCTCGGCGCCGTGGGCATGCCCGGGGTGACGGCGTGGATCGGGCTGAAGGACATCGCCGTGCCCAGGCCGGGGGACACGGTGGTGGTGAGCGCCGCCGCGGGGGCCGTGGGCAGCGTGGCGGGGCAGCTCGCCAAGCTTGCCGGCTGCCGGGCCGTGGGCATCGCCGGCGGGCCGGCCAAGTGCGCCCACGTGGTGGAGCGCCTGGGCTTCGACGCCTGCATCGACTACAAGTCGGGCGATGTCGGGCGGCGGCTTGCCACGGCGACGCCCGAAGGCATCGACGTGCTGTTCGAGAACGTGGGGGGCCCGGTGATGGATGCCTGCCTGGCGCGCCTGAATCCCTTCGCCCGGGTCGCCCTGTGCGGACTGGTGGCGCAATACAACCTCGCCGCGCCGCTGCCCGTGACGGCCTTCGCCTCGCTGCTGACCAACCGCGTCAAGCTGCAGGGCTTCATCGTCACCGACTACCCGGAGCGCTGGCCGGCGGCCCTGGCCGAACTCGCCGGGCTGGTGCAGGTCGGCCGGCTGCGCTACCAGGAGACCGTTGCCCAAGGGCTGGAGAGCGCGCCGGGCGCCTTCATCGGCCTGCTGCGCGGGGAGAATCTCGGCAAGCAGCTCGTCAGGCTGGTTTGAGCCCGCGGAAATTTACCGGGCGAATGTTTACGGTGGCCGGGTCCTCGTGTTCCTGGCCGCCTGTCTGGTGGTCAGCGCCGCGCTCTTCGCCAAGGCGCGCAAGGGTCGCGACTAACGCGGCGTGATCTCGGCGAAGCGCCGGATCGCCGCGAAGTCCTCCACGTCCTTGCGCGGCTGGCGCGAGTCCGGGTGGTAGACGGCGAGCAGATGCCCGATGCCGCCGGCGCGGGCCGAGCGCAGCACCGGCAGGCTGTCGTCGATGAGCAGGGTGCGGGACGGCTCGAAGGGCAGGATGGCGCGCAGGGCCGGCCAGAACCCGGGATCTTCCTTGGGCCGGCCCACCTCGTGCGAGGTGATCAGGAGATCGAAGTGGATCGCCAGGCCGGTGCGCGCCATCTTCAGGGACAGGCTCTTGCGGTGGGCGTTGGTGACCAGCGCGACCCCCTTGCCGCAGCGGCGCAGGGCTTCGAGGAATTCCGGCACGTCCGGATGCACGGCGATGAGGTGCGCCACCTCCTCCTTCAGCCGCGCGATGTCCAGTTGCAGCTCCCGCGTCCAGTAGTCCACGCAGTACCAGTCCAGGGTGCCGGCCTTGGCCCGGTAGATGTCCATGAGCCGGCTGCGCGCCTCGGCCTGGGGGATGCCGTGCCGCTCCGCGTAGCGTACGGGCACATGCTCCTGCCAGAAATGGTTGTCGAAGTGCAGGTCCAGCAGCGTGCCGTCCATGTCGAGCAGGACGGTGTCGATGGCGGTCCAGTCGATCATTCAGGCGTAAGCAGGGAGACGCCCAGCAGCGCCCGGCGCTTCAGCCAGGGGCTGGGGCGGTAGTGGGGGTCGCCGTAGAAGGCCTGCAGGCTCTCCAGGATGGCGAGGACCCGGCGCGCGCCCAGGGCATCGCCCAGGGCCAGGGGACCGCGCGGGTAGCCCAGGCCGAGCGTCACGGCGCGGTCGATGTCCGCCGGCGCGGCGACGCCCTGCTGGGCGATCTCGCAGCCGATGTTCACGATGTGGGCCGCCACGCGCTGGGCGATGAAACCGGCGCTGTCGCGGATGACGGACACGGGCACGCCGTCCGAGGCGAAAAGGCCGTGCGCCGCATCCCGTATGGCCGGGGCGGTGACCGGCGTCGTCATGAGGGTGCGCCGCTGGTCCGCCCCGAACAGCATGTCCAGGGCGACGGTACGGGCCGGGTCCAGGCCCTCGCTTACGGCGCAGCTCGTGGCGTCGCGCCCCAGCGGCGTGACCACGCACAGGCTGTCCGCCTGCGGGCGCACGCCCCGGTCCAGCGCGGCGCCGAGGCGGCGCACGAGGGCCTGCGCCGCCTCGCTGAACTCGGGACAGGCCTCGCTCACCCAGACGCGGGCGGGACGCGCGGCCGGCGGCGGGGCGCCGGGAATGGGCTGCAACCGGTTGCCTTCGTAGGCGTAGAAGCCGCGCCCGCTCTTGCGCCCGAGCATGCCGCCGGCCAGGCGCTGGGCGGCCAGCGGCGAGGGGCGAAAGCGCGGCTCCTGGTAGTACTGGTTATAGATGGATTCCATCACCGGCTGCGAGACGTCCAGCCCGGTGAGGTCCAGCAGTTCGAAGGGGCCCATGCGGAAGCCGGCGGCATCCACCAGGATGCGGTCGATCTCGAAGAACTCGGCCACGTTCTCGCCGAGCAGGCGCAGGGCCTCGGTGACGTAGCCGCGGCCGGCGTGGTTCACGATGAAGCCGGGCGTGTCCTTGGCCCGCACCGGCGTGTGGCCGAAGCGCAGCGCCAGCGCCATGAGCGCCTCGGCGACCCAGGGCTCGGCGAGCAGGCCGTCGATCACCTCGACGAGCTTCATCAGCGGCACCGGGTTGAAGAAATGGAAGCCGGCGACCCGCTGCGGGCGCCGGCAGGCGGCGGCGATGCCCGTCACGGAGAGGGAAGACGTGTTGGTGGCCAGCACGCAATCGGCGCCGACGATATCTTCCAGGGAAGCGAAGAGCCGGCGCTTGACTTCCAGGTTCTCGACGATGGCTTCGACGAGCACCTGGCTCGGGGCCAGCGCTTCCAGGCCGCTGGCCGGCTCGATGCGGGCGCGGGCGGCGTCGGCGGCCGGTGCGGGAATCTTGCCCTTGGCGGCCAGGGTGTCCAGGGTGGCGCCGATGGCATCCCGGGCGGCCGCGGCGGCACCCGGCAGATGGTC
>CAYZLI010000017.1:23339-26590 GCA_964479195.1 uncultured Rhodocyclaceae bacterium
CCAGGGTGGCGCCGATGGCATCCCGGGCGGCCGCGGCGGCACCCGGCAGATGGTCATAGAGCAGGACGCGGATTCCGGCCTGGGCGGCGACCTGGGCGATGCCACGGCCCATGGCGCCGGCACCGACGATGCCCAGGGTGAGGTCCGGCGCGCTGATGTCGGGTCTCATTCTGTGGCGCTTCTGTTGGATTGGTGTGGCAGTATAACCCCAGTGGATTGAACCGCCGCAGGCGATCCATTACCATGGGCTAAAAGGCGGAACCCACCCGGAGGAGAAACGGCATGTATCGGAAAGTCCTGCTCGCCTACGACGGCTCGCAGAGCGGACGCACCGCCCTGCTCGAGTGCTGCGACATCAACAACTTCCTGCACGCGCAGATCCATCTTCTCGCCGTGGCGCCGCTGATGGCCGGCCTCTACCTCACGGAAGGCTTCGTGCCCGAGACGCTGCAGGACGAAGAGAACCGGCGCTACAAGGACCTCCTCGACGAGGGCCTCAAGCTCCTGTCGGAGCGGGGCGTCGAGGCGGAGGGGCACCTGGTGACCGGCGAGCCGGTAGACGAGATTTGCCGCCTGGCCGGCGAACTGGGCGTGGACCTCATCGTCGTCGGCCATCGCAAGCACGCCTTCTTCATGTCGCGCTGGTGGAAGGGCTCGGTGGGCGCCTCCCTCATCGAGGACGCGCCCTGCAGCGTGCTTATTGCAATAGGGAAGTAACCGGGGCTCGATGCGTAGGGCGCATTGGCCGCTTGCGGCGTAATGCGCCGAACCAGTCCGGCGCAATACGCTGCGCTATTGCGCCCTACGAGCAATCACCACAGCTTCCACCAGGGCTCCGGCCGGTCGAGTCCGCGCTTGTAATACCCGCTGTTGGGGAAGTTCTTGCGCATGACCCGCTCGGCGTCGTCGCGCAGGTCGTTCATGCCCAGCGCATCATAGGCCTTGATCAGCACGAACAAGGCTTCCTCGCTGGCCGGCGCATCCGGATAGGTCTTCACCGCATACTGGGCCCGGTTGGCGGCGGCCACGAAGGCGCCGCGCTTGAGGTAGTAGCGCGCCACATGCACTTCGTGGGAGGCGAGGGCGTTCAGCAGGTAGTTCATGCGCGCGGCGGCGTCCTGCGCGTACTTGCTGCCGGGGAACTTGCCGACCAGCTCCTTGAAGGCATCGAAGGACTCCCGCGCCGCCTTCGGGTCCCGCTCGGTCAGGTCCTGCATGCCGATGTGACCCAACAGGCCGAGGTCCTCGTTGAAGTTCACCAGCCCCTTCAGGTAATAGACGTAATCGACGTTGGGATGGTTGGGATGCAGCTTGATGAAGCGGTCGCAGGCGGCGAGGGCGGCGGCCGGCTCGGCTGCCTTGAAGTAGGCGTAGGCGATCTCGATCTGGGCTTGCTGCGCGTAGCGGCCGTAGGGGTAGCGCGACTCCAGTGTCTCGAAATACTTCACGGCCTTGTCATAGGAGCCGTCGGTCATCGCTTCCTTGGCGGCCGCGTACAGGCGCTGCGCCGACCAGCCTGCGGTCTCGTCCTGGACCTCGGGCAGCAGGCCGCAGCCGGCGAGCAGCAAGACGAGAATTACCGCTAGACTACGCATGGTGGAGACCTCAGAGAAAAACCGCGCCGATTATAGCGCAAAGGCTCGAACGCACCGGCTGCACCGGCTCACCGTTCCCCAGGATTGCGCCGGGCTGCGCCTGGACCAGGCCTTGGCGCGCATGCTGCCCGAGCATTCCCGCAGCCGCCTCGCCGCCTGGGTGAAGGAAGGCCGGGTGCGGCTCGACGAGGGCACGGCGGACCCCAAGCGCAAGGTCTGGGGCGGCGAGCGCGTGTCCGTGGCCGAGGCAGTTGCGCCGGAAGAGGCGGCGGAGCAGGCCGAGGCCATGGCGCTGCGCATCGTTCATGAGGACGGGAGCATCCTGGTCATCGACAAGCCGGCCGGGCTGGTGGTGCATCCGGGCAGCGGCAACTGGAGCGGCACGCTGCTCAATGCGCTGCTGCACCACGCGCCGCGGCTCGCCGAGGTGCCGCGCGCCGGCATCGTGCACCGGCTCGACAAGGACACCAGCGGCCTGCTGGTGGTGGCCAAGACCCTGGAAGCGCAGACCGGGCTCGTGCGCCAGTTGCAGGCGCGCACCGTGAAACGCCACTACCTGGCCCTGGTGCACGGCCGCGTGGCGCGCGACGGCACGGTGGACGCGCCCATCGGCCGCCATCCGGTGCAGCGCACGAAAATGGCGGTGGTCCCGGGCGGGCGCGCCGCGCGCACCCATTACCATGTCCTGGAGCGCTTCGCCCACGCCACGCTGCTGGAGTGCGCGCTGGAAACCGGGCGCACCCACCAGATCCGGGTGCACATGGCGAGCATCGGTCATCCGCTCGTCGGCGACCCGACCTATGGGCCGCGCCGGGCGAGCCCGGCCCTGGCCCACTTTCCGCGCCAAGCCCTGCACGCCTGGCGGCTCGCGCTGGTGCATCCTGGGGAAGAGGTGCAGATGGGCTGGGAGGCGCCGCTGCCGGAGGACTTCGCGGGCCTGCTCGAGGCCTTGCGGCGGGAAGAACGATGAACGATTGGATCCTTCCCGAGTGGCCGGCGTCGCCCCGGGTGCACGCCCTGATCACGACACGCGGCGGCGGCGTCAGCCTGGGACCCTACGCTTCGCTCAACCTCGGGGCCCACGTCGGCGACGATCCGGCGGCGGTGGCGGAGAACCGCCGGCGGCTGCGCGCCCACGTGCCCAGTGATCCGGTGTGGCTGACCCAGGTGCACGGCACCCAGGTCGTGTGCGCCGACCAATGCGCGGCCGGAGCCGAAGCGGACGCGGCGTTCTCGCGCGCGCCCGGCACGGTCTGCGCCGTGCTGACGGCCGACTGCCTGCCGGTGCTGCTCTGCGACACGGCGGGTACCGTGGTGGCCGCGGCCCACGCCGGCTGGCGGGGGCTGGCCGCCGGGGTCATCGAATCCGCGGTGCGCGCCATGGAAGTGCCGCCAGCGCGGTTGCTGGCGTTTCTCGGCCCGGCCATCGGCCCCCGGGCCTTCGAGGTGGGCCCGGAGGTGCGCGCGGCTTTCCTCGCCCATACGCCGGAGGCGGCGGCCGCGTTCGCGGCTGTTCGCGGTTCGACAGGCTCACCGCGAACGGACTGTTCCGCTCGTCCTGAGCTCGTCGAAGGACCTGAGCTCGTCGAAGGACCTGAGCCCGTCGAAGGACGAACAGCGCCAGACCCGGAGGGCAAGTGGCTTGCGGATCTGTAT
>CAYZLI010000017.1:26690-29022 GCA_964479195.1 uncultured Rhodocyclaceae bacterium
CGTCGAAGGACGAACAGCGCCAGACCCGGAGGGCAAGTGGCTTGCGGATCTGTATCTGCTGGCCCGCCAGCGCCTGAATGCCCTGGGCGTGGCCCGCGTCTTCGGCGGCGGCTGGTGCACTTTCGCCGAGACTGAACGTTTCTTTTCCTTCCGCCGGGAACGGGTGACCGGGCGCATGGCTTCGCTCATCTGGATCGCCTGATGGAGCGGCGCGGCCATCTCGATGCCGCCGCCATGGCCACCATGGTGGTGCTGTGCGCCGCCTGGGGCCTGCAGCAGGTGGCCATCAAGGTCGCCAACAGCGGCATCTCCCCCGTGCTGCAGGCGGGCCTGCGCTCCCTGGGCGCCGCCGTCCTGGTGTGGCTGTGGAGCGGGCGCAAGGGCATCTCCCTGTTCGGGCGGGACGGCACCCTCGCGCCGGGCCTGCTGGCGGCGGCGCTGTTCGCCGGCGAGTTCGCCTTCATCTACTGGGGCCTGACCTTCACCGCCGCCTCGCGCAGCGTCATCTTCCTCTACACGGCGCCCTTTTTCATCGCCCTGGGGGCGCATCTGTTCCTGCCAGGGGAGCGGCTGCGCCCCCTGCAGTGGGCGGGGCTGGCCTGGGCCTTCACCGGCATCGTCGCCGCCTTCGCCGATGGGCTGCGCTCGCCCAGCCCGCGGGAGCTGATCGGCGACGGCCTGGTGCTGATCGGCGCCGTGTTGTGGGCGGCCACCACGCTGGTCATCAAGGGAAGCCGCCTGGCGCGCATCAGCCCGGCCAAGACGCTCTTCTACCAGCTGGCCGGCTCGGCCCTGGCGCTGCCGCTCGTCTCCCTGGCCCTGGGCGAGCCGGGCATCGTGAACCCGACGCCGCTGGTCTTGGCCAGCCTCGCCTACCAGACAGTCCTCGTCGCCTTCCTGAGCTACCTCGCCTGGTTCTGGCTGGTCAGCCATTACCCGGCAGGCCGGCTGGCCTCGTTCTCCTTCCTGACGCCCTTGTTCGGCATCCTGGCGGGCGGGCTGCTGCTCGCCGAACCCATCACCGGCGGCCTGTTGGCGGCGATGGCTATGGTCGGCGCGGGCATCTGGCTGGTGAACCGGCCGGCGAAATAGCCTCGGCCGCCGTATAATCCGCGCTCCCTCCAGAATTCAATTTTCATGTCCGTCCTGACCTGGATCATCGTCACGTCCTTGGCCGGCGGCGCGTTGAGCGTGCTCGCCGCGGCGGCCTTTGCGCTGCCGGCCCGCACCGGCCTGGTGTCGCTGCTGATCAGCTACGCCATCGGTGCGCTCCTCGGGGCGGCCTTCCTGGACGTGCTGCCGGAGGCGGTGGAGGCGCAAGGGGGCAACGCGGAGGCGGCGGCCGGGATCATCCTGGCCGGCATCCTCGGCTTCTTCGTGCTGGAGAAGCTGGTGCTGTGGCGCCACTGCCACGATGAGCAGTGCGAGGGCCACGAGGCCCACAACCCCGGCCTGGACCACGGCCGCAGCGGGCTGATGATCCTGGTGGGCGACACCTTCCACAACTTCGTGGACGGCGTGCTGATCGCCGCGGCCTTCATGCAGGACACCACCCTGGGCATCGTCACGGCCCTGGCCATCATCGCCCATGAGATTCCCCAGGAGGTGGGCGACTTCCTCATCCTGCTGCACTCGGGGTATTCGCGCGGCAAGGCGCTGGCCTTCAACCTGCTCTCGAGCCTGGCGACGCTGGTGGGCGGGCTGCTCGCCTACGCCGCCCTGAGCGCGGTCCAGGGCGCGGTGCCCGTGCTGCTGGCGCTGGCGGCATCGAGCATGATCTACGTGGCCGTGGCCGATCTCATCCCCGGGCTGCACCGACGGCCCGAGCTGCGCGCCACGGCGAGCCAGGTCCTACTGATCGTCGCGGGCATCGCCTCGATCCACTTCGCCCACCTGCTGGTCGAGGGCCTTACGGGCTAGACGCCGGCGCCGGGCCGGCGTGCCCAGCAGCCAAAGCAAGAGGGCCAACGGCGCCAAGCCGTAGAAGACGAGGGTGAGGACGCCGGCCGTAATGCTGGACTCCGTCAAGGCCATCATCAACACCACGTAGAGCCATCCGATAGCTACGATATACATAGGTCGCCCATTCTACGGCGTCGCGTTGACAGGTATCGATTGTGCAGTGCAAAATGATTTTCGAATCCGGTGCTTGGGGCTACTGGTGGCCCGCAGGTGCCGTCCCCCGCGGGGGAGAAGGAGAGGTGGATGTCGCGTAACCCACAGCCCGACGCGGCTGCCATTGGGAATGCTTTTCAGGCCGGTCAGGCTTTTGCGCAAGGGTTGATGGGTTTCCTGGCTCAACTGAAGGCCCGCCAGGACGCCCAAGGCCTTC
>CAYZLI010000017.1:29122-35106 GCA_964479195.1 uncultured Rhodocyclaceae bacterium
GAGGTGGTGCCGGTGCCGGACGAGGCGGCGCGCACCCGCTTGCGCTTCCTCATGCGCCAGTACGTGGATGCCATGGCGCCGTCCAACTTCGCCGCCACCAACCCGGAGTTCGTCAAGGCGGCCCTGGAGAGCCAGGGCACGAGCATTACCGTCGGCATCCGCAACCTGATCGCCGATCTGGCCAGGGGCCGCATCTCCATGACGGACGAAGCGGCCTTCGCGGTGGGCCGCAACCTGGCGGTGACGGCGGGGCAGGTGGTCTTCGAGAACGAGCTGATCCAGCTCATCCAGTATGCGCCGGCGACGACGAAGGTGTTCGAGCGCCCGCTGCTCATCGTCCCGCCCTGCATCAACAAGTTCTACATCCTCGACCTGCAGCCGGAGAACTCCTTCGTGCGCTACGCCGTGGAGAGCGGCATGACGGTGTTCCTGGTCTCCTGGCGCAATCCGCAGGCGGACCTCGGGCACTTGACCTGGGACGATTATCTGGAGAAGGGCGCCCTGGCCGCGCTGCGCGTGGTCCGGGCGGTCGGCGCCGTCGAGCAGATCAACGCGCTGGGTTTTTGCGTGGGCGGCACCATCCTGTCCGCCGCGCTGGCGGTGGCCAAGGCGCGCGGCGAGGACCCGGTGGCCAGCCTCACCCTGCTCACCACGCTGCTCGACTTCTCCGACCCGGGCGAGATCGTCAATTTCATCGATCCGGCCTCTGTCGCCGCCCGCGAGGCATCCATCGGCCGGGGCGGGCTGCTGCGCGGCGCCGAACTGGCGGCGGCCTTCTCGGCGCTGCGGGCCAACGATCTGATCTGGCAGTACGTGGTGGGCAACTACCTCAAGGGCGGCAAGCCGTCAGCCTTCGACTTGCTCCATTGGAATGCCGACAGCACCAACCTGCCGGGTCCCTTCGCCGCCTGGTACCTGCGCAACCTGTACATGGACAACGCCCTGCGGGTGCCGGGCAAGCTCGCCATGTGCGGCGCCACGGCCGACCTCACCCGGGTGGACATGCCGGCTTTCATCCTGGCGACACGGGAGGACCATATAGTCCCGTGGCGGACGGCCTACGCTTCCCGGGAGATCCTCGGCGGCGGGACGACTTTCGTGCTCGGTGCGAGCGGGCACATCGCCGGGGTGGTCAATCCGGCGGCCAAGAACCGCCGCAGTTTCTGGGCAAGCGGGGCCAGGCCGGCGAGCGCGGAGGAGTGGCTCGCCGGCGCGACGGAGCACAAGGGCAGTTGGTGGCCGCTCTGGATCGACTGGCTCAAGCAGTTCGCCGGCAAGGACAAGGCGGCACCGAAGAAGCCCGGCAACCGGAAATACAAGCCGATCGAACCGGCACCGGGACGCTATGTGAAAGAAAAAGCCTAGGCGGCAGATCGGGGAACGCCGCCTGAACCGGTTAGATCCCCATACACCAAAGGAAGAGGAGAGAGAACATGTCGAGAGTCGCGTTGATAACAGGCGGCATGGGCGGCCTGGGCGAGGCCATCTGCATCAAGATGGCCGCGCTGGGCTACCGGGTCGTGACGACCTACAGCCCCAGCAATACCAAGGCCGGCGAGTGGCTGCGGCATATGAAGGCCCAGGGCTATGACTTCTACGCCTTTCCCTGCGATGTCGCCGATTTCGATTCGTGCAAGGCCTGCGTGGAAAAGGTGGCGGCGGAGATCGGGGTCGTGGACGTGCTGGTGAACAACGCCGGCATTACCCGGGACATGACGTTCAAGAAGATGACCAAGAACGACTGGGACGTGGTCATGAAGACCAACCTGGACAGCGTCTTCAACATGACCAAGCAGGTCATGGACGGCATGATGGAGCGCAGTTGGGGACGGGTGGTCAACATCTCGTCGGTGAACGGCCAGAAGGGCGCTTTCGGCCAGACCAACTACTCGGCGGCCAAGGCCGGCATGCACGGCTTCACCAAGGCGCTGGCGCTGGAAGTGGCGAAGAAGGGCGTGACCGTGAACACCATCAGCCCGGGGTATATCGGCACCAAGATGGTCACGGCCATCCCGCAGGAAGTGCTGGAGTCCAAGATCCTGCCGCAGATTCCGCAGGGGCGGCTGGGCCGGCCGGAAGAGGTGGCGGGCCTGGTGGCCTACCTGGCCTCCGAAGAGGCGGCGTTCGTAACGGGCGCCAACATCTCGATCAACGGCGGCCAGCACATGTTCTAGGGCCTGTCCGCGTCCATTCCGAGAACGGATCGCGAACAGGCCCAAGCTTGGTTGTCCGCCGCCGGCGCTTTGTCGGTGGCGGACGTGTTTGCAGTTCGTTTAAAGGAAATGGACGATGTCGAAGAGGGTTGCGCTCGTTACGGGCGGCATGGGCGGTCTGGGCACGGCGATCTGCCGCGCCCTGGCCGGGGACGGATTCGTCGTGGCGGCCAACTGCCTGCCGGGCTTTCCGCAGAAGGACGAATGGCTGGCCCGGAACCGGGCGGAAGGTTTCGAGTTCCATGCCGCCGAGGGTGATGTCGCCGACTACGTCTCCTGCCAGGAGATGGTCAAGCGCATCGAGGCGGAGCTCGGGCCCGTGGACGTGCTGGTGAACAACGCCGGCATCACCCGGGACGCCATGTTCCGCAAGATGGGCCAGTCGGACTGGAACGCGGTGATCGCCACCAACCTCACCAGCGTCTTCAACGTCACCCAGCAGGTATTGCCCGGCATGGCCGAGCGGGGCTGGGGGCGCGTCATCAACATCTCCTCGGTGAATGGCATCAGGGGCCAGTTCGGGCAGGCCAACTACTCGGCGGCCAAGGCCGGCATACTCGGCTTCACCAGGGCCATCGCCCAAGAGGTGGCAAAGAAGGGGGTCACGGTGAATGCCATCGCCCCGGGCTACGTCGGCACCGACATGGTGATGGCCATCAAGCCGGAGGTGCGCGAGCAGATCGTCGCCACCATCCCCATGGGCCGGCTGGGCAAGCCGGAGGAAATCGGCCACCTGGTCGCCTACCTCGCCTCCGAATACGCCGGCTATATGACCGGATCGACGCTGTCTATCAACGGCGGCCTGCACATGTATTGACGTCCGGCACACGGGCGGGACGGGCCCCGCTGCCGGCGGGGCCTGTTCATTGGGCGCGTGTATAATGAATCGGGAAGGGGGAGGAACGAGACGATGGCCGAGCAGCCCAGATTGATCAAGAAATACCCGAACCGCCGCCTGTACGACACCAAGACCAGCTCCTACATCACGCTCTCCGACGTCAAGAGTCTGGTCCTGCGCAACGAAGAGTTCCAGGTGGTCGACGCCAAGAGCACCGAGGACCTGACGCGCAGCATCCTGCTGCAGATCATCCTGGAGGAGGAGACCTGCGGCAAGCCGATGTTCACCAGCGACCTGCTGGCGCAGATGATCCGCTTCTACGGCAACGCCATGCAGGGCATGATGGGCAAGTACCTGGAGAGCAACATCAAGGCCTTCACCGACATGCAGACCAAGCTCCAGGAGCAGGCGCGCAGCATGTACGGCGAGAACAGCCCGACGAGCAAGGACTTGTGGACCCAGTTCCTCAACTTCCAGGGGCCGGCCATGCAGAGCATGATGGGTGCCTACATGGAGCAGTCGAAGAAGATGTTCATGCAGATGCAGGAGCAGATCGAGAGCCAGACGCGCAACATGTTTACCGGCTTCCCGTTCCCCGGCTTCGGCACCCCGCCGGCAGGCAAGGACGGCGAGAAGCAGGAAGCGGCCGAAGGGCCGACGCCCGAAAAGAAACAAGCGTAAGCTCCCGCGGCCCCATCCCCGCCGCGCATTCCCCGACAGCATGTCCCGCAAGAAAGCCGCCTCCCCGCCCAAGGTGGGTTTTGTCTCCTTGGGCTGTCCCAAGGCCACCGTCGATTCCGAGCACATCCTCACCCGCTTGCGCGCCGAGGGCTATGCCTTGGCGCCGGACTACGCCGGCGCCGACCTGGTGGTCGTGAACACCTGCGGCTTCATCGATGCGGCGGTGGAGGAATCCCTGGACGCGATCGGCGAGGCGCTCAGCGAGAACGGCCGCGTCATCGTCACCGGCTGCCTCGGCGCGCGGCAGGACGTGGTCCTGAATGCCCACCCCCAGGTGCTGGCGGTGACCGGTCCCCACGCCGCCGAGGAGGTCATGCAGGCGGTCCATGCCCACCTGCCCAAGCCTGTCCTGAGCCATGTCGAAGGGCCCCACGATCCCTTCGCGGACCTGGTGCCGCCCCAGGGCATCCGGCTGACGCCGCGCCACTACGCCTACCTGAAGATTTCCGAAGGCTGCAACCACCGCTGCACCTTCTGCATCATCCCGTCCCTGCGCGGCGATCTGGTGAGCCGGCCCATCGGCGAGGTGATGCGCGAGGCGGAGAACCTGGCGAAGGCGGGGGTCAAGGAACTGCTCATCGTCTCCCAGGACACCAGCGCCTACGGCGTGGACGTGAAGTACCGCACCGGCTTCTGGGGCGGCCGGCCCGTGAAGACCCGGCTCTACGAGCTGTGCAAGGCCCTGGGCGAACTGGGCATCTGGGTGCGCCTGCACTACGTCTATCCCTACCCCAGCGTGGATGAACTCATCCCGCTCATGGCCGACGGCAGGATCCTGCCCTACCTGGACGTGCCCTTCCAGCATGCGTCGGCGCGCATCCTCAAGCTCATGAAGCGCCCGGCCAGCGCCGAGAACACCCTGGAGCGCATCCGCGCCTGGCGCGCCATCTGTCCGGAGATCACCATCCGCAGCACCTTCATCGCCGGCTTCCCGGGCGAGACGGAAGCCGAGTTCGAGGAGCTGCTGCAGTTCCTGGAAGAAGCCGAGCTGGATCGTGTCGGCTGCTTCCCCTATTCGCCGGTGGAGGGCGCCGCAGCCAACGCGCTGCCCGGCCAGCTTCCGGAGGAAGTGCGCGAGGAGCGCCGCAGCCGCCTGATGGAGCTGCAGGAGGACATCAGCACGCAGCGGCTGGAGGCGAAGATCGGCGAGGAAATGGACGTGCTCGTCGAGGCAGTGGACGAGGAGGGTGCCGTGGCGCGCAGCCGAGGCGACGCGCCGGAGATCGACGGCCTGGTGCACATACCCGAGGGCGGGAAGCTCAAGGTGGGCGAATTCGCCCGGGTGCGCGTGACGGATTGCGACGTGCACGACCTCTATGCGGAGGTCGTCGCCGGATAGCCATGGCCGGAAAGCGCAAACCGAAGATCGGCTTCGTCCTCGGCAGCGGTTCCGCCCGCGGCTGGGCCCATATCGGCGTCATTCGCGCCCTGGCCGAGGAAGGGATCGTGCCCGACGTCGTCTGCGGCTGCTCCGTGGGGGCCTTCGTCGGCGCGGCCTACGCCAAGGGGGACCTGGACAAGCTGGAGTCGTGGGCCACGGCGCTGGCCTGGAAGGACGTCGTCGCCCTGCTCGACGTCAGCCTGCACGGCGGGCTCATCAAGGGGGCGAAGCTGATCCAGTTCTTCGAACGCCACTTCGTCGACTGCGACTTCGGCGACCTGCCGCTGCCCTTCGCGGCGGTGGCCACCGACCTGGAGACGGGGCGCGAGCTGTGGCTGCGGGAGGGGAGCGTCGCCCACGCCGTGCGCGCCTCCATCGCCCTGCCGGGGCTGTTCACCCCGGTGGCCCACGATGGGGGCTTCCTGGTGGATGGCGGGCTGGTGGATCCCGTGCCGGTCTCCCTGTGCCGGGCCATGGGTGCGGACCTGGTCATCGCCGTGGATCTCGGTTCCACCGCCGTGGGCAGCGCCCTCAAGGCGCCGGTTCGGGCGCAGGAGAGCGAAGCCGGATGGACGCGCCGCATCCTGTCCCGGCTGCGCATGGGCGAGGACAACGAGGATAACGAAGGGGCGCGCCTGCCCTCCCTGGTGAGCATCATGGCCACCAGCATCCAGATCATGCAGGTGCGCATCGCCCGCAGCCGGCTGGCCGGGGAGCCGGCCGACGTGCTCCTGTCGCCGTCCCTCGCCCAGCTCGGGCTCATGGATTACCATCGCGGCGTCGAGGCGATCGCCGAGGGGCGGGCGGTGGT
>CAYZLI010000017.1:35206-36868 GCA_964479195.1 uncultured Rhodocyclaceae bacterium
CCATGAGCGTCGAGGCATTCACCAGGCGGATTGCGGAAATCGTCGGCGCCCAGGCGGTGCTGACGGGGGCCGACGCGGCGCCGCATCTCACCGACTGGCGCGGCCGCTACACGGGGCGGGCGCGCTGCGTGGTCAAGCCGGCGAGCGCCGAGGAGGTGGCCGCCGTGGTCGCCCTGTGCGCGGCAGAGCGCGTGCCCATGGTGCCCCAGGGGGGCAACACCGGCCTGTGCGGCGGCGCCACGCCCCATCACGGCGGCGAGGAGGTGGTTATCAACCTCTCGCGCATGCGGCGCATCCGCGCCATCGACCGGGACAACAACACGATCACCGCCGAGGCGGGCTGCCTGCTGCGCGAGGTGCAGGAGGCGGCGCAGGGCGCCGACCGGCTGTTTCCGCTTTCGCTCGCGGCCGAGGGCAGTTGCGAGATCGGCGGCAACCTGTCCACCAACGCCGGCGGGGTGAACGTCCTGCGCTACGGCAACATGCGGGAGCTCACCCTCGGCCTGGAGGCGGTGCTGCCCGACGGGCGCATCTGGCACGGCCTGCGCGGGCTGCGCAAGGACAACACCGGCTACGACCTCAAGCACCTGTTCATCGGCGCCGAAGGCACCCTGGGCATCATCACCGCGGCGGTGCTGAAACTCTTCCCGCGGCCGCGCGCCAGCGCCACCGCCTGGGCGGCGGTGCGCGATCCGGCGGCGGCGGTGGCGCTGCTGTCGCGTCTGTGTGGCGCCTGCGGCGAGCGCGCCACCGGCTTCGAGATCGTCGGCCGGCCGGCCCTGGACCTGGTGCTGGAGCACATCCCCAATACCCGCGATCCTCTGGGCGATCCCTCGCCCTGGTATGTGCTGATGGAGCTCACCGACACGCTGGAGGGCTTCGATCTCGCCGGCACGCTGGAGGGCATTCTCGGCGCCGAGATGGAGGCCGGCCGCGTCGCCGACGCGGCCGTGGCCCAGGACCTCGGCCAGCAGCAGGCGCTGTGGCACCTGCGCGAGAGCATCTCGGAAGCCCAGCGCATCGAGGGCATCAGCATCAAGCACGACATAGCCGTGCCCGTGTCGCGCATCGCCGAGTTCATCGAACGGGCCGGCGCCGAGCTCGAGCGCGCCTTCCCGGACCTGCGCATCGTCGTCTTCGGCCACATCGGCGACGGCAACCTGCACTACAACCTGTCCAAGCCCGAGGCGGCCGCCAACGCCGACTTCATCGCCCAGACCCCGCAAGCCAACCGCATCGTGCACGACGTGGTGGCGAGCCTGGATGGCTCGATTTCCGCCGAGCACGGCCTGGGACAGTTGAAGCGCGCGGAGATCCAGCGCTACAAGAGCGGGGTGGAGATGGACCTGATGCGGGCGGTGAAGCAGGCCCTCGATCCCCACGGCCTGATGAACCCGGGCAAGGTGCTGTGAGGTTCAGTTCTTTACAACCCCATCCTCCGTCCGTATAATGCGCGCTCCTCTGTGGGGGTATAGCTCAGCTGGGAGAGCGCTTGCATGGCATGCAAGAGGTCAGCGGTTCGATCCCGCTTACCTCCACCAACGGGTCACGAGGGGCTCGGGCAACCGGGCCCTTGATTTATCAGGTCCCCATCGTCTAGAGGCCTAGGACATCGCCCTTTCACGGCGGTAACCGGGGTTCGAATCCCCGTGGGGACGCCAG
>CAYZLI010000018.1:0-29976 GCA_964479195.1 uncultured Rhodocyclaceae bacterium
TCCTCTACCAGCAGCTCGCCCGGCGCTCGGCCGCCACCATGCGGGAGACCGTGGCCCTAACGGAGGTCGAAACGGAGCGCCCGCGCATCGTCCTGCGGGACATCAAGCCCCTGATCGAGGCCAAGGCGGAGTGGGCGGAGGCGGACGCGCAGGAGAAGCCGTAGCGTCTGCCGATGAGTTGGACAGCCTGGGCGGTGACGTACAAAGCTCGATGTCGCCATCGCCGCCCCTATCGCTCCCGCCCGGCCTCCTGAAAGGCCTTCTGCACGGGCGAGAGCAGGTACTCCAGCACCGTCCGGTGGCCGAGGAGGATTTCGGCGGAGGCCTGCATACCGGCGGTCAGCGGCAGGCGCTCGCCGTCCCGGGCGATCTGCATCGAGTCCAGGGCAACCAGCGCCCGGAACGCAAGCGGCGCGGACTTCGCGCCAGTTTCCCGAGTGCCGTCCTGGCCCGCCTCTGGAGACGGGCCGTTCGAGGCATCGGCGCTCACGTACTCCACCTTGCCTTTCACCATGCCGTATTTCTGGAAAGGGAAGGCCGCGAGCTTCAGCTTCACCGGCTGACCCTCGCGCACGAAGCCGATGTCCTGGTTGGATACCCACACTTCCGCCCGTAGGCTGTCGTTGATGGGCACCAGGGTCAAGAGAACGGTGCCCGGCTGGACCACCGTACCGGCCGTGTGGGTGGCGAGGTCCTTCACGATCCCGGCCTGGGGCGCCTTCAGTTCCAGCAGTGCCTGCCGGTGTGCCTGCTTGGTTCGCTCCTGCGCCAGTTTCTCCAGTTGGCCCCGAAGGTCGTTGCGCTCCGCATAGAGCTGCCGGCGGTAGTCCGAGCGGATCTGCAGCAGGCGCTGCTCGGACTGGGCGATGGCCGCCTTCGCCGAGTCGATGACGTGCTCCTGGGTCCGCAGTTCCTGCTCCTTCTCGATGCGCTCCCGGCGCTTGTCGCTCGCCATGAGCGGGCCGGCAAAGCCGTCCCGGGCGAGCTTCTCGAAGGCTTGGTCCTGGCTGCGATAATGGGGCAGGGTCTCGGCGAGCTTCATCTTCACCTGGCGGGCGGCGGACATCTCCCGCCTCGCTTTTTCCAGCTTGGCCTGCTCCTCGGCCAAGGCCGCCTGCAGCGCCGCGCGGTTGGCCCGATACTGCGCCTCCATCTCCTGGAAGAGCTCCGCCGGCTCCCCCGGCCCGCGCTTGAATTCGCGCTGCGCCAGTTCGGCATCGATGCGCCGCAGGGCAAGGGATTTCCTTCGATTCTCTGCCTCCAGCGCTTCGCGGTCGGCGTCGGTGACGAGCGCGTCCATGCGCATGAGGACCTGGCCTTCGCCTGCCGTTTCGCCCTCGCGCACGAGGATTTCCTTGACGATGCCCGAGTCGGCCGGCTGCACGATCTTGAGAAAGCTCCGCGGCACCAGCTTGCCCTCGGCCACGGCGACGATGTCGAGCTGGCCGACTGCCGACCAGAGAACCAGCGCGGCCAGCAGGCCGAGCAGGACCTGCAACACCCGGCTCCCCAAAGGTGAGGGCGGGGACTCCTGCAGGCGGATAAGCGGCGGGAAAAAATCGAGCGGATTTGCGTCCGTCGCAGATGGCTTGCCTGATAGGCTGAACATGGCCCTTTACCCCTCCGGCGGTTTGCTGTTCGCGGGACTTGGCGTTGCCGTTCGGCTTTGCGCGAGCTCAGCCAGCCTTTGCGCGACGTGAAGGACGGTATCCTCAGTATTGACGGCGCGATACCGTTCGCGAAAGGCTTGCGCCCGAACGGCCGCGTCCGGGCGACGGAGCAGCGCGTCGAGCGGACCCGCGAAGCCTTCGCCGGCCGCCTCCGGCCCCAGCAGCATCCCCGCGCCCAGCGCAACGACGTTGCGGGCGACCAAGTACTGTTCCAGATGGCTTGGCAGCAGGAGCAGCGGGACTCCGGCCAGCAGGAAGGCGGCGGTCGTGCCGTGCCCGCCGTGGCACACCGCCAGGTCGCACTGCCGGGCGACCTCGGAGATGCGCACCGGTTCGCGGGCAAACACCATGCGCGCTGAACCGTAGCGGGAGACCAGATCGTCGCCGACGCCCGGCGCGAAAACAATCGCGCGCGCATCCAGCGCCGACAGGTCGGCAAGCAGGCGCTCCAGCCCCGCATGGCGGGGCCGAAGATAGACGAAGACCCGTTTGCCTTCCCCGGCGGGCCAGCGGGGGGGCTGGCCCGAAGAACCCACATACAGGGGGCCAAGGTATGCCCCGCCCTCCCGCTCGGGATAGTGGTCCAGCTCGGCCAGCGTGCACAGCAGCTCCGCTTCGTAATCGAAGAGTTCGAACAGCGCGCTTGCCGGCTTGCCGCCGAAGCCGTCGAGCGCCCGGTTGGCCGCATCGAGCACCGGCGCTTCCAACTGCTCCAGACGGGCAACCGGCTCTTCCCGCCACCATCGCATGGCCGGAAAGGGAAAGCGCCGCGGCGGGCATTCGAAGCCGGTGCCGAGCTCCGCGCGCAGCCGGCCGGCCGCGCGGGCCGCCAGCAGCGCGGTCGGCGCGTGGGAGCCGACCACGACGTCCGGGCCGATCCAACGGAAGAGCACTCGCCATGCATGCACCAGCGCGGCGAGGTTGTCCGGCGTGTCCCAGCCGGAATTCGCCAGTATCTCGGCGTAGCTGGCCGGCTCGGGATTCGCCCCGCGCCACCGGGGGAAGGCGACCGGCGCCTGGACGAATGGAAAGCCGCCCGGCCGCAGGAAAGGCGCGGCCTGGGTGACGTCGCGGACCGCGAAGCCGACGTCATGGCCCATCGCGCGCAGGCGCTCGGCCACCGGCAGGAACTGGCCGACGTGGCCGAAGTTCCCGCCGAGTTCCCAGGCGAAGAGGAAGCGGCTCATCGCGCGCCTCAGCTCAGCCGCAGCATGCCTTCCTGCAATCCCGACAGTGGACGCAGCGCTTGGGGGGCAGCACCGAATCGCGGATCGGAGAGAACGTCCTGCGCGGCGCCGAGGCCGGTCCCCGCCAAGCTCCCGTTTCGCCCGTATTGGTAGGCGAGATCGCCCCCCAGCGCCTCGGAATCGCTGCCGGAGAGATGGAACTCGAGCAGGGCCTCGGTGAGCGCCCAGCGCGACACTCCGGGACGGGCCGCCCGCTGCGCGTCGAAGGCTTCGACGAGTCCCTGGAAGTCGAAGCTTTGCACCTTCTTGCCGAGAAGCGGATCGGCCGAGCCCGCATCGAATTCCGCCATGGCCTCGGCGACGACCTGCAGATTGGCTACGCCGCGCCGGGGTGCGGACCCGTACCAGTCTTCGAAGGTGATCCGATCGTCCTTCCCCGTCTCGAGCACGAGGTCATGGCCACTCCGGCGGAAGGCAAGATCCGCGTAGCGGATGCCGCCGCCCAGCGAGACGGTGTTGGCGGCACCGGCGGGCGCTTCGACCGTGTCGTGGCCGTCGCCGGCATTGAAGGCGATGATGTTGGCCCCCGCGCCGGTTGTGATCGTGTCCTTGCCCGCCCCGCCGATGAACAGCCCGTTGCCCGCGGCGGCCTGCAGCGTGTCGTCGCCTTCGCCGCCCGCGTACAGGCCGTTGCCGCCGTCGTCCGAGAGCTCGTCCTTGCCGGTGCCTCCTTCGAGCACATCGACGCCTGCGCCTGCGGCGAGCCTGTCGTCTCCCGCGCCGCCGGTAAGAAGATCGTTACCGCCCGAGGACCACAGAACGTCGTCGCCATCTTCCCCCTCGACGGCAACGTCCCCGTAGCCGTAGCGCTCGCTGGCGAGATTGACGATGTCCTTGCCGGCGCCCATCCGGATTTCCTCGATGGAGACCAGGCGCGGACCGTCTGCCAGCGGGCTGGGGTTCTCCGAGTCGTCGAGAAGAACCACGTCGTCGTCTGAGGTACCCACAAGCGTATCGAAACCGCCGCCGCCATCCATGACATCGTGGCTGGCGGACCTTCCGGCAAACGGAATGAACCGGTTCGACCCGGGATCGCCGGGGTGGTCCGCCACCCGGATGCCTTCGTGCCCGCGCCAGCGCCCATCGGCCGAGAGGGAAAAGGCGTCGGCGCCTTCGCCGCCCAACAGCAGATCGGCACCGCGCCCGCCGCTCAGCGTGTCGTCGCCGGAGCCGCCGAGGAGCGTGTCCGCGCCCTCGGTCCCTACCAGATTGCGGTTCGGCATGCGCGAGACCTGGAGCGTAAAAGGGATGGCAACGCTCGCGCCGCCGGAATCCGTGGCCACCGCCTGCAGGCCCAAGGTTCCCACATCGGCGAAGGCGGGCATGCCGGCCAGCTCCCCCGTGGCCGGATCGAAGGCGAGCCAGGCGGGCAATTGCGAGCCGTCGGCCTGAACGATAGAGAGGGAAAGCCGGTCGCCCCGGTCCACGTCGCCGAAAAGATCCGCCGGCAGTTGGAAGCGGTAGGCACTGCCGTCAACAGCCGCCTGGCTGGCGATAGTGCCGGTGGCGAAGGGCGCATCGTTCACATTGGCCACGGCGATTGCGAAGACGGTGGAAGCCGCCAGTCCGCCGGCATCGGTCGCCGTCGCTTGCACCGACAGCGTGCCCACATCGTCGTTCGTCGGCGTACCGCTGAACCCGCGGGTGGCCGGATCAAACGCCAGCCAGCCCGGAAGCGGATCGCCGTTGGCGAGCGAAGCGCTCAACTCGTAGCTGTCGCCCGCATCCACGTCGGCAAAAGCATCGTCCGGGACCGCCAGGCTGAACGGTGCGTCTTCCGTTGCCGCCCGGTCGGCGATCCCGGCAGCCACCATCGGCGCATCGTTCGTATTGGCGATGGTCAGGCCGAAGGTCGTGCCGGCCGCAGCGCCGTAGGGGTCGCTGGCCGTGAGACGGATCGAGAGATTGCCCACGTCTCCGTTGGCCGGTGTCCCCGAAAAGGTGCGTGTGGCGGGATCGAAGGCAAGCCAAGCCGGCAAGGGGCTGCCGTCGGCGAGCGTCGCCGAGAACTGCAGCGGGTCGCCATCGGGGTCGGCGCAGAGGTCCGCCGGCACCTGAAGACTGAAGGGTTGATCCTCGACCGCCGCCTGGTCCGCAATGGCCGCGCTCACCGTGGGTGCGAGATTGGCGAGCTGCGCGAAGGCTACCTGGCTGCCGTCGGCGAAGCGGACGGCCTCGATTACGGCCGAGCCGTTCCTGCCGGACCGGTCGTAGCCGGGAATCCGGACTTCGTCTCCGTCGGCCCCGTAGCGGAGCGTCACGCTCGTGCCTTCCCGATCGACCCGGAGGTCGCTGGGGTTTACGCCGGCTCCGAATTCAATGACGTTGCCCACGCCGTTTTCCGCGGCATCGACGATGACGTCGGTTCCGTCGCCCGCATCGAGGACGTAGGTGTCTTGCCCGTCGCCTCCGGCGAGCCGGTCGTCTCCCCGGCCCCCCTCGATGCGGTCGTCGCCTTCGCGGCCCTCGATGCGGTCGGTTACCGCGGTGCCGCACAGCGTATCCTGGGCAGCTCCGCCCGCGATGTCGAAGCCCCGTGCCAGCAGTTGCTCGTAGGTAAACTCCGTGCCGTCGGCGAACTTGAACTTCTCGATGACCCGGGAGCCGGTCGGATCGCCCGGATCGAAGCCTTCGATGTGGATGGCATCCCCGTACGATCCCACCCGCAGCAGCAGCGACCCCAGACCGAGGGAGAGCGCCTCGGGCGTGATGCCCGGCCCGAACTCAACGGTATCCGTGCCGCCCGTATCGGCGACCGTATCCACGCCGTCGCCCGCATTGAATACATAGGTGTCGTCGCCGGCGCCGCCGCTCAGGCGATCCGCGCCGGGGCCGCCGGCCAGACGGTCGCGGCCTGTGCTGCCGGCCAGCACGTCGTCCCCGGCCGTTCCGGCGACGGTGCGGTCGGCGGCGACGACGATATCGAACGTATCGGCCACGGACAGCCCGGAGCCGTCCGTGGCCGTCACGCGCACGGAAAGGGTTCCGGCACTGCCGGCGCCGGGCGTCCCGGAGAACGCCCGAGTGGCCGGATCGAACGCGAGCCAGTCCGGCAACGGCGTGCCGTCGGAGAGCGAAGCGGCGTAGGTGAGCACATCGCCTGCGTCGCCGTCCGTGAAAGCGCCGGCCGGGACGGAATAGCTGAACGCGACATCCTCCTGCCCCGCCTGGTCCGCCATCGGTTCGGCGAGGATTGGCGCGGTGTTGCCCCATGCCCAGACGGTGCCGTCATCGAACTCGATGCGGTCGAGCATGCGATCACTTCCGAACGCAATCGAGTCCCTGCCGTTGACGTGCTGCAGCCAACTGCCTCCGTACGCGCCGGAGACGACATCGATGTCCTCGGGCCGGATGCCGGCGCCGAAGCGCACCACGTCGAGCCCACGATAAACGCGTTGCACGTTCCATCGGTCGAAATCCGCGCCGGCACCGATGTGCTCGAAGTAGGCCTGGCCACCATAGTAGACATCCGTGTATTCGCCAAAGTCCCGTTCGTACCAGTCGTCCCAGTAATAGTCGGTGACGAAGTCGTTGCCATCGCCCAGATCGAACAGGTAGAAATCCTGGGAAATGCTGCCCAGGAGCCGGTCGTCTCCGGTACCGCCCCGGTAGGTGTTGCCGGCCCCGAAGAACTCCTCGCCTCCATAGCCGAGCAGATCGCCGCCTGCTCCGCCCTCCAGGACATCCGCGCCGCGGCCGCCGGTGATGGTGTCTTCGCCGTCGCCGCCGTCGATCCGGTCATTGCCGTCCCCTGCGATAAGCCAGTCGCTCCCAGAGCTTCCGCTCACCACGTCGTCGCCCGCCGCGGCAAAGAGAGCGCCTTGCGCGGATACGGTGTTGGCGCCGCCATCCACGTCCAGGTCCTGCGTCGGGGCCAAGGCCAGCAACTGGTCGCGCGTCAACTCCGTCCCGTTCGAGAAGAGGAAGCGCTCGATCCCGGCTCCGGGGAAATAAGCGCTAGGCATCACCACCCGTACCCGGTTGCTATCGCCCCATTCGATGGTGAGGACTGGTGTGAGCCGCTGGACGCTTTCCGGCTCCCCACCCAGCCAAGAGCCGTTGTGGGCGCGCTCGGCATTCGGCAATGAGATCAATTCCTCCGACCAGGAGAAGCGAAGATCGGCGACCGACACTTCTTCCGGGAAGACCAAGGTGTCCATTGCGGTTGCCGTCGCTGGATAGTCATCCCCGTACCAGTAGCCATTCGGCGGTGCGGTATCGCCCCGGTCGACGATGAGGTCACCTCCCGCTTCGTTTTCCAGCACGTATTCGTCGGCGCCGTCGCCGCCGTCCAGGCTGTCCTGACCCGCGCCGCCGATCAGCACGTCATCTTTCTTCGAGCCGATCAACTCGTCGTTGCCCGCGTTGCCGTAAAGCAGGCTGCCGACCGGGTTGCCGTCATAGATGTTCCCGCTCGTCCACCAGATGTTCGCTTCGATCCGGTCGTTTCCGCCGCCACCGTCGATCAGCATCTGGCCGTGGCCGGTGATGTGGTTGTCGCCATCGCCGCCGCGCAGGATTTCCGTGGTGCGCGTGTGGGTGTAGTCGTAGTTGTAGAAGGGGACGGTGCTATAGCTGGGCCGATACCCGGCGGCGTTCAGGGAATCGAGCGTGCCCCCGCTGGAGAAGTAGCTCGACGGATAGACCCACGCCCCGATTACGAAGCCGTCCTTTACTACCTGCACCACGGTCGAGCCGCTAGGATAGCGGTATGCCGCCTCGGTATCTTCCATGTAGGAGTGGAACTCAGGGGCGGTACTGCCGCTGTCCGCGGCGAAGCTGCCGGTCCTTCCCGTCAGGTCCAACTGCCCGATCCGTACCTGGGTCGAGGACGAGGAGTAGCGCTGCTGCAATTCCTCCTCGGTCGTGGTGCGCGATATTTCCGCCGCGTCGGATTCCCGGGGCGTCTCCTGATAGATGGCGATGTTGTGCCAAGTCGTGCTTCCCGCCCAGTCGGCATGGGTTTGATACTTGTGCCACTTCCCGTCCGCCCCGGGGCTGTAGCCATCGGCCGCCAACTGGCCGTAATAGGCATAGCGCAGACGGTCGCGGAACAGCGCCCACCAGCCCTCCACCCCGGTCGGCGGCGCGGCTTCGGTCATCGCCTGTTCCACCTGGACGGGCGCCGCCCCTTCGGCCTGGACGAACCAGGCTTGGGCATGGGCGGCGTAGTCGCGGATGAGCATCCTGTCCTGCGCACCGCGGATGCCGACCACGAGATCGTCACCCTCTCGCTCCAATGTGAGATCCTGGGGGCTTAGTCCGGCGAGGCGGATCGTGCCACCGTCGTCTTCGACCGTGTCGGCGCCCATGCCCCAGGTCATGAGATAGGCGTCGTTTCCGGTACCGCCTTCCAGGCGATCCGTGCCGCGCCCGCCGCTGATCGCATCGTCCCCGCCCTGGCCGACGATCTCGTCGTCGCCGGCCCCGCCGTCCAGGATGTCGGCCTGGTTGCCGCCGACGATGCGATCCGCCTCGTCCTTGCCCCGCAGGTTGAGCGCGGGCAGGTCCACGGCGAGGGCTTCCTGGGAGAGGATCGTGCCGTCCGCCAGGCGCACTTCCCGGAACCTGCCGAGCAGGCCGTCCGCGATCTCTATGGAATCCCCCGCCGTGCCGTAGTCCAGGCGCAGGGTCGTGCCGCCGTCGATGTACTGGCGCACGGAGGCACGTACGCTGTCCGGCGCAACGCCCTCGCCAAACCGGATCGCGTTGGTGCCCGTGCCGTCTACTATCGCATCCTGCCCGTCGCCCGCATCGAGGGCATAGACATCGTTCCCCACGCCGCCGGCGAGATAGTCGTTGCCGGCGCCGCCGGCCAGCTCGTCGTTGCCCTCGCCCCCGTCGAGCAGGTCGCGGCCTTCGCCGCCGTACAGGCGATCGTCCCCCGCCTCCCCATAGAGCTTGTCCGGTCCGCCTTGACCGTGCAGCGCGTCGTTGCCCGGCCCGGCGTAGAGCTGGTCGGCGCCCTGGCCCGCGTACATCGTCTCATCCCCGCTGCGTCCGTAGAGCGTGAGATTCGTCGAGATGCGCGCCATGAGCTGGTCGATGGTCAGCACCTGGCCATCGTCGAAGCGATACTCGGCCACCGCACCGAAGGCTCCGTCCTTCACCGTGACGATGTCCCGGTTCGGCCCATAGGTGATCATCAGGTTCTGGTACCAGGTCCACGACTCCCGGTAGGTGCTGACCGAAAGGCTGTCGGCGGTGATGCCGGGGCCGAAGCTGACGACGTTGCGGCCTTTGCGGTCGTCCACCGTGTCGACGCCGTCGCCCGCGTTGAAGCGATAGGTGTCATTGCCCGTACCGCCCCTGAGCAGATCGTTGCCGGCGCCGCCTTCCAGGCGGTCGTCCCCGCTGCCGCCGACGAGCTCGTCGTTGCCTGGGGTGCCGCGCCAGAGGTTGAGCGATCCGCGGAATGTCCGCGCGATGAGCTGGGCCAGATCGAGGGTCTCCCCGCCCTCGAACTCGAAGCGGTTGATCGCGCCCAGGAAGCCATTGACGATGTAAATCTCATCGGTTTCGCTGAACTTGAGAAGAAGATCCTGCCCCTCGCTGTTCGCCCGGAACAGGCTAACGTCGGACACATCGAGCCCGCCGCCCAGGCGCAGCGCATTGTTGCCCTGGGTGTCGTCGATGAGGTCGACGCCGTCGGCGGCCTCGTACCGGTAGGTGTCGTTCCCTTCGCCCCCGATGAGCTCGTCGCTGCCCGCGCCGCCTTCCAGGAAATCGTCGCCGGTCTCGCCGAACAGGGCGTCGCCGCCGCCGCCCCCCGTCAGCCGGTCCCCGCCGTCGCCGCCCTGCAGTTCGTCATTGTCCGCGCCGCCATCGAGTTCGTCGTCGCCCTCGCCCCCCACCATGAGATCGGCGCCCCGGCCGCCGGCGAGGCGGTCGTTGCCCGCGCCGGCCACGAGGGTGTCGTCTCCCTCGCCACCCTCGAGAAGATCGTCCCCGGCGTTGCCCTCCAGCCAGTCGCTGCCGTCCCCGCCGTACAATTCATCCTGGCCGCCGTAGCCGAGCAGCGTGTCATTGCCGGCACCGCCTTCCAGCCGATCGTCGCCCTGCTTGTGCTCCGGGGTTTCGTCCGCATCCCCGTAGAGCTCGTCGTCGCCTTCTCCGCCGAAGAGTTCATCCGATCCGCCCTGGCCGAGGAGCAGATCGTCGCCCTCGCCGCCGGCCAGGACGTCGTTTCCGTCCTCCTCCAGCAGCGTGGTGCTGGAGCCGTCCCCGTACAGCTTGTCCGCGCCCGCGCCGCCGCTGAGCGCATCATTCCCGGTCTCGCCCCACAGCTCGTCCTCGCCGTCGCCGCCGCCCAGGGCGTCGTTGCCTGCACCCCCGGCGGCGAAATCGTTGCCCGCGCCCCCGGCGAGGACATCGTCGCCGGCCGCCCCGAACAGCCTGTCCGCGTCCTCGCCCCCGTTGAGGGCATCGTTGCCCCCGGCGCCCATGAGCAGGTCTTCGCCCGCGCCCCCATCGAGCAGCTCATCCGCGCGGTCGTCCGGGGTGAGCCCGGGCACGCCGCGGTAGAACTCCCCCGAGAGGGGCATGCCGTTGGGCGCCAACTCCTCGTTCGCCCAGGTGCCGGTTTCCAGCCGGTAGGTCTGGGTGCGCCCGTACGGGTCGGTGAGCAGGACCGTGCCGCCATGCGCGTCGCCCGCCGCCGGGGGCGTGTAGCGCCAGGTGGTCGGCTCGAAGCTGACCGTCACCGCATCGAAGCGCGCCTGCCAGTGCCGCCCCGTGCAGGCGCCGCTCGCGGCGGCCCCGAAGTCGATGCGGTAGCCGGCGCTGAGGTAGCCTTGGGCATCGAGCCCCGGCTCGCCGGGGAGCATCCGGAAGCGGCTGCCCACGAGCTCCCACAGCTCGTCGAAGGCCGCCGACTCTGTCAGGGTTGCTTCGCCCTGGAGCAGCGGGGTGAAGCCGTAGCGGTTTTCTCCCAGGGCCCAGAGCACGTCGTTGCCCGCGCCCCCGAGCAGCGCATCCGCCCCCTGGCCGCCCACGAGCAGGTCCGCCTCCTCGCCGCCTTCGAGCCGGTCGGCGCCCTGGTCGCCCTGGAGCCAGTCGGCCCCGTCGCCCCCGAGCAAGGCATCGGCGACGGGGGCGGTCGTCACCGGCCAGTCATTGACATAGACCGTGTCCGCGGCGCCGAGGAGGTAGTCGGCGCCGGCCCCGCCGTCCAGGCGCGCTCGCTCGCCCGCGCCCAGTTCGGTGTTGAGGACGGAGGCGGCCACGTCGGGGCGGGCGGTGCCGGTCCAGGCGCGCAGGGGGGAGTTGTCCGCGGCGAGGGCGAGGGTGAGTTCCAGGTGGCTCGCGTGGGTGGGGGTGCCACTCGCATCGACGAGCTGGGCGATCAAGCCCAGCGTCTGGTCGGCGGCCACTTCGCCCGCGGCGAAGAGGGTGAAGGTGGCCTGCCGTTCGCCCGCGGCGACGGTGAGCTCGAATCCGGTCGCGCCCGAGGCAAGGCGTTGGCCGTCCGCATAGACCTCGAAGGCGCCGGCCGCCGGGCCGCCGAGACTCAGTTTGACCTTCTGCCCGGCTTCGCCGGCTTCATAGGGCAGATAGACGGTGAAGCTCTGCGCCCCGCCTTCCTTGAGATTGCTCGCCGCAACCGGGTTGGCTTCCGGGTCGAAGCCTTGCGTGTCGAAGGGGTTCGCCCCCGTGCCGGGGCGCAGGACGAGGGTTTGGGCGGCAAGCTCGATGCCGTCCAGGGTTTGCTCGAAGCTGCGCTCGACCTCCGCAGCCTGAGCCGTGCCGCTCAAGGCGGAGAGGACCAGCTCCGCCGCGCTTCGCAGTCCGCCGAGCAGCGTGTCGGTGAAGCTCTTCTTGTCGGCGTAGGTATTGAGGCCGGCCAACTGCAACGTGCCGTCGCCGGGGTTGAGGTAGTCAGGGTAGAGCCTGGCCAGCGCCGCGCCGAGCTCGGTTTGCCAGAAGGTGTCGATGTCGCCGGCCAGCCGTGTCGCGAGGGCGGCATCGGCTTGCGCGCCGGAGAGCGCCAGTTGCTGGTAGGCCATGAGCCCTTGCGCGAGCGCCTGGGCGCGCGCCTCGGCACCGAGCGCGGCATAGGCGGAACTTTCCAGGATGGCGGCGGCGAGCGCCTGCTCGCCGGCGAGCAGCCAGTGTTCGCCGCCTTCGGCGATGGCCTGGGCCAGGACCCCCGTGACGTTGGCGGCGCCCAACTGATCCTTGAGGCGCTGGGCGGCGGCCTTGTCTTCGGCGCGTTGGAAGGCCTCGGGCTCGGCGGCAAGGGCGGCCTTGAGCTTGGCGATGGCCTCGGCTTCGCTGCTCGCCGCGACGGCGGGCAGGGTGGCACTGTCACTGAAGGCGGCTCCGATCCAGCCGCCCACGGTACCAAAGAACGACCCGAGGGCGGAGCCCACGGCCTCGGCGGCTTGCACCAGCACGCTGCCCAGGAACGAGCCCACCATCAGCGCGCCGCCCACCTTGTTGACGAGCGCCGCCTTGCCCACCCAGCCCAGGTTGAGGCTGCTCAGGAACTGGTAGCTTGCCTCGCCCAGCTTGCCGGCCCGGTAGTTGGCGCGGATGAACTCCTGGGCGACCGTGTTGACTTCGTTGGCGTCCGCCGTGAGGATGCCGCCGGAAAGCCCCAGCACCAGCCGGAAGACGGATTCCACCGGGCCGACGCTTTCGTTGTTCAGGAGGTTGCCCAGGATGCCGGCCCACTGCGCGGCGCCCTGGGCGTCGATGAGCGGATAGCCCGGGCCTTCGTACAGCTCCCGTCCGCCGGCAAACTCGTCCCCGGTCATCAGGTGCGTGTAGAAGGCGGTCTCGATGCGGTGGGCGTCCACCACGTCCATGGGACGGCCGGCCGATTCTCCGGCGAGATAGGTCCAGTCGAATTGGATGACCGTGTTGGCCGCGCCGATGTGGCCCCCGCCGAGGCGCGAGACGAGGTCGTTGTCCACCACGTAGTGGGCGGCTTGGCCGAGCTTGCCGTTGAAGGCCGCAATGTCCGCCGCCGAATAGCCCGGCTTGCCATCGCCGGTGGCCGTCAGGCCCCAGACCGCGCCCAGCCCGTTGAAGGTGGTCAGGGAGACTTTTGATCCATCGAAGTTTCTGAAGCGCTCATCCCTGAACAGCTCGTAGGCCGCATACTGCGCCAGCGCCCCGCCCAGGGACTGGCCGGTGAAGTGCAGGCCGTTGATGTCCCCACCGGATTGCAGCGCCGCCAGTTTCGCGAGCAATGGCTCCTTCAACGCCTGCCACTGGTTCCAGCCCAAGTGCTGGGTGTTGGACACCCAGTCCTGGGCATCCAGCCCGTCCGTGCCGCCGAAGGCGACGATGACGTCCTTGGTGGTCTCGTTGCGGTAGATCACCAGCTTGGCCCCGTTCTGCGTGGAGCGGTCGATCGTGTCGAGCAGCGTGTAGCCCGCTCCGGCACCGGCAAATGTGGGCGAATCGGCGTAGATTCTGGGGTCGTCGTAGGCCGGATCGGTGGAGCTCTTGTCCGGCAGAGGCCCCAGAGTCGCATGCGCCGGGTGGCCGGCGTCGAAGTAGCTTTGGTCGCAGGCGAGAAGGAGCAGTTTCGAGAGTTCGACGGTGGTGCGCGGCGTAGTCGTCATTTCTGTTCTCCCTTGCAAAGATTGATGACCTGCAGTGTGTGTTGCTTATTGCCCTCCACCCTCGGGCGGCTGTCGTTTCCTACCGCGAGCTTGCAGCCATCCGGCGAGAGTGCCCAGGCGCCGACGCGCCCGGGCAAGATGCGCTCCAGGGTGTTGTCGTCCAGCAGCCGGTAGAGTCCGGATCGACCGGTCTCGGGAACGATACGCGGCTCCTCGCCGACGATGAAAACCCCGGCGTGCGTGGGAATGAGCCGGTAGTCGTACGTGACGGGCCAGTCGCGCCTTCTGGAGTAGGTCACGATTTCCTCCACGCGGCCGTCCGGAAACAGCCACCAGTGGGTGAGGACTACGTCCTCGGGCGTTGGCCAGGCGTAGTAGTCCAAATAAAGGTGGTAAGCACCTTTGTGGCGATCCCAGCGAAGGGGCGAGAGGGAATAGCCTTCCTTTAGCCGCTTGGTGAAAATATCCGCCAGCGGCACGCCTTGCACGCCCTGGGCACGGGGTGGATGAATGCGAACTGGATATGCGGGATTCGGCTTGATTCCAGGACGGGGATGAATTGCCAGCTCGACAAACCCGTGCTCCGGTCGCAGGCGCATGAATCGGGCGCCCTCCTTCCCCTGCTTCTCCTGTGCCCATGCTGGCAGCGGGGGAAGTTCGGATTCGGGGCGGCAGTTCGTCCTGAAATCGAAGGATTGCAGATACTCCCTCGTCACCTCCTGGCGTTCCAGCGTTCCAGGGGTGCCCCGCATGAGCCAAAAGCGGCTAACGATCCGACCGGCAGCAGGCTGGCGCACATCGTCCACCTGTTCGAGCGCGACGCGCCCGCCATCAACGCATATCTGTCCGTTGAACTCCTCGTACCAGTTGATTCTGCCGGTTCGCAAATCGAGCGTTGCAAGCTTGCCGATTCGCTTGCCGGGGTACTGCGTCTCGGCTCGCTCAGGCGCATGCACGACGCCCTTGAAGACAATGCGATCGTCGTCGATCCAGTGGATAACCTGAGCGCTGGATGGCGCCACCTCGACTTCGAATTGTCTGACCTCAACCGCATAAGACGTGACGGCAACGAGGGCGAGCAGCGCCAGCCCGGCGCGCAGTAACGAGGCTATCCTGCTTCGTAGGATCATTACGCTGCCTCCCGCGCCCAGGCGTCGTTCGCTACTACGGCGATTTTGTCCGCATCGCTTCGGCTGAGTCCGGCCACGCCCCGGTTGAACTCCCCGGAAAGCGGCATGCCGTTGGGCGCGAGTTCCACATTCGCCCAGGTGCCGGTCTCCAGCCGGTAGGTTTGCGTGCGCCCGTACGGGTCGGTGAGCAGGACCGTGCCGCCATGCGCGTCGCCCGCCGCCGGGGGCGTGTAGCGCCAGGTGGTCGGCTCGAAGCTGACCGTCACCGCATCGAAGCGCGCCTGCCAGTGCCGCCCCGTGCAGGCGCCGCTCGCGGCGGCCCCGAAGTCGATGCGGTAGCCGGCGCTGAGGTAGCCTTGGGCATCGAGCCCCGGCTCGCCGGGGAGCATCCGGAAGCGGCTGCCCACGAGCTCCCACAGCTCGTCGAAGGCCGCCGACTCTGTCAGGGTTGCTTCGCCCTGGAGCAGCGGGGTGAAGCCGTAGCGGTTTTCTCCCAGGGCCCAGAGCACGTCGTTGCCCGCGCCCCCGAGCAGCGCATCCGCCCCCTGGCCGCCCACGAGCAGGTCCGCCTCCTCGCCGCCTTCGAGCCGGTCGGCGCCCTGGTCGCCCTGGAGCCAGTCGGCCCCGTCGCCCCCGAGCAAGGCATCGGCGACGGGGGCGGTCGTCACCGGCCAGTCATTGACATAGACCGTGTCCGCGGCGCCGAGGAGGTAGTCGGCGCCGGCCCCGCCGTCCAGGCGCGCTCGCTCGCCCGCGCCCAGTTCGGTGTTGAGGACGGAGGCGGCCACGTCGGGGCGGGCGGTGCCGGTCCAGGCGCGCAGGGGGGAGTTGTCCGCGGCGAGGGCGAGGGTGAGTTCCAGGTGGCTCGCGTGGGTGGGGGTGCCACTCGCATCGACGAGCTGGGCGATCAAGCCCAGCGTCTGGTCGGCGGCCACTTCGCCCGCGGCGAAGAGGGTGAAGGTGGCCTGCCGTTCGCCCGCGGCGACGGTGAGCTCGAATCCGGTCGCGCCCGAGGCAAGGCGTTGGCCGTCCGCATAGACCTCGAAGGCGCCGGCCGCCGGGCCGCCGAGACTCAGTTTGACCTTCTGCCCGGCTTCGCCGGCTTCATAGGGCAGATAGACGGTGAAGCTCTGCGCCCCGCCTTCCTTGAGATTGCTCGCCGCAACCGGGTTGGCTTCCGGGTCGAAGCCTTGCGCATCGAAGGGATTGGCGCCCGTGCCGGGGCGCAGGACCAGGGTTTGAGCGGCACCGGTGACGAGCGTCTCCGCGTCCTTCAGGGTTCGGGCCAGTTCTTCGCCATAGGCGTTGGTGGAGCCGGTGATCAGCGCCAGGAGGTTTTCGGCGAAGGACTTGAAGCTCCCGGTAAAGCCCGTGACCGCCGTGTGTTCCTCGCTCCAGCCGGAGAACTCGCCCAGACCGGTGGTGGCGTCGGCATAGTCATTGGTAAAGTCGGCATCGGCATTGGCCAGGCCTTTGGCCAAGCTGGTTACCGCATTGGCCGCATCCCCGGCGAGCTCCTGAAGTGTGGCCTCGGCCAGGCCGCGCACTTCGCCGATGGCCTTGACGAATGCGCCCAGGTAGCCCACCAGCTGGCCCGTGGCCACCGCCCAGTCGGTCTGTCCGGCGAGGGCATGGTAGGCGAGCTTGGCGGCAAATTTTGTGACGGAATTGCTCGGTTCGAAGAGCAGGGTGACCAGTTCGTCCAGATGCTCGTGCGTCACGCTCCGGATCGCGGAGTAGAGCGCCGGGTCGCCGATGGAGTCCGCGACGAGCTTGCGGGCCACGGCCAGGGAGACGCGGAGCTTGTCGTCGCTCTGGCCGAACTGGGCCTCGAAGACGGCCAGCGCGCCGGCGCGCACGGCGTCCAGCGTCGCGTTCGCCGGATAGCGCGCCGTGTCGTTGTACAAGGCGTTGGCCTGGGTGAGGGCGTCGAGGGTCGATTGGGACACCGTGGCGCCCGGCTCGAGGGCATCGAGCACGCTGGCGAGTATCAGTGAGCGCAGCTGGAGATTGAGCCCGGCGGGAGTCTTGGCCAAGTCGCTCACCATGTCGGGCAGGGTGCCGGTGATGAGCTCGTACTTCTGCCGGCTGACGGCGCCGCTGCGGTAGAAGCTTTCGCCGAAGGCGCGGGTGATCTCACGGATCTCTTCCGGGTCGCCGAAGGCGAACCCGTACATCAGGGTGGCGACCAGGCGCGCGGTCGCTTCCCCGTCGCGGGCCGAATCGTAGGAGTTGTAGAGATTGCCGAAGGCCGCACCCGCCTGGGCGAGGTTGGTCACGTGCAGCGGGGTGAGGCTCGCCTGCTGGGCGTTCAGGAAAGCGAAATTCGATCCGATCCCATTGATCCCCGCATAGAAGCCCGTCTCGATGCGGTGGGCATCGACGGCGGAGAGCCACCGGGGCTGGCCGTCCACCGTGCTCTCGGCGAAGAAGTCCAGGCGGTAGGCGTTGCCGGCGCCGTTGAGGTGGTTCTGCCCGGCCAGCGCCCCCGTGCCTTCGCCCAGGCGGCTGACGAGGTCGCCTTGCACCCAGTAGTGGCGGGTGGTGGTGCCGGAGAGGAGCGAAGAATCGAAGATTTGACCGCGGTCCGACGAAATCTGCTGCAGTCCGGCGATGCCGCCCAGGCCGTTGAAAGTGACGAGGGCGATACGGCTGTTCGGAAAGTCAGCGATGCCACTCGCGTTTATCTCCCTGCGGAAGTCGTAGGCGGCATACTCCGCCAACGCCCCGCCCAGGGACTGGCCGGTGAAGATGATGTCTCCTGTGAGTCTGTCGCCGTTGGTGCCTGTCAGCAAGGCCTCCAGCTTCGCCATAAGCAACTGACCGCCTTTGTCACTGTTCCACCTGTCGACTCCGAATCCCACATTGCCGTACCAATCCTGGGCGTTGGGGCCGCGGGTGCCCTGCATTGCGACCATGAAGTCGGTTTTTCCATCGGCGACCCGTTTGTAGATTGTGGCGCCGAAGCCGGTCTGCGGATCGTCGACCCGGTCGAAGACCGTCCAGCCGGACAGGCCCACGTAGACCGGATCGTAAAAACTTGCGGGCATGGTGTTGGGATAGGCGTCGGCTGCTCCCGAATCGGGATAGGGCGCCAGTACGGTGCCGTTGGAAATAGCAGCTTGGTACGCTTGATCGCAGGCGACCAGGCTAGAACGCGACAGTTTCTCGATGCCGTCCATTTACTTGCCTCCCTCGCAGAAGTTGATCGATTTGATCCGGTTGAAGCGCACGTTGCGGGTCTTGCCGTAGTCGTTGATGATGGCCCAGGCCACCCGACAGCCGTCGGGCGAGACGGCGAAGGTTTCCACCCGGCCGCGGTCCAAGGCCCATATTTCACGGTTGCCTTTGAGGAACAACCCGCCCCAGTCGTTTGCGTAGCCGCCCGAACCCTTAAACACCAGCCCCGGTAAAGCGGGCAGCGCAAGAATGATGTCGGTCCAATCTGACCGGCTCGGGACCTGAATCGTCTCAACATCTCCATCCGCGTTCATCAGGTACACGGGTTGGGGTCGCCCTTGGGGCCAATTGGTCGAGTGTCTCGGCTGCCCGTCTATCGGATTGTTTGGAAAAAATACGTAGCGCTTGGCGTAGGGGGAATACGCCGCGCTACGTGCGAGCAAATCCTCGATGGCGATGATGGGAAGTGGCCTGCCCTTGGGATGATGTTGGTTGAGTAGCCGTAAGGGTCTGCTGTAGAGCTTCTTCCATTCTTCGACGGTGGTGGGTTCCTTCGCGCCTTTCGGAATCGCGACCATGGTGACCAGCACGCCGTCGCCGCTGCGAAGCTCGAATGTGGCCGACGATTCGGGGCCGAGCGGGTGCTGGTCCAGGTATTCCTTTGGCTTGCAGCTCATGTTTAACATGCCGAGGCAGCCCTTCTTCGTCTTGATGTCGCACACGTCATTCTTCTCGTGCCCAAGGGAGCCGTAACGTGTTGGTCTGAGCGTAAAGTCGTTCAGATACTCTCGAACCTCTTGGGCGACGATATGGCCCTGCGCATAGCAGAAATGGTCATGGTTGCTGTATTGACTGACCTCGTTTCCAATCACGTCCCAGACATACAACCCTTTCGTCTCCAACCGATCGGGCACGAACCCGATAAACATCACCCGGCGGTTGTCTAGCCAAGCCAGGCCTGAGCCCTGTTGTCCTGGTGCCATGACCCAGGCGGCGCCGTTCGGAAAGGCGTGCGCGCTGGGTAAGCTTGTCACCGCGTAGCGCGCGTTTTGCACCGCGGGCGACAGCGCCGCGGATGCGCGCATGTCGGCGGCCGACACAATTCCGCAAGTGACGAAAACAACGGCTAGTGCGCAGAACAGTCTCCCGCGGCCGGGAGCGTGGAATGGAATACACCGCTTCATGCTGCTTCCACCCACCCACCGGCGTTTGCGTAAACCGTGCTTGCAGCCCGCGCCCCCATCGAGCAGCTCATCCGCGTGGTCGTCCGGGGTGAGCCCGGGCACGCCGCGGTAGAACTGCAGCCTGCGCGCACCCGCCCAGGCAAGAGCCCGCACCATCGCCTTACTCATCTTTGGCCCCCTTCTCAGGTTCGTCTTCGACCACCGCCATCTGTTTCGGCCGTTCCCCGAACGAGTAAACCTCATCCACCTGCAAGCCCCTCGGAATCTGGTGCGTGATGAAGAGCATCGTCACACTGCCCTTGAGCCGGTTGATGGTCTGGGCGAAGTGCTCGGCGGTGGGCTGGTCGAGGCTGGAGACTGCCTCGTCGAAGATGAGGATCTTGGGGCGTTTGAGCAGCGCCCTTGCGATGGCCAAGCGCTGGCGCTGCCCGCCGGAGAGCCCCACGCCGTGCTCGCCGATCGGTGTCTGGTAGCCCTGCGGAAGCTTCTCGATGACGTCATGGATTTCGGCGAGCTTGCAGGCGGCGATGACGTCCTCGAAGCCGGCGTGAGGGTGAGCCATGAGGAGGTTGTCGTAGATGGTGCCGGCGAAGAGCACGGTTTCCTGCGGGACGACGCCGTAGGCTTGTCTCAGCTCGTTGGCGGCGAGATGGCGGATGTCCCGGCCGTCCAGCAGAATCGCGCCGTCCGCAGGTTGGTAGAAGCCTTGCAGGAGTTTCGCCAGCGTGCTCTTGCCGCAGCCGGAGGCACCCATGAGCACGGTGAGATGACCGGGCTTTAGCGTGAGGTTGAGGTGGCGGTAGAGCCAGGGATGGTGGTCCGAATAGCGGAAAGAGATGCCTTGCAGTTCGATGCGGCCCGCGCCGCCCGTTTCCCGGCTCGGCACCAGGGCGTGGGGCTCCTGCGGAATGTCCATGATGTCGCCAAGGCGCTTCACGGCGATGCTTGCCTGCTGGAATTCCTGCCAGAGGCCCACAAGGCGAAGCATGGGTTGGCTCATGCGCGAGGCAAACATCTGGAAGGCGACCAGCATGCCCACCGTGAAGCCGTCGTTGCGCATGACGAGCAGCGCGCCGACGACGAGAATGGCGAGCGTGAGTGCCTGTTCCAACGCGTTGGCTACGACGTTGTAGGTGTTGGACACCTGCCTGGTGGAGAAGCCGGCGCCGAGATACGAGGCGAGATAGTCGTCGTATTTCTGATCCAGGTGAGCTTCCATCTGCAGGGACTTCGCCGTAGCGATGCCCGAAACGTACTCGGTGAGGAAGGACTGGTTGCGGGCGCCGAGAAGGAACTGGCGATTGAGCCTTTGGCGGAAAAGGGGAGTCACCAGGAAGCTCAGGATGCCGATCAGGCCGAGCAGCAGCACGGCAATGAGCGAGAGCTGCCACGAATACCAGAACATCACCGCCAGGAAGATGAGTAGGAAGGGGAAATCCAGGATCAGGCTTACTGCCGCGCCGGAGACGAATTCACGTATGGTCTCCACGCCGTGGAGGCGTGCGACGAGAACGCCCGTGGTGCGGGCTTCGAAATAGGGCAGCGGCAGGCGCAGGAGGTGGCGGAAGACCTGGGCGCCCAGCACGGCGTCGATGCGGTTGCCCGTGTGCAGCACCAGGTATTGGCGCAGCCAGCTCATGGCGGCGGTGAAGAGCAGGAACAGGGCGAGTGCTACGGCGATGACGACGAGGGTGGATTGGGTCTGATGCACCACCACTTTGTCGATAATGACCTGGGTCCCGAGGGGGGTGGCCAGCCCGACGAGCTGGATGGCAAGGGAGGCAAGAAGGACGTCGCGCCAGATTCTCCTGTGTTTGAGCAGCTCGGGCAGGAACCAGCGGAAACCGAACTTGGGTGCGTCGGCGGCCAAGCCGCCCCAGCGCCCCGCTTCGATTTCCGTCTGCGTGGAGGAGGAAGGATCCCGGGTGACGAGGGTCAGTATGGGTTCGAAGACACCATCGAACTCTTCAAGGGAGATGGTTTCCGCAGTGCCGGAGCCTGCGCGGAAGAACAGCAATTTCTGACCATCCGTCTTGAGCAGGAGCGCCGGGCGCGCGGGCTCGGGCGGTGGTCCGCCGGTCTCCGGCTCGGGGCGGTCCGGATCGACTGCGTGAAGATGGGGGCGCTCGACGGCTGGCCCGGGAGGTGAGACGGACGCGTCCGGACGCTTCAGGAAAGCAACGCAGGGAAAGGGTAGCCGCGCCAATTCGTCCGCGGCAACCCGCTTCTCGCCCGTCTTGAACCCCAGGGCCCGGGCCGCCTCGTGGAGCGTGAGCCGCGTATGCGGGGGCGGGAAGTGTTGCAAGACCAGTGCAGGATCGAAGGGCGTCCGACCGATCTGGCTGAGAGTGCCCAGTAACCACGACAGATCTTCCGGCCGTATGGCCGCCGCAGACGGCAGCATCGTGCTCCCCCATCGCCGGGCAATGGATGCGTTTTTTCGATTGGCGGGGAGATTATGGACATGCTGGCGAGGTAATGTCAATTACATGTTACATGCTGACGCGTTTCTTGATATCAGATAATTGATGAGCAAAAGTTGCCAATGCGCTGATTCTAAAGAGACTATTTTCCGATCTGTATATCGAATGGTATAGGTGGTCAAAAAGGGGCAGTGCCCGGATCCTCGTAGCCGCCTTGGGAACCAATCATGTCGGCATTTTTCTGACTTGACCGGACATCCATGTCCCAATAGACTTGCCGGTGGTATCTGACAAAGGCATACCTGTCCGAAAGGCAGGGACGCAAAGTCTCCGGTCTAAGGGGTGCCGCGCTCGGCGCGGGCCCTACGATAGCGGGGCCGCCGGATCTGGCTGCTTCTTCGCCGTCGCGACGGCGATATCCTGGCGCGCGTTTCCCTGGGTTGCCTTGGGTCGGTAGGGCTTGTCTGTTCCGAGGGGGAAACGCCATGCACGCCGAAGCCGTTCGTACCGAGATCGCCAGCGATCGCGCCGCCGAAATCCTCAAGAGCATCTCGATCCCACCCTGCCCCAGCGTCGTTGCCGCGCTCATCGAAGAAGCGCGGCGGCCGGAAGTGGATTTCTTCAAGCTCACCCGCCTCATCAGCGGCGACGTCGGCCTCGCCGCGTCCATGATGAAGACCGCCAATTCGCCTTTTTTCGGCCTGCGCAACAAGGTCCAGACGGTGCAGCAGGCGGTGGCGGTGCTCGGGCTGAAGAACATCCTGAACATCGTCACCGGGCTGGCCTTGCAGCGCGTCCTGTCGCCGAAGGGCGTCAGCATGGAGCGTTTCTGGGACCGTTCCAACTTCCATGCCGTGGTCTGCGCCCGGCTGGCCCGGGGGCTGCCCGGCATCCCGCCGGAAGACGCCTACACCTTCGGCCTCTTCCATGACTGCGGCATTCCCATCCTGATGCAGCGCTTTGCCGACTACAAGGACACCCTGGCCCTGGCCAACCGCTCGGCCAAGCCGGTGCCGGTGGTGGAAAGCGAGCGCCATGGCACGGATCACGTGGTGGTGGGGGCGATGCTGGCGCGCAATTGGCAACTGCCGCCGCTGATCGTCCATGCCATCCGCGTGCATCACGACCTGGACATCCTGCGCCATGACAGCGACGAGACGCCTTCCCCGGTGCGCGATCTCGCGGCCATCTGCCTCCTCGCCGAACACATCGTCGCCCGCTTCCTCGACATGCCCGACGAGGCCGAATGGCTGGCCCACGGCGCCTTGGTCCTCGGCCACCTCGGCTTCGACGAGGAGGAACTGGCGGAAGTGCAGCAGGACGCAGCCGAGGAGCTGCGGGAAATCAAGGCCGCCCGCGGCTGAGCCCGCCGCAACCTGCCGCGGCCGTCCGGCCGCTTCTCATCTTCCGCCTCGGGCAGTCGCCCATAATGTGATATTATGGGCGACTGCAATAATCCTATAGCCTTCCCCTGGGATAGCCGGTTCGCCTCATGCTCCGCCCGCCTGGAGTCCTGCCGCGCCGCCGCACGCATTCCGTTGCGTGCCCACCGCTGTCCCCCGCTGACCATCCTCGGAGACAGCCCGGCGTTGCCTTTCGCGCCGGCCCAAAGCAGACCGGCTGACCGGCTTTTTTCATCATTCAGCAAGGAACGAGCATGAAAATCCATGAATATCAGGGTAAAGAGATCCTGAGAAAGTTCGGGGTCACCACCCCGCGCGGCAAGCCCTGCTTCTCCGTCGACGAGGCGGTCAAGGCAGCGGCGGAGCTTGGCGGCAAGGTTTGGGTCGTGAAGGCGCAGATCCATGCGGGCGGCCGCGGCAAGGGCGGCGGCGTGAAAGTGGCCAAGTCCCCGGACGAGGTGCGCAGCTACGCCGGCCAGATCCTCGGCATGCAGTTGAAGACCCACCAGACCGGCCCGGAGGGTCAGCCGGTGCACCGCCTGCTGATCGAAGAAGGCGCCGACATCAAGAAGGAACTCTACGTCGGCATGGTGGTGGACCGCGTGACGCAGCAGGTCTGCCTGATGGCCAGTTCCGAAGGCGGCATGGACATCGAGGAAGTGGCCGCCCACACGCCGGAGAAGATCCACAAGGTGTTCGTCGATCCCGCCACGGGCCTCAAGGACGCGGAAGGCGACGACGTGGCGCGCAAGATCGGCGTGCCGGAGGCCTCCGTGCCCCAGGCGCGCAGCGTGCTGCAGGGCCTCTACAAGGCCTTCTGGGAGACCGACGCCTCGCTGGCCGAGATCAACCCCCTCATCCTCACCGGCGACGGGCGCGTGGTGGCGCTGGACGCCAAGATGAACTTCGATTCCAACGCGCTTTTCCGCCACGAGGACATCGTCGCCATGCGCGACCTGGACGAGGAGGATCCGGCCGAGATCGAGGCCTCCAAGTTCGACCTCTCTTACATCTCGCTCGACGGCAACATCGGCTGCCTGGTGAACGGCGCCGGCCTGGCCATGGCGACTATGGACACCATCAAGCTCTTCGGGGCCGAGCCGGCCAACTTCCTCGACGTGGGCGGCGGCGCCACCACCGAGAAGGTGACGGAAGCCTTCAAGCTGATGCTCGCCAACCCCAAGGTGAAAGGCATCCTGGTCAACATCTTCGGCGGCATCATGCGCTGCGACACCATCGCCACGGGCGTGGTGGCGGCGGCCAAGGAAGTGCACCTCGCCGTGCCGCTGGTGGTGCGCATGCGCGGCACCAACGAGGACATCGGCAAGCAGATCCTCAAGGACTCCGGCCTGCCCATCATTTCCGCCGACAACATGGCGGATGCCGCGCAGAAGATCGTCGCCGCCGTTTCTGCCAACACTCCCGGCAAGTAAGGAACCCGAGCATGAGCATCCTCATCAACAAGGACACCAAGGTCATCACCCAGGGCATCACCGGCAAGACCGGCCAGTTCCACACCCGCATGTGCCGGGACTACGCCAACGGCAAGAACTGCTTCGTCGCCGGCGTGAACCCCAAGAAGGCGGGCGAGGACTTCGAGGGTATCCCCATCTACGCCACCGTGAAGGACGCCAAGGCGCAGACCGGCGCCAACGCTTCCGTCATCTACGTGCCGCCGCCCTTCGCCGCCGCGGCGATCTGGGAGGCGGTGGACGCCGACCTCGATCTGGTTATCTGCATCACCGAGGGCATCCCGGTGCGCGACATGGTCGAGGTGCGCGACCGCATGAAGAAGCAGAACAAGAAGACCATCCTCGTCGGGCCCAACTGCCCCGGCGTCATCACCCCCGACGAGATCAAGATCGGCATCATGCCCGGCCACATCCACAAGAAGGGCCGCATCGGCGTGGTCTCCCGCTCCGGCACCCTCACCTACGAGGCGGTGGGCCAGCTCTCCGATCTGGACTTGGGCCAGTCCACGGCCGTGGGCATCGGCGGCGACCCGGTGAACGGGCTCAAGCACAAGGAAGTGCTGGAACTGTTCATGAACGATCCGGACACCGACGCGGTCATCATGATCGGCGAGATCGGCGGCTCCGACGAGGAGGCCGCGGCCCAGTGGTACGCCAACGAGTGCCGGAACAAGAAGCCGGTGGTGGGCTTCATCGCCGGCGTCACCGCGCCGGCCGGCAAGCGCATGGGCCATGCGGGCGCCATCATCTCCGGCGGCAAGGGCACGGCGCAGGAGAAGCTGGCGGTCATGGAAGCCTGCGGCATCAAGACCACCAAGAACCCGGCGGAAATGGGCAAGCTGTTGAAGGCGGTGCTGTAAGTCGATTGTCATTCCCGCGAACGCGGGAATCCAGTGTCGTTGCCAAAGCCGCTGGATCCCCGCCTGCGCGGGGATGACAAAGCATCTGCGAGCCGCGTCGGGCGCAAGCCGGCGCGGCTTTCTCATCCTGGCGGTGTAAAATCGCCCCTCTCATAAGACATACAGGGCGCCATGCCTGAACTTTCCAACCCCGACTTCTGGATCGCGGTGCTGCAGATCATCGCGATCGACATTATCCTTTCCGGCGACAATGCGGTGGTGATCGCGCTTGCCTGCCGCAACCTGCCGCCGAAGCAGCGCAAGCTGGGCATTCTCTGGGGTGTATTCGGCGCCATCAGCCTGCGGGTGATGCTGACGGCCTTCGCCGCCACGCTGCTGGATTACCCGTATCTCAAGCTCATCGGCGGCGCGCTGCTGATCTGGATCGGCGTCAAGCTCCTGATGCCCGAGGAGGACGGCGAGCACGAGATCAAGGCGGCTTCCCACCTGTGGGGGGCGGTGCGGACCATCATCGTCGCCGATTTCATCATGAGCCTGGACAACGTGATTGCCGTGGCGGCGGCCTCCCGCGGCAGCATCTTCCTGCTCATCTTCGGCCTGGCGGTGAGCATTCCCTTGATCATCTGGACGAGCCAGATCTTCCTCAAGCTGATGGAGCGTTTCCCGATCGTCGTCACCCTGGGCGCCGGCTTGCTCGGCTACGTGGCTGGCGGCATGATGGTGAGCGACGGGGCCGTGAAAGCGTGGATCGGCGGCCTGCCGGGCTGGTTGCACTATGCGGTCGGCGCCGCCGGCGCCGCGATCGTGGTGCTCGCCGGCCACTGGCTGGCGGCGCGCAAGGCGCCCCCCCTCGAGCAGCGCATCGAATAGGAGCCGGCCGCAACGCCGCGATGCGCCGAATCCGGCCTGCCCAGAAATATTTGACTGTCCTCAGGTTTGCCGGTAAGAATTACGAATAACTTGCTGTTTCTATGAGTAGAACGGCAATGAATTCGGGGGGAGAGCGGCGTGGCGAAAATGGGGTTCTGGAAGACCGACTGGTTCCTCGGCACAGCCGTGAGCGTGGCGATGCTGGTCGCGGGCCACGGCGACCTGCTGCAGAGCCTCGAGCGCAAGGCCTACGACCTGGGCGTCGGCGCGGCGTTCCGGGCACCGAGCGACAAGATCGCCGTCATCGCCATCGACAAGCAGAGCATCGACAACCTGGGCCGCTGGCCCTGGTCCCGGGAAATTCACGCCCGGATGATCGATGCCCTGGCCAATGCCAAGGCCAAGGTCATCGCCGGAACGGTCTTCTTCTCCGAGCCTCAACTGGATCCCGGGCTCGCCTACATCAATAAGCTCATCGAGATTTACGGCCAGGTGGGCGGGGTGCCCCTGGACGGCGGTGCGGAGGCCCTGGCGGGCCAGCCGGCGCCGCTGGGGCAGTTCGCACCCGTGCTGGCCGAAGCCGAGGGCAGGCTCAACACCGATCGGCGCCTGGGCGAAGCCGTAACCCGGGCCGGCAATGTGATCCTGCCCATGCTGTTCCGGCTCGGGGAGCCGCGCGGCCGGCCGGACCGGCCGCTGCCGGAGTTCGTACGCAACAACGGCCTCACCAAGGTGGATCGGGGCGGCGACACCCCGTTGCTCACCGCGGAAGTGGAGGCGCCGGTGGTCGAAGCCCTCGGCCAGAGCGCCGCGGCGATCGGCCACCTCAACGTCAATCCGGACGTGGACGGCGGCATCCGCACGGAGCCGCTGGTGCTGATGCACTTCAACGAGTTCTATCCCTCCCTTTCCCTCATGATCGCCGCCCGCAGCCTCAACCTGGGGGTGGCCGACATCCAGGTCCGGCTGGGGGACTCCGTCCGCCTGGGCGGGCTTTCGATCGGCACCGACCCGGTCATGCAGATGAACACCTTCTTCTACAAGGACCGGGACGGCCGGCCGGCTTTCCCGGTGGATTCCTTCTTCGACGTGGCCACGGGCAAGATCCCCCTGGACAAGTACAAGGACAGGATCGTGCTGATCGGCCCTACGGCGGCGGGCGTGGGCAGCATGTTCGTCACCCCCGTCTCCCCCGCCATGCCGGCGGTGCTGATGCAGGCGCACGCGGTGTCCAGCATTCTGCAGGAGCATTTTTTCGTCGTGCCCACCTGGGGCTGGATCGCCGAGCGGGCCGCCTTCCTGCTGGTGGCTGTCTACCTCATCGCGGCGCTGCCCCGGCTGAAGGCCGGCACGGGGGCGGCGGTGACCGCCGGCCTGTTCGCGGCGCTGGTCGCGGCGCATTTCGCCCTCATGACGACCCGGCTCCTGTGGCTGCAGCTCATGGTCCCGGCCACGCTGTTGCTGGTGGGCCATCTGCTGCTCACCACCAAGCGCTTTCTCGTCGCCGAGCGCGGCAAGGAAAAGTCCGAGGCCGAATCCGCCGAATCGAACCGCATGCTCGCACTGGCCTTCCAGGGCCAGGGCCAGCTCGACATGGCTTTCGACAAGTTCCGCAAGTGCCCGCTCGACGACGGGCTCCTGGAAAACCTCTACAACCTGGCCCTGGACTTCGAGCGCAAGCGCCAGTTCAACAAGGCGGAGGCCGTGTTCCGTTACATGGCGGATTACAAGCTCGAGTTCCGCGATCTGCCGGCGCGGCTGGCCCGCGCCAAGGCCATGTCCGAGACGGTCATGCTGGGCGGTGGGCGCCAGGCGGCGGGCGGCACCCTGATCCTCGAGGGCGGCCAGGTGGAGAAGCCCATGCTCGGCCGCTACCAGGTCGAGAAGGAGCTGGGCAAGGGCGCCATGGGCGTGGTCTACCTGGGGCGCGACCCGAAGATCAACCGGGTGGTGGCCATCAAGACCATGGCCCTGTCCCAGGAGTTCGAGGAGGACGAACTGGCCGACGTGAAGGCCCGCTTCTTCCGTGAGGCCGAGACGGCGGGGCGCCTGAATCATCCCCACATCGTGACGATCTTCGATGCCGGCGAGGAGCATGACCTCGCCTACATCGCCATGGAGTTCCTCAAGGGCAAGGACCTGGTGCCCTACACCAAGCCGGGCAACCTGATGCCCCTGGCCAAGGTGATGGGCGTCGTCGCCCGCGTCGCCGAGGCCCTCGCCTACGCCCACGAGAATCACGTGGTGCACCGGGACGTCAAGCCGGCGAACATCATGTACGAGCCGGAGTCCGACGCGGTCAAGGTGACCGATTTCGGCATCGCCCGCATCACGGATTCTTCCAGGACCAGGACCGGGATGGTGCTGGGCACGCCCAGCTACATGTCGCCGGAGCAGCTCGCCGGCAGGAAGATCGACGGGCGCTCGGACCTGTTCTCCCTCGGGGTGATGCTCTTCCAGATGTGCACCGGCCGCTTGCCTTTCGAGGGGGAGTCCATGGCGCAACTGATGTTCAAGATCGCCAACGAGCCGCAGCCCGACGTGCGCAGCCTCAACCCGCAGGTGCCGGCCTGCCTGGCGGCGATCATCGACAAGGCGCTCGCCAAGGATGCCGACCGACGCTATCAGGCGGGCGCCGAAATGGCGGCTGATCTGCGCGCCTGCGCCTTCCCGCCGGCTTCGACTGCTGCGGGGAACTGAGGGACGCGATGGATCTGAGCCAGGCATTGCAGATGGTCAGCCGCACGGATGCGGGCATGGTCCGTTCCCACAACGAGGACGCGGTCTATGCCAACCCGGCCTTCGGGCTGGCCGTCCTGGCCGACGGCATGGGCGGCTACAACGCGGGCGAGGTGGCCAGCGGCATGGCCGTTTCGCTGCTCGGCGCGGAGCTGGAGAAGGCGTTCCGGAAGACGGCGCCGTACCGGATGGACGCCGCCGGCAAGCTCTACGCCCATACGGCCCTGGAGCACGAGATTGCCCGGGCCAACGCGGCCATCTTTCAGGCGGCGCAGAGCCAGCCCCAATACGCGGGCATGGGCACCACCCTGGTCGTGACCGCCTTCTATGACAACATGATGACCGTGGCGCACATCGGCGACTCCCGCCTGTATCGCCTGCGCGGCGAGGATTTCCAGCTCCTCACCCGCGATCATTCCCTGTTGCAGGAGCAGATCGACAGCGGCATGATTACGCCCGAGGAGGCCCGCCACTCCCAGAACAAGAACCTGGTAACGCGGGCGCTGGGGGTCGACCCGGCGGTGCAACCGGAAATCCGCGACTACGATACGATGCCGGGGGACATCTACCTGCTGTGCTCCGACGGGCTCAACGACATGGTGCAGGACGAGGAGGTCGCGCTCACCCTGCGGACACTCGCGGCCAACCTCGGCCTGGCGGCAACCCAGCTCATCCAGACCGCGAACGACAGCGGCGGCAGGGACAACGTTTCCGTGATACTGGTGCGCATCCTGCACGAGCATGCCGCGCCCCGCGGCTGGCTTGCGCGGCTGCTGGAGTGGTTTAGATGAGGACGCAACATGGCTGCTAAGTTGATCCTGAGCATGGACGGCCTGGTGCTCCAGGAGATTCCCCTCTCCAAGGAGCGCACGACCATCGGGCGCAAGCCGCACAACGACATCCAGATCGACAACCTGGCGATCAGCGGCGAGCATGCGGTGATCGTGACGATCCTCAACGACTCCTTTCTCGAGGACCTCAACAGCACCAACGGCACCTACGTGAACGGGCAGCCGATCAAGAAGCATTTCCTGCAGAACGGCGACGTCGTCGAGCTGGGCAAGTACAAGCTCAAGTACATCAACGAGACGGCGACGCAGGCCGGTTCGGCGGACCTGGAGAAGACCATGGTGCTGCGCCCGGAGATGCTGCGCAAGCCGGCGGAGCCGGCCGCGGCCCCGTCCCCCGCGGCCGCCGCGCAGACGGCCGCCGCGATCCAGCTCC
>CAYZLI010000018.1:30076-36103 GCA_964479195.1 uncultured Rhodocyclaceae bacterium
GCCGCGGCCCCGTCCCCCGCGGCCGCCGCGCAGACGGCCGCCGCGATCCAGCTCCTCTCGGGGGCCAACGCCGGCCGGGAGCTGGAGCTGACGAAGAATCTCACTACGCTGGGCCGGCCCGGCGTCCAGGTGGCGGTCATCACCCGGCGGCCGCAGGGTTACTTCATCACCCATGTGGAGGGCGCCCAGTTTCCGGTGGTCAATGGCCTGACCCTGGACGCCCAGCCGCGCGAACTGCACGATCACGACCTCATCGAGATCGCCGGCGTGAAGATGGAATTCTTCCTCAAGGCCTGATTCGTTCACGGTGCCCGAGCCTTGAGGAAGCATCTCATCCGCTACGCGCTGGGTCTGCTGGTCCTGCTTGGACTGCTCGGCCACGTCGCCGGCCTGTACGAGGCCGCCTTCGTCAGCCGCCTCGACGCCATCATCTACGACACCAAGCTGCGGCTGACTCTGCCGGGGGAGGTGGACGAGCGGGTGGTCATCCTCGACATCGACGAGAAATCCCTCGCCGAGCTCGGCCGCTGGCCCTGGGGGCGCGATCGCGTCGCCGAGCTGGTGCGCAAGCTCTTCGACCAATACGGCCTCCTGCTCCTCGGCCTGGACGTGGTGCTCGCCGAGCCCGACGAGAGTTCCGGCCTGAAGGTGCTCGATGCCCTGGCCCGCCGGGAGCTCAAGGACAGCGCCGCCTACCAGGCGACCCTCCGGGCGCTGCGCCCGCAACTGGACCGGGACGGGCAGCTGGCCGAGGCGCTGAAGGGCCGCGCCGTCATTCTCGGCTATTACCTCTCGAACCGGGCCGAGGGTGTTTCCAGCGGCGCCCTGCCTGCGCCGGTCTTGCCGGAGGGCAGCTTCGCCGGCCGCAGCATCCCCTTTACGCAATGGGTATACCACGGCGGCAACCTGCCGCAGTTCCAGCAGGCGGCCCTGGGCGGCGGCCACTTCAACCCGGTGGTGGATCTGGATGGCATCTCCCGCCGCGTGCCGATGATCGCCGAGTACCAGGGCAAGTACTACGAGGCCTTGTCCCTGGCCATGGTGCGGGCGCTACTCGGCCAGCCCAAGGTGGTGCCCTGGTTTCCCGAGGAGCGCCGCGCCTCAGGCAGCGACTACCAGGGCATGGAGGCCATCGAGCTGCCCACGGCCCGCGGCACGCTGCGCATCCCTGTGGACGAGAACGCCGCCGCCCTGATCCCCTACCGCGGCTACCAGGGCAGCTACCGCTACTATTCGATCGCCGACGTGCTCGCCGACCGCCTCCGGCCCGAGCAGTTGAAGGGCAAGATCGCCCTCATCGGCACCACGGCGCCGGGCCTGCTCGACCTGCGCGCCACGCCTGTCGGCGGGGCCTATCCGGGGGTGGAGATCCACGCCAACCTGATCACCGGCATGCTGGACGGCGCGATCAGGCACAAGCCGCCCTACGTGCTGGGGGCCGAAGTCGTCTTGCTGCTCGCCTGCGGCCTGGCCATGGTGTTCCTGCTGCCGCTGCTCTCGCCGCTGCGCGCCAGCCTGCTGTCGCTCGGCGTGCTGGCCTTCGTGGTGGCGGTGAACCTCGGGTTCTGGCAGTACGGCGGCCTGGTGCTGCCCCTGGCCTCGAGCCTGCTCATGGTGTTGGGCCTGTTCGCCCTGAACATGTCCTGGGGCTACTTCGTCGAGTCGCGGGCGAAGCGCCAGTTCACCGAGCTGTTCGGCCAGTACGTGCCGCCGGAGCTGGTGGAAGAGATGAGCCGCAACCCCGAGTCCTACAGCATGGACGGGCGCAAGGCCGAGCTGACCGTGCTCTTCTCGGACGTGCGCGGCTTCACCTCCATCTCGGAGAGCCTGACCCCGGACGAGCTGACCCACCTGATGAACGAGTACCTGACGGCGATGACGGCCGTCGTTCGCCGCAACCGCGGCACCCTGGACAAGTACATCGGCGACGCCATCATGGCCTTCTGGGGGGCGCCGGTGGCCGATGCCCAGCACGCCCGCCACGCCGTGCTCACGGCGATGGACATGCAGGCGGCGCTGCCGGCCTTGAACCAGGCGCTCGCGGCACGCGGCTGGCCGGCGCTGAAAATAGGCATCGGCATCAACACCGGGGAGATGACCGTCGGCGACATGGGGTCGATCGTGCGCAAGGCCTACACTGTGATGGGGGATGCGGTGAATACGGCTTCCCGCCTGGAGGGCATCACCAAGCAGTACGGCGTGGGTATCATAGTGGGCGAGGCCACCCGCCAGGCGATCCGGGACATCGTCTTCCGGGAGGTGGATCGGGTGCAGGTGAAGGGCAAGGAGGAGCCGGTGGCCATCTACGAGCCGCTGGGCCTGGAGGGGGCGGTGCGCAAGGACGTGCAGGAGGAAGTCAAGCTGTGGAACCAGGCGCTGCGCCACTATCGCACCCAGGCCTGGGACCAGGCCGAGCTGGCGCTGCTCAACCTGACGCGCATGGCGCCGGCGTGCGGGCTGTACGGCAAGTACATGGAGCGGGTGGCCCTGCTGCGCAAGTCGCCGCCGGATCCGGACTGGAACGGCGTGTGGCGGTTCGAAACCAAATAAGAGCGACTCCAAGATGAAAGTCCGTGTCCTCGGTTGCAGCGGCGGCATCGGCGGCCGGCACTTGCGCACCACCTCGCTGCTCGTCGACCACGACATCCTGATCGATGCCGGCACGGGGGTCGGCGAGCTCTCGCTTGCCGAGCTGTCGCTCATCGACCACGTCTTCCTCACCCATTCCCATCTCGATCATGTGGCCTGCCTGCCGTTCATCGTCGATACGGTGGGCGACATGCGCAACCGGCCGCTCACGGTGCATGCCACCCAGGCGACGCTGGCGATCATCCAGTCCCATGTCTTCAACTGGGCGGTCTGGCCGGATTTCACGGAGATCCCCAACCGGGACAAGCCGTTCCTGCGCTATGCCGTGCTCAAGCAGGGGCAGACGGCGACGATCGACGGCCGCGGCATCACGCCGCTGCCCGCCAACCATACGGTCCCGGCGGTGGGCTATCGCCTCGATTCGGGCGAGGCGAGCCTGGTCTTCAGCGGCGACACGACGGTGTGCGACGAGCTGTGGAAGGCGGTCAACAAGATCCGCAACCTGCGCTACCTGATCATCGAGACGGCGTTTTCCAACCGTGAGCGGCAACTGGCGATCGTCTCCAAGCACCTGTGCCCCGCCATGCTCAAGGAGGAGCTGCTCAAGCTGCAGCGCGAGGCCGAGATCTACATCACCCATCTCAAGCCCGGCCAGATCGAGCTGACCATGCGGGAGATCGAGGAGTGCGTCGGCGAATACCGGCCGCGCATGCTGCAGAACAACCAGGTGTTCGAGCTGTAATTGGGGAGGAGCCGATGAGCGCACAGCCCGTACCGATCGAGTCGTTCGCGAAACTGGAGCCGCTCAACGCCCTCTCGGCCCAGAGCCTGCGCGAGCTGTCGCTGGTGTGCGGCGCGGAGAGGATCGGCCGTGGCCATGATCCGTTCCACCTCAAGGGGCTGGACGGCCAGGCGGTCTACCTCGTCAAGGGCGAGCTGCGCCTCGTCTACCCGGACGGCAGCTCGGAAGTGCTCGTCGGCGGTACGGAGGCGGCGAGCGGCGCCCTGGGCAACGGCCGGCCGGCGTTCCGCGAGGCCAAGGCCATCACGAACATCGAACTGCTGCGGATCGACGAGAACCTGCTCGACATCATGCTCACCTGGGACCAGGTGGCGGCCGCCCATCATGCCGCGTCGGCCGGGCTGCAGGATGCGGCGGGCGAGACCGACTGGCGCACCATGTCCGGGATGTACACGGCCCAGAACCTGGCCCATGGCGCCCTGGCGGTCCTGCCGCCAGCCCACATCGCCGAGCTGCTCGGCCGCTTCGAGCGCATGAAGGCCAAACGCGGCGAGGCGATCATCCGCGAGGGCGAGGCGGGCGACTATTACTATGTCATCGAGAGCGGGCGCTGCAAGGTGACGCGCCAGGTCGGCGGCGCCACGGTGGAACTGGCCGAGCTGAAGGGCTGCGATGCCTTCGGCGAGGAGGCGCTGGTGGCCGAGGCCAGGCGTAATGCGACCGTGACCATGAAGACCGACGGGGTGCTGTTGCGGCTTGCCAAGCAGGACTTCGTCGAGCTGCTCCGGGAGCCGCTGCTCCACCGGGTTTCGCCCGGGGAAGCCGCAAGGAAGGTGGCCAACGGGGCGGTGTGGCTCGACGTGCGTTTCGCCGCCGAATGCATTGCGGACAGGCTGCCCGGGGCGATCAACATCCCGCTCAACGAGATCCGCAACGTGTTCGGCTCCCTGGACCGGGGCAAGGAGTATATTGTCTATTGCCAGAGCGGACGGCGCAGCTCCGCGGCCGCCTTCCTGCTCTCGCAGCGGGGCTACAAGGCCTATCTGCTCGAGGGCGGGCTGCGCGCTGCCGCCTAGCAAGGGCGATCCCTATGGCTCAAAGGGGACCATCGGAATGAGTGCTGTACTCGGTGCGCCGCAGGATGCGGGCGGCATGGGCGACGTCGCCAGCCGGCTGACGTTCTTCAAGAGCCTGCAGGCGGTCACCAACAAGATCCATGCGACGGCGAACATCGATGAGATCATGCTCGAGCTGTCGCAGGACATCTGCACCCTGTTCAATGCGGACCGCCTGACCATCTACGCGGTGAGCGAGGACAAGGCCTCCATCGTCTCCAAGGTCAAGACCGGACTGAACTCCTTCAAGGACCTCAGGCTGCCCATCGCCGACCAGAGCATCGCCGGCTTCGTCGCCCTGTCCAGGAAAACCATCAATATCCGCGACGTCTACGACGAGGCCGAGCTCAAGTCCCATTCGCCCGCCCTGCACTTCCTGCAGGAGGTGGACAACCGCACCGGCTACCGCACCAGGCAGATGCTGGTGGGGCCGATCGCCGATGCCCAGAGCGGCGAGCTGCTCGGGGTGGTGCAGCTCATCAACAACAAGGGCGGCGTGCCCTTTCCCGCGGTGGCGGAGGAGGGCGTCAAGGGGCTGTGCGAGACCCTGGCCATCGCCTTCACCCAGCGGCAGAAGCCGGCCCACCCGGTCCAGTCGAAATACGACCACCTGGTCGCCGATGCCGTGCTGTCCTCCGGCGAGTTCGATCTGGCCACCCGCTCGGCGCGGCGCAAGGGCATGGACATCGAGGACGTCCTGCTGCGCGAATTCCAGGTGAAGCTGCCGGCCATCGGCCAGGCGCTGTCCAAGTTCTTCGGCGTGCCCTACGAGTCCTTCAAGGCCGACCGCGTCAAGCCGATCGACCTCCTGAAGAACCTGAAGCGGGAGTATGTCGAGCAGAACCAGTGGCTGCCGATCGAGGAGACGAAGGAGGGGGTCGTCGTCCTCACCATGGATCCGGAGCAAGTTAAAAGCTCGCGGATCGTGAACAACGTCTTTCCGAAGAGCAAGCTCGTCTATCGGGTCACCACCCACCAGGAATTCAAGCAGACCCTGGACCAGTTCTACGGCCTGGGCGGGGACACCACCACCGTCACGGAATTGCTCTCCGGCCTGGACGAGGGTGACGAGGCGGTCGATCTGTCCAGCGAGGACATCTCGGCGGCGGCGGACAACGAGCTGGTGAAGCTCGTCAACAAGATCATAGTCGACGCCTACAACCAGGGTGCCTCGGACATCCACATCGAGCCGCGGCCGGGCAAGGAAAAGACCATGATCCGCTTCCGCAAGGACGGGTCCCTGGCGCCCTACATCGAGATTCCGGCGAGCTACCGCAACGCCCTGGTGGCCCGCCTCAAGATCATGTGCGACCTGGACATTTCCGAGCGGCGCAAGCCCCAGGACGGGAAGATCAAGTTCAAGAAGTTCGGCCCGCTCGACATCGAGCTGCGGGTGGCGACCATCCCTTCGGCCGGCGGCGTCGAGGACGTGGTGATGCGCATCCTCGCCGCCGGCGAGCCCATCCCCCTGGAGAAGCTGGGCATCCTGCCCCACAACCTGGAGCGGCTGAAACAGGTGGTGGAGAAGCCCTACGGCCTGTTCTTCGTCTGCGGCCCGACCGGCTCGGGCAAGACGACGAC